>NZ_JBQENK010000011.1:0-101642 GCF_052044735.1 Pseudomonas sp. 22526
ACCAGCACCCGGCAGCCCGAGGCGCCGATCGGGTGGCCGAGGGCGATGGCGCCGCCGTTGACGTTGACCTTGCTCGCGTCCCACCCCAGTTCCTTGCCCACCGACAGCGACTGGGCGGCGAAGGCTTCGTTGGCTTCGATCAGGTCCAGCTGCTCCAGGGACCAGCCGGCCTTGTCCAGGCAGCGGCGGGTGGCCGATACCGGGCCGATGCCCATGAACGCCGGGTCGACCCCGGCGTTGGCGTAGGCGGCGATCTTCGCCAGCACCGGCAGGCCCAGGGCCTTGGCTTTGGCGGCGCTCATCAGAATCACCGCGGCGGCGCCGTCGTTCAGCGACGAGGCGTTGCCGGCGGTGACCGTGCCGTCTTTCTTGAAGGCCGGCTTGAGCTTGCTCAGGGATTCGGCGGTGGTGCCGGCGCGCGGCTGCTCGTCGGTGGCGAAGGCCACTGGCTCGCCCTTGCGCTGGGGAATCAGGATCGGGGTGATCTCATCGACAAAACGCCCGCCCTCGATGGCGGCCATTGCCTTCTGCTGCGAAGCGGCGGCAAAGGCGTCCTGGGCTTCGCGGCTGATGCCGTATTTGTCCACCAGGTTCTCGGCGGTGATGCCCATGTGGTAGTCGTTGAAGGCGTCCCACAGGCCATCGCTGATCATGCTGTCGATCATCTGGCTATGGCCCATGCGCAGGCCGGTGCGGGCGCCGGGCAGCACGTAGTTGGCCAGGCTCATGTTCTCCTGGCCGCCGGCGATGATCACCTCGGCGTCGCCGCAGCGGATCGCCTGGGCGCCCAGGTGGAGGGCCTTGAGGCCGGAGCCGCAGACCTTGTTCAGGGTCAGCGCCGGCACGGCGTGGGGCAGGCCGGCCTTGATCGCGGCCTGGCGCGCCGGGTTCTGCCCGGCGCCGGCGGTGAGCACCTGGCCCATGATCACTTCATCGACCTGGGCGCCCTCCAGGCCAGTCTGGGCCAGCAGCTGGCGGATCACCGCGGCGCCGAGATCGACCGCGGAAATGTTCGCCAGCGAACCCTGGAAACTGCCGACCGCGGTGCGGGTGGCAGCAACGATTACGACGTCTTGCATGGTCTGGTTGCTCCTCAGGCGAACTGCATTTCAGGCACGTGGGCCGGCACGATCAGCTTGCCGGCGGTCTTGCTGACGATTTCCTCGACGCTCACGCCCGGGGCGCGCTCCTTGAGGATGAACGCGCCGTTCTCGATCTCCAGGTAAGCCAGGTCGGTCAGCACGCGCTTGATGCAATTGGCGCCGGTCAGCGGCAGGCTACAGCGCGACAGCAGTTTCGACTCGCCGTCCTTCGAGGCGTGGGTCATGGTGACGATGATGTTGTCCGCGCCGGCCACCAGGTCCATGGCGCCGCCCATGCCCTTGACCAGCTTGCCGGGGATCATCCACGAGGCGATGTTGCCTTGCACGTCGACCTCGAAGGCGCCGAGCACGGTGAGGTCGATATGGCCGCCACGGATCATCGCGAAGGATTCGGCGGAAGAGAAAATCGACGCGCCGATGCGCGCGGTGACGGTCTGCTTGCCGGCGTTGATCATGTCCGCATCGACTTCGTCGTCGGTGGGGAAGGCGCCCATGCCGAGCAGGCCGTTTTCCGATTGCAGCATCACTTCCATGCCGTCGGGGATGTAGTTGGCCACCAGGGTCGGGATGCCGATGCCGAGGTTCACGTAGAAGCCGTCTTGCAGTTCGCGGGCGACGCGTTGAGCCATTTGTTCGCGGGTAAGAGCCATTTTTTATTCTCCGTCAGTCGTTGGGCGGGCGATTACTTGCGCACGGTGCGCTGTTCGATGCGTTTTTCGAACGTGCCGCAAATGATCCGGTCGACGTAGATGCCCGGGGTGTGGATCTGCGTCGGGTCCAGCTCGCCCGGTTCGACGATCTCTTCGACCTCGACCACGGTGATCTTGCCGGCGGTGGCCGCCAGCGGGTTGAAGTTCTGCGCGGTGTGGCGGTAGACCACGTTGCCGAAGTGGTCGGCCTTCCAGCCTTTGACGATGGCGAAGTCGCCGGTGATGGACTCTTCCATCAGGTAGGCGCGGCCGTTGAATTCACGGGTTTCCTTGCCGTCGGCGACCGGGGTGCCGACGCCGGTGGCGGTGAAGAAGGCCGGGATACCGGCGCCGCCGGCGCGCATTTTTTCGGCCAGGGTGCCTTGGGGGGTCAGCACCACTTCGATTTCGCCGCTCAGCAGTTGCTTCTCGAACAGGGCGTTTTCACCGACGTAGGAGGCGACTACCTTGCTGATCTGCCGGTCCTCCAGCAGCACGCCGAGGCCGAAGCCGTCGACGCCGCAGTTGTTGGAGACCACGGTCAGGTCGCGGGTGCCGCGACGCTTGATCTCGGCGATCAGGTTTTCCGGAATGCCGCACAGGCCGAAGCCGCCGGAGATCACCGTCATGCCGTCCTTGAGGCCTTCGAGGGCTTCCTCGTAGGACGCCACGCGCTTGTCGAAACCTGCCATCTGCACATCCTCTTGTTATTGGTATTTGCGTTGCCAGCCGGCTGGCTGGCCGTATGAAGAGAGTGAGCCGCAGTGTTGCGCCAGGGGATTGATTTGTTAAGTTGATTTTTAAGGTTGATTAATTTAGAAAACATAATAATTGGCCGCAAGCCGCAAGCCGCAAGCCGCAAGCCGCAAGCCGCAAGCCGCAAGCCGCAAGCCGCAAGCCGCATCTGGCTTGCAGCTTGTAGCTGCCTCTCTCTTGGAGCTTCCAATGACCGTCAAACAGATCCGCGCCTTCCTGGCCGTGGCCCAGAGCCTGAGTTTCGCCGTGGCCTGCGAGCGCCTGCACCTGTCGCAGTCGGCCCTGAGCCTGACCATCAAGGCCCTGGAGGACGGCCTGGGTGGGCGGCTGTTCAGCCGCAACACGCGCAACGTCGCCCTGACCCCGGAAGGCGAGGCCCTGGTGCCCCTGGCGCGGCGCCTGATCGCCGACTGGGACAACGCCGAGGACGAACTGCGCCAGCGCTTCACCCTGCAACGCGGGCGGGTGACCCTGGCGGCCATGCCGTCCTTTGCCGGCAACCTGCTGCCGCCGATTCTCAAGACCTTTCGCGCGCGGTACCCGCAGGTCAATGTCACGGTCAACGACGTGATCAACGAGCAGGTGCTGGAGATGGTCCGCGACCGCCAGGTGGAACTGGGGGTGGCTTTCGAGCCGCAGCAAAGCGCGTCGCTGCAATTCACCCCGCTGTACATCGACCGCTTCGTCGCCGTGGTGCCCAGCGATTCACCCCTGGCCGACCTGAAGGACATCGACTGGCAGTCGCTGCTGGAACAGCCCTTCATCACCCTGCAACGACCGTCCACGGTGCGGGTGATGCTCGAAGAGCACCTGCGGGCGCGGGACATGAAGCTGCCGGTGGAGTTCGAGAGCCATCAACTGGCGACGGTGGGGCGCATGGTTGCCAGCGGCCTCGGCGTGAGCGCGGTGCCGGCCCTGTGCGCCGGACAGATGCGCGAGCTGGGCGCCCGCTGCATCACCCTGCGCGACCCGGTGGTGGAACGCGCCATCGGCGTGCTGACCAACCCCGGGCATGAACTGTCGAGTGCCGCCCAGGCGCTGTTCGACATTCTGCGCGGGGCCGGTCTGGCCGAGCGCCTGTCGGTGGCCTCCNAGGAGCTCAGGCGCTCGGCCAGCAGCGGCAACAGCTGCTCGCAGGAGGCGGCGATCTTCAGGTCCAGCAGCTCGTCGGCGCGGGTCTTGCCGAAGTTGATGGCGATCAGCGGCTTGCCCTGGTCGGCCATGACCTTGCACAGGCGAAAGGCCGAATAAGCCATCAGGGACGAACCCACCACCAGCAGGCCGGCGGCCTGTTCGACGCTGTGCAGGGCCTTGGCCGCGGTGGCCTGGGCCATGTTCTCGCCGAAGAACACCACATCCGGTTTCAGCCGCTCGCCATCGCAATGGGGGCAGCGGGGCACCTGGAAGCGTTCTTCGAAGGACGGATCGAGCAGGGTATCGCCGTCGGGCGCCTGCACCGCGTCGACGCCAGCCAGGTAGGGGTTGTGCAGTTCCAGCAACTGCTGGATCGCCTGCCGATCGCTGCGTTGCGTGCAGTCCAGGCAGACCACCCGGTGCAGGTTGCCGTGCAGCTCGATCACGTCGCGGCTGCCGGCCTGGTCGTGCAGGGTATCGACGTTCTGGGTGATCACCCCGGCGATTTTCTGCCGCGCCTGCAAATGCGCCAGGGCCTCGTGGGCCGCGTTCGGCCGGGCCTGTCGGATCCGCGGCCAGCCGAGCATGGCCCGCGCCCAATAGCGGCGCCGGGCCTTGGGCTCGGCCAGGAATTCCTGGTACATCATCGGTTGGCTGCCGCGACGCACGCCGTCGTTGTCGCGGTAGTCGGGAATGCCCGAAGGGGTGCTGATGCCGGCGCCGGTGAGGACCAGGAAGGGGCGCTCGGCCATCAGTTGCTGCAACTGCTCCAGAGGGGTGTCCAGGCTGTCGGTCATCTGCGCTCTCCTGCTCTGGCGGTGGCGCTGCGTAATGCAGCGAGGCCATACCTTGTGCCTGACCAGGAGTTTAGACAAGGGCGCGGGAGCTGGACGGTGGTGCCGCCGTCCAGCTTCCTGGGGAGGTGATTCAGGAGGACTGCGCGCTGTCGTCCTGGGGTTCTTCGCTGGTTTCTTCTTGCCCCGGCAGTTCGGTGATCACGCTGAAGTCACTGACTTCCACCGCGCCCAGGCCGTAGCCCAGCAGGTGGAAGGAGAAGGCCTTGCGCGATTCCGGGTTGGCGAAGCTGAAGTCCATTTCCAGCGGCTGGTCGGGGGTGACCAGCATCTCTTCCGGCAGGCCCAGGGCCACGTCCTGTTCGCGCTCCTTGCCCTTGAGCAGGATGTAGGCGTTCTGCTGAGGGTCGGCCGAGCGCACGGTGAAGCGCACACGGGTCAGCGAGCCCTTGGGCATTTCCAGGTACTGCGCGCCGATCAGGTTGTCGGCCCAGTCGTCCTTGATCTGCGCTTGCAGCGGGATGATCGCCGGGCTGCCGAACTGGTAGTGCAGGTTCAGCGGCGATTGCAGCAGGGTGCGGTCCAGGCCCTCGGCGCGGGCGCTGATCTGGCGCGCCCGCAGGCCGCCGTACTGGCCCTTGAAGGTGGCGCTGTCGGCGATGAAGCCGGCGCTGGCGTAGTAGCGGCAGCGCTGCTGGAAATCGCATTCGGTCAGGGTGCCCTGGCCATCGTGATAACGCAGCTTGCCGTTGGTGTAGGACATGATTTCCCGGCCCAGAGCGTAGTCGCGGAACAGTGAGCGACCGCTGAGGCTGTCCGGCACCTGGAAGCCGAAGTAGTCGAGCACCGAGGCGCTCAGATCGACATGGCCGTAGGTCCCGGACTTGAGTTTGGGAAGCTGCGCCTGCTCTGGGGCGAGCATCAGGTTGAAGCCCCAGGACGACGCCAGGCGCACGCCATCGATGCCGTGGGACTCGTCCGAGGTGATCACCACCAGGGTGTCCTTCAGCACGCCCTGGCGCTCCAGCTGGTCCATGAACTGGCCGATGGCATCGTCCAGGTAGGCCACGGCGGCCTGCTTGGGCGTGTCGAAGCGGTTGAGGTATTCCTCCGGCGCGGAGTAGGGCTGGTGGGTGCCGACGGTCAGCAGGGTGAGCATCCACGGCTGCTTTTGCTTTTTCAGCTGGCCGACATAGTCCAGCGCGCCTTCGAAGAAGGCCTTGTCGTCCTTGCCCCAGGGGAAGTCCAGGTAGTTGGCGTTGCTGAACCACTCCAGGCCGTGGGTCGAGTCGAAGCCGATGTGCGGCATGATCTTGTCTTTGGCCATGAAGCGCAGGCCGGCGCCTTGCAGGTAATGGGTATTGAAACCCTGCTTGCGCAACTGAGCCGGCAGGCAGGCCTGGTTGCGCTGGCTCTGGGTCAGCAGCTCGATGCCCTTGGGCGTACCGTTGTCGAGCTTGTCGTAGTCGCCGCAGAGCATGGCGTACAGGCCGCGGATGGTCTGGTGGCTGTGCAGCACATAGTCCGGGGTGTTCATGCCGCGTTCGGCCCAGGCGCTGAGCCTGGGCATCAGGTTGTCCTGGTAGCGGCTGTGCAGGGCCTCGCGGTTGGTCTTGATATAGGCCCCGGGAATGCCTTCCAGGGCGATCACCAGCACGTTGCGCGCCTGGCCCGGGGCGGCCAGCAGCGGCTCGCCGTCGAGGTCGAGCTGGGTCAGGCCGGCCATCTGCACCGGCAGTTCGGGCACGTCGCCTTCCAGCCATTGTTCCAGCTGCACCTGGCCCTGGCCGGCCGCGGCCGCGAGCAACTGGTGCGGCAGGTTGAACAGGCGCCATTGATCGGCTTCGCTGGGGTTCAGGTATTGCACGCCGCCATGGGCCAGCCACAGCAGCGCCGGGGCGGTCCAGGCATGGCGCGGCAAGCGCGGGGCGTGGGTGCCACGGTTGGCCCATTGCACGCCCAGCCACAACGCCAACCCGGACAGCAGCGCCGCCGCCAGCCAGGGATGGGTCAGGCCGCCGCCGGTGGAGTTGCCGACGAACTGCGGGTCGAACAGGTAATGCAGGTCAGAGGCATTGGGCAGGCGGCCCACGGCGCTGACCAGCTCGGCGCTGGCGATGCTCAGCAGGCTCCACACCAACAGCACTGGCAAGGCCAGCCACCAGGGGCGGCGGTACAGCAGCAGGGTCAACAGACCCGCGGTGCCCAGGTCCGAGAGATAGCCCAGGGGATCGGACCAGCCGAGCAGCGCACGCGCCACCAGGGGCACGAGCAGCACCAGGCTCAGCAGTGCGCCGAGGGGGGCCAGGGGATGATGGAAAACACGCCGGATGAAATTCACAAAAAACCTGCCAGTCATTAAATCGTCACGCAAATGTGCGCCATGGTAACAACAGCTAGCGGCAAGACGTTTCTTATTCGAGAAGGAAATAAGCTCCCGGGTCGCTGGCGAAACGGCCCGGGGCGCTGTAGGGAGGTGGCTTGAAGCCCGTATTCAGGCACTTGGCAGCGAGGCCTGGGAAGGAGGGGATGGCGCTCGGATTTACTATTTCAGAGTGTTTAAAGACGCGCGACTCCAGGGTTCAGCTGGCCCACTTGATGATCAGCCGGGCGAAAAAAGCCCCGCTGACGATCACCGCGAACAGCCGCAGGGTCTGCATGGCCAGCACCAGGCCGACGTCGGCGTGGGTATCCACCGCGATGATCGTCATGGCGTCCAGGCCGCCGGGGCTGGTGGCGAGGTAGACCGAGAGGAAATCCTTGTCCAGCCAGTGCGCCAGCAGCCAGGCCGACAGCGCGCAGAGGGCGATCAGCAGCACCGCGCCGAAGATCATCGCCGGCAGGCGGGTCCAGACGTAACGCAGGGTCGGCCGGTCGAAGCGCAGGCCGATGTAGCAGCCGATGGCGCCGTAGGCCAGGGCCAGCAGCCAGCCGGGCAGGGTGATGTGCAGCAGCCCGGAGATCTGCAGTGCGCCGCCGATCAGCAGCGGCACCAGCAGGGCCCCGGCCGGCACTCGCGAACCGAGCAGCACGCCCAGCACTATGGTGCCCAGGGTCAGGCCGAGGTTGAGCAGGGTGAAGGTCTGCAGGACCACCTCGGTGCTGTGGGCCTGGCTGCCGCCGGCCGGGACGCCGATCCAGTGGCTGGCCAGGGCGCCGATCATCACCACGCACACCACCCGCACATACTGCATGGTGGCCACCACCCGCGAGTCGGCGCCGAAGTCGTCGGCCATCGCCACCATGGCCGAGGCCGCCCCCGGCGCAGTACCCCAGGCCGCGGTGCTGGGTGCCAGGCCGCCGAGACGCACCAGCGCCAGGCCGACCAGGGCGCTGAGGCAGACGGTGAGCAGGGTGGCGAACAGCATCACATGCCAGGACTGGGCCATCGAGGCCAGCACGGCCATGGTCATGGAGTGGGCGGCCAGGACCCCGACCGAACCCTGGCCGAGGCGGAAGGCCTGGCGCGGCACGCGGATGCTGGCGCCGCTGACGCCGAAACCTATGGCCACCAGCATCGGCCCGAGGAACTGTCCGGCGGGAACTTCGAAATGTTTCAGCAACTGCCCGGCGCTGCCGGCGAGGATCAGCAGTGCCAGCCATTGCAGGGCAAGGGGCCAGGCGGACAGGGACAAAGGCGAGGGACGAGGCAAGGGCATTCTCCAGCGCGCTGGCCGTTCCTGTTGCGGGACCGTTGCTACCAGCGCTTCGGAGCAAATTATTGATAGCGCAATTGATCAAGTCCAGTTTCTAATTGTGATCAACCAATAACTCTGGTTTATCGATCATGGACCTGCGCGACCTGACCTATTTCGAAACCATCGCCGAGCTGGGCCACCTCGGGCGCGCGGCGCAGAAACTCAACCGCAGCCAGCCAGCGCTGACCAAAAGCATCCAGCGCCTGGAGGAGTCCTTCGGCACCAAGCTGTTCGAGCGCGACGGGCGGCGGATCAAGCTGACGGCGGTGGGCCTGTTGCTGCAGCAGCGCGCCCGGCAGTTGCAGCAGAACATCGCCGAGACCCATCGCGAGGTGCGCGATTTTGCCAGTGGCGTGCTCGGCAATATCCGCCTGGGCTGCGCCGCCAGCATGGCCGAACACCTGCTGCCGCAGATGACCGCGACCTTGCTGGAGCGCGCCCCGGACATCACCCTGAACCTGGTGATCGGCCAGGACGACGTGCTCCGCGAATCCCTGCGCTCGGGGCGCCTGGACATGGTGATCTGCCCGCTGTTCGAGGGCGACCCGCACCTGAGCCACCACACCCTGTTTGAAGACCAAGCCGTGGTGGTGGCCAGCCGCGACCATCCGGTGTTCGACACGCCGATGCGCCTGCGCGACCTGTGCGACTACCGCTGGGTGCTGCCGGGGACCGGGGTCTCGGCCCGCCGCTGGATCGACAACGTGTTCCAGAGTCACAAGCTGCCGTTGCCTTCGGTGCAGATCGAGACCAACACCATCTCCCTGCTGCCGCGGCTGATCGCCAAGACCGGGCTGCTGAGCTTCCTGGCCCGGGAAACCCTGGACGACTTCAAGGGCATCGCCCACCTGCGGGAAGTGCCGCTGGCGCAAACCCGCATGCATCGCAGCATCGTGGTGCTGGTACGGACCGAAGGCTACCTGTCGCCGGCGGCCCAGCTGCTGCTGGATCTGCTCAAGCGCGATGGCCGGCAGTTCTTCACCGCGGGTTAAACACCGCCTGGTAACTGACTACACACTGTGTGCTTCTGTAGGAGCGAAGCTTGCTCGCGATAGCCGGCAAGCCGGCGCTATGGCAGCCAATGCGCGACATCAGGCAAACCGCATGCATAGGTTTTGCGACCGCTACGCGGTCGATCGCGAGCTGTGTGCTCAGGCAGGGCGGTTTGCTTGCTGGTCGATCAGTGTGCGGGGCTTTCCGTCAGCGAAGCGGGAATGTCCCGCATGGCGTGCAGGACACGCCACACGTCAATGTGGTCGTCGTGCCGAGCGTAGAACACCAGATAGGGATAGCGACTCAGTGGCCAGTAGAGAAGCCCTGGCAAGTCGAGCTCATGGGTATAGCGGGAAAGACCTGAGGCAGGATGCCGGGCGATATGGGCATAGGCGGCTTGCAGGTCGTCGATGAAGCCCAAGGCCGCCAGCTCGGCCTGTTGCGCCAGGTAGTAATCGATAGCGTCCTCTACATCCTGATTGGCCAGAGCCCTTGGAATGACCCGCTGTGCCTTCATTCCTTGCGGACCCTGGCGCGTAGAGCGTCGAAGTAATGACCGTCCACCGGAGTGCCAGGAGCCGACTCAGCCCCTGCCAGTAGCAGGCCGCGCAGGTGCTGTCGATCCTGATCCTTGCGGATCAGCTCCCGCACATACTCGCTGCTGGTGCTGTAGCCCCGCTGGCTGACCTGATCGTCGACGAAGGCCTTGAGGGCCTCTGGCAGGGAAATGTTCATGGTGCTCATGGTTTTGTCCGCGTTTGACAAAATTTGCCAAAGTATACGCCGCTAACCTGGCCTTGCCACAGTCGACAGAGGGGGGATTCTACTGTGCCCGATTGCGGCGAACCGGGGCGGCGGGAGCTTGGGTCAGGAGCTGGCTTGCGGGCTTCTTTGCCGGCAAGCCGGCTCCTGTGGGGTGAGGGCGGGCTTACTCGCCGCGAATGTACTGTTCCAGCTGGCGGATCAGGTCGGCCTGTTCGGCGATGGCTTCCTTGACCAGGTCGCCGATCGACAGCAGGCCCAGCAGCTGGCCGTCTTCCACCACCGGCAGGTGCCGCAGGTGGCTGTCGGTCATGATGCCCATGCAGGTTTCCACGCTCTGGTGCGAGTCCACGGTGATCACCGGCGAACTCATGATCGCGCTGACCGGCGTGCCCACCGAGGAGCGTCCGTGCAGCACCAGTTTGCGCGCGTAGTCGCGTTCGCTGATCACCCCGACCACTTCGCCGTTCTGCATCACGGGCAGGGCGCCGACGTTCTTCTCGGCCATCAGCATCAGTGCCTCGAGCACCATCTGATGGGGCGCGATGGTGTGTACTTGCTGGTTGTGCTTGGCCTTCAACTTCAGTACTTCAGCGACGCTCTTCATGGGGCGCTCCTGTTGTTTTGCCTGGGACGGCCTGGCGCCGCCCTGCGGGGGTCTCTACAGAATCGTAGAGACTGAACGAAGGGGCAAGGTTGAAAGCGGCGCCCACAGAAGGAAAAACGTCACTGAATCGATTCTTCCCGGAAAACGCCCCATCCAGGGGCGTCCAGGCGCCGCTCAATGGCCGAAGCGCGCCAGGGAAAACGCGCTCAAATCGATCTCGCTGCGCCCGTCCACCAGCCGCTGGGCCAGGGCTTCGCCAATCGCCGCCGAGTGCTTGAAACCGTGGCCCGAGCAGGCACTGACCACGGTGACATTGGCCAGGCGCGGATGCTCGTCGATGATGAAATGCGAGTCCGGAGTTACGGTGTAGGCGCAGACGGCAGACTTCACCAGTTGCGGTGTGACCCCGGCGATATTGGCCAACACCAGGTCGCGATACATCGCCTCGCTCTGCACCGCGCTGACCTGGCGGTCCAGGCTGTCCGGCGTCGAGGTCTCGCTGTACTGCTCGGTGGCGATCTTCATGCTGCCTTCGCCGGGTATCGGCGGGAAGCCGTAGCAGGTCTGCTCGTCGCTGGCGCCGTGGACAATAAAGCTCGGCGACCGCTCGGGGAAGATCAGCGGTTCCGCCAACTGGTACCAGTACAAGGTCTGCCGGCAGACCCGCAGCAGCTTGTCGAATGGCGCGCCCAGCAATTGGCTGGACCACATGCCGGCACAGACCACGACTTTGGCCGCGGTGAGGCGTCGATTCTGGCTGGTGATCCGCACCAGATCCTGCTCGCTGTCGATACCCAGCACCGTCTCGCCGGTGATCAGGGTCGCGCCCAACTGGCGGGCCAGGGTCAACTGCGCGTCGATGCAACGTTCCGGCCGCACATAACCGCCGCCGGGTTCGAAGTAACCCAGGGCGCTGTCGTGGATCGGCGCGAACTGCGGGAAGCGCTGGCGGATCTGCGCGGCGTCCAGCGCCTCATGCTCGATGCCGAACTGGCGGGCCAGGGCCAGGGTGTTTTCGGTGAAGTCCGGGGCGCCGTCCTGGCCGGTCGGGGTGGCGCTGGAGGTCATCACCAGCACGCCGCACTGCTCGAACAGTCGCTCATCTTGCTCGGCTTCCAGCTCGCGCCAGATCTGCTGCGCGCGGATCGCCAGCGGCACGTAGGCGACGCCTTCACCCACCGCCTGGCGGGTGATGCGGGTGTCGCCATGGCTCGAACCCTGGTCGTGGGGCGGGGCGAAACGGTCGATGCCGGCCACCTTCAGCCCACGCTTGGCCAACTGGTACAAGGTCGCGGCGCCCATGGCGCCCAGGCCTACTACAACAACGTCGAACTCGGGTGTCTGCATGGCAGTGTCCTTGAAAGTGGCGGCTCAGCGGCGATTGATGTTGGCCAGGGTCATGGGCGCGATGAGTCGGTGGAACGGCGCCACCGGCAGCATGTACAAGCGCCCCAACAGGTTGTGCGGATGGACCAGGGTGGACAGCACCACCGGGCGTTGGCCCTCGGCGGTCAGGCGGGCGATGCTGGATGGGCTGGGCAACGGGTAAGGCTGGGCGGCGGTCGGCATCGATACGGTTCCCTGTAAAAGTGCTGATCCCAGGTACGGCGGCACGGCAAGCGGCAAAAAATAGCACTGTTTGCGGTCGGAGTGCTGAAGCCCGTCCCCGGCCCTGTAGCCGCTGCCGAGCCCGCGAGGCTGCGATAAGGCCCGAAGGGCCTTCAGTGGCCGTGAGATCGCCGCGCCCCTGCGGGTCGATCGCAGCCTGCGGCAGCGGCTACACCAAGCCTGGCGCGACCCCTGTAGCCGCTGCCGAGCCCGCGAGGCTGCGACAAGGCCCGCAGGGCCTTCGGCGGTCTTGAGATT
The DNA here is from genome assembly GCF_052044735.1 of Pseudomonas sp. 22526. Lineage (NCBI taxonomy): Bacteria > Pseudomonadati > Pseudomonadota > Gammaproteobacteria > Pseudomonadales > Pseudomonadaceae > Pseudomonas > Pseudomonas sp. 22526. The sequence continues at coordinate 12,403 of NZ_JBQENK010000011.1, forward strand.
GTTGCGCCCCTTCGGGGCGTACGCAGCCTGCGGCAGCGGCTACAGGGTTTTGTGTGGCCTGAAAGGAAAAAAGGCGCCCGAGGAGGGCGCCAAGGAGTCACCTGAACCGAGGGAGCCAGGCGAGCCCGTTCGCAGGAGTGTCGTGGTGGTAAGGCGCGACTGAACGGAAGAGGGCAGCGGCGCCCGCCGCGCTGGCCGGGCGCGCGCGGGGTGTCATTTGCCGAGCTTGATCCGCGTCCAGCCGCGGTTCATCACGCGCTGGATGGCGATCGGCTGGTCCGGCACCGCGTACAGGGTGGCGAGCACCGCTTGCGGCGGGTACGAGGCCGGATCGTTGCGGATGGCTTCGTCCACCAGCGGCGTGGCGGCGGCGTTGGCGTTGCTGTAGCCGAGGCTGTTGGTGACCTCGGCGATGATGTCCGGGCGCATCAGGAAGTTCATGAACAGGTAGGCGTTGTCGACGTTGGCCGCGTCCTTGGGCATGGCCATCATGTCGTAGAAGCTGCCGGCGCCTTCCTTGGGAATGCTGAAGGCGACCTTTTCCTTGTTGCCGGCCTCTTCGGCGCGCGAACGGGCCTGCAGCACGTCGCCGGAGTAACCCACGGCCACGCAGATGTTGCCGTTGGCCAGGTCGGAGATGTACTTGGAGGAGTGGAAGTAGGTCACCGAAGGACGGATCTTCATGAACAGCGCTTCGGCCTCGAGGATCTGCGCCTTGTCCTTGCTGGTCACCGGGTAGCCCAGGTAGTGCAGGGCGGCAGGGAGCATTTCCGTCGGCGAGTCGAGGAAGCTGATGCCGCAGGCCTTGAGCTTCTCAGCGTTCTCCGGCTTGAACAGCAGGTCCCAGGAGTTGGTCGGCGCGTCCGCACCCAATACCGCCTTGACCTTGTCCGGGTTGTAGCCGATGCCGATCGAGCCCCACATGTAAGGGAAGGCGTGGGCGTTGCCCGGGTCGCTGGCGGCGGCGTTCTGCAGCAGCACCGGGTTGAGGTTCTTCCAGTTCGGCAGCCGCGACTTGTCCAGTTCCTGGTAGACCCCGGCCTTGATCTGCTTGGCCAGGAAGCTGTTGGAAGGCACCACGATGTCATAGCCGGACTTGCCGGTGAGCAGGCGCGCTTCCAGGGTTTCGTTGCTGTCGAAGACATCGTAGGTGACGTGGATGCCGGTCTCGGCCTCGAACTTTTTCAGGGTGTCCGGGGCGATATAGTCCGACCAGTTGTAGACACGCAGCTCCTTGTCGCTGGCCTGAGCGCCGGTCACCATCGCGCCCATCAAGGACAGTGTCAGCATGGTTTTGGCGAACAGTATCCTGCCAAGCATTTTCATCGGTACAACTCCATTTCTTATTGTGCAGATTGCTGCATGTGGAACGCGGGGTGTCAGGTTGCACGTCTTCGCGAGCAAGCTTGCTCCNCGATCCAGGCGCCGCTGTATGTCGTGAGCGCGACGGCCTAGGCCGTCGTCGCTTGCATGCGCTGTTGCGCAGCGGGTTGGAACGCTTCGTTGGCGGTGTATTCCATGGCTTCCTGGATCGCCCGCTTGCGGGCCGCTTCGGCGCGACGGCCGAAGTACCAGACCAGGAAAGTCACCAGCGACACCGCCAGCAGGATCAGGCTGGCCACCGCGTTGATCTCCGGTTTCACCCCGAGGCGCACCGCCGAGAACACTTCCATCGGCAGGGTGGTGGAGCCCGGGCCGGACACGAAGCTCGCCAGCACCAGGTCGTCCAGGGACAGGGCGAAGGACATCATGCCGCCGGCCGCCAGCGAGGGCGCGATCATCGGGATGGTGATCAGGAAGAACACCTTCCACGGCCGCGCCCCCAGGTCCATGGCCGCCTCTTCGATGGACAGGTCCAGTTCCCGCAAGCGCGCGGAGACTACCACGGCCACATAGGCGGCGCAGAAGGTGGTGTGGGCAATCCAGATGGTGACGATGCCACGCTCCTGGGGCCAGCCGATCATCTGCGCCATGGCCACGAACAGCAGCAACAGCGACAGGCCGGTGATCACTTCCGGCATCACCAGTGGCGCGGTGACCAGGCCACCGAACAGGGTGCGACCCTTGAAGCGGGTGACCCGGGTCAGCACGAAGGCCGCCAGGGTGCCCAGGGCCACCGCGGCGATCGCGGTGTAGCAGGCGATCTCCAGGGAGCGCACCACCGAGCCCATCAACTGCTGGTTATCCAGCAGGCCGACATACCACTTCACCGACCAGCCGCCCCAGACCGTCACCAGCTTGGAAGCGTTGAACGAGTAGATCACCAGAATCAGCATCGGCAGGTAAATGAACCCCAGGCCGAGTACCAGCATCAGGCTGGAAAATCCGAAACGTTTCATGCCCGTCCCTCCATCTCTTTGGCCTGGCTGCGGTTGAACAGCAGGATCGGAATAATCAGGATCGCCAGCATCACCACCGCCAGGGCGGAGGCCACCGGCCAGTCACGGTTGTTGAAGAACTCCTGCCACAGCACCCGGCCGATCATCAGGGTCTCGGGGCCGCCCAGCAGCTCGGGAATCACGAACTCGCCGACCACCGGAATGAACACCAGCATGCAACCGGCGATGATGCCGTTCTTGGCCAGGGGCACGGTGATTTTCCAGAAGTTGTTGAAGTTGCTCGAACCCAGGTCAGACGCGGCTTCCAGCAGGCTCTGGTCGTGCTTGACCAGGTTGGCGTACAGCGGCAGCACCATGAACGGCAGGTAGGCGTACACCACGCCGATATAGACCGCGGTGTTGGTGTTGAGGATTTCGATCGGCGCCGAAGTCAGGCCGCTCCACATCAGGAAGCCGTTGAGCAAACCGTTGTTGCTGAGGATGCCCATCCAGGCGTAGACGCGGATCAGGATCGCGGTCCAGGTCGGCATCATGATCAGCAGCAACAAGACGTTCTGCGCTTCCTTGCTGGCCTTGGTGATCGCGTAGGCCATGGGGAAGCCGATCACCAGACACATCAGGGTGCTGAGCAGGGCGACTTTCAGCGAGCCGAGGTAGGCCGAGATATACAGCTCGTCACCCACCAGCAACGCGTAGTTGCCGACGTTGAGCAGCAGCTGGAATTTCTGTTCGGCGAAGCTGTAGATCTCCGAGTAGGGGGGGATGGCCAGGGCCGCTTCCGAGAAGCTGATCTTCATCACCAGGAAAAACGGCAGCATGAAGAACAGGAACAGCCAGAGGAAGGGAATGCCGATCACCAGCTTGCGACCGCTGGGCAGCACACGGAGCAGTTTCTGATTGAGGGTCATGGCTGAGGTACTCATGTGCGCAGTACCACGCCGCTGTCGTCTTCCCACCACACGTACACCTGGTCGTCCCAGGTCGGACGCGCGCCACGGCGTTCGGCGTTGGCCATGAACGACTGGACGATCTTGCCGCCAGGCAGTTCGACGTAAAACACCGAATGCCCGCCGAGGTAGGCGATGTCATGCACCTTGCCCTGGGACCAGTTGTAGCGGTGCTCGGGCCGGGTGGTGCTGACCAGCATCTTTTCCGGGCGGATGGCGTAGGTCACCGACTTGTCCTGCACCGAGGTGCTGACGCCGTGGCCGACGTAGATCTTCTGTTCCAGCTCCGGGCAGTGGATCACCGCGTGGCCTTCCAGGTCTTCGATGACGGTGCCGTCGAAGGCGTTCACGTTGCCGATGAACTCGCAGACCATGCGGCTGACCGGAGCTTCGTAGATGTCCACCGGGCTGCCGATCTGGGCGATCCAGCCCAGGTGCATGATGGCGATGCGCTGGGCCATGGTCATGGCCTCTTCCTGGTCGTGGGTCACCATCACGCAGGTCACGCCGACGCGCTCGATGATCTCCACCAGCTCCAGCTGCATCTGCGAGCGCAGCTTTTTATCCAGGGCGCCCATGGGTTCGTCGAGCAGCAGCAGCTTCGGCCGCTTGGCCAGGGAGCGGGCCAGGGCCACGCGCTGGCGCTGGCCGCCGGACAGCTGGTGCGGCTTGCGCTTGGCGTACTGGGTCATGTGCACCAGCTTGAGCATCTCGGCCACGCGGGCATCGATCTCGGCCTTGGGGATTTTGTCCTGCTGCAGGCCGAAGGCAATGTTCTGGGCCACGGTCATATGCGGGAACAGTGCGTAGGACTGGAACATCATGTTGATCGGCCGCTCATAGGGCGGCATGTCGGTGATGTCCACGCCGTCCAGGTAGATACGCCCTTCCGTCGGCCGCTCGAAGCCCGCCAGCATGCGCAGCAGGGTGGACTTGCCGGAACCCGAGCCACCGAGCAGGGCGAAGATCTCGCCCTGGTGAATGTCCAGGGACACATCGTCCACGGCCAGGGTTTCATCGAACTTCTTGGTCACGCGGTCGACTCTCACCAGCACCTTCTGCGGTTGCGGGTGACCTTCCAGAGCCTTTCTGTACGTGCTGGAGGCGTTTGCCATGTGGAACTCCCAACAGATGTCAGTCGTCGGGCCAAAACGGCCCGGCTTAATAGATGGATGACAAACCCGCGGTGGCGGGTTTATTCGGCGCTGCCGTCCTGGCGGCCTGACGCTGGTTCTTGTTTTTCATGTTGCTGGGTGTGGCTTGAACCGCCCCAGAGGCCAAGGCGGGCGCGCAAGGGCGCACCGCCGCCGGCCGGGGGCGTGGCAGTCAATTTCGCGGGTGAAGCTTTTAGTCAGTGGCCGTTGCGCTGCGCCGCCCGTTGCCGGCAGGCATCGCCGAAGGCCTGGAAGATCCGCAGGTAGACCGGGTTCGACAGCACCTGCCATTCCGGATGCCACTGCACGCCCAGGGCAAAGGCCGTGCTGTGTTCCACCGACACCGCTTCGATCAGGCCGTCCGGCGCCAGGGCCTCGGCGCGCAGGCCGGGGGCCAGGCGGTCGATGCCCTGGCTGTGGATCGAGTTGACCTGGAACTCCTGGGGCAGATCCAAGGCCTGGAACACGCCACCCGGCTGCAGCCTGACGGCATGGGCGGGGGCGTATTGCACGGCCAGGTCCGGGTGGTCGGCTTCGCGGTGGTCGAGATAGCCCGGCAACTCATGCACCTTCTGGTGCAGGCTGCCGCCGAAGGCCACGTTCATTTCCTGGAAGCCACGGCAGATGCCCAGCACCGGCACACCGGCGGCAATCGCCGCGCGCAGCAGGGGCAGGGTGGTGGCATCGCGCTGGGGATCGTGGGCGGTGCCCGGTTCGCTGGCCGGGCCCTGATAGTGGAAGGGCTCCACATTCGATGGCGAGCCGGTGAACAGCAGGCCGTCCAGGTTCTGCAGCAGAGCCTCGGTATCGATGAGGTCCGCCAGGGAAGGAATGATCAGGGGCAGGCCCTCGGCCGCGCTGCTGACAGCACGCAAGTACTTGTCGCCGCTGACGTGGTAGGGGTGCAGCCCGATCTCTTTGACGCACGCAGTAACGCCGATCAATGGCTTGAATGCCATTTTTATCACCTCGAAATTCACGCTGGAACGAGTTTTTCGAGAGCTTAGCCTCGTTGATTTTAATTAACAACTTCCGTGTAAAAAATTCTAAACGTTTTTCGTCTGGAACCTACGAGTGGCACGGGTTACAGGGTTGGAAAAGATCTTAAGGCGCAAAATAATTGACGATTGGCGGCCATTTCTGGCGCTTGACTTCACTTTTCCTTTCGGATTGACTGCTGCCACGAAACCGCTTTGAACATAATAATTAACACATAGGTGCATCATGTCGGTCCCACTGCGTGCCGTTCAGCTCAACGAAGCCAACGCCTTCCTGAAGAACCATCCCGAGATCCTCTACGTCGACCTGCTGATTGCGGACATGAACGGCGTGGTGCGCGGCAAGCGCATCGAGCGCACCGCCCTGCACAAGGTGTACGAGAAGGGCATCAACCTGCCGGCCTCGCTGTTCGCCCTGGACATCAACGGCTCCACCGTGGAAAGCACCGGCCTGGGCCTGGACATCGGCGACGCCGACCGCATCTGCTACCCGATCCCCGGCACCCTGAGCGTCGAGCCTTGGCAGAAGCGCCCGACCGCGCAACTGCTGATGACCATGCACGAGATCGAAGGCGAGCCGTTCTTCGCCGACCCACGGGAAGTGCTGCGGCAAGTCGTTGCCAAGTTTGATGAATTGGGCCTGACCATCTGCGCGGCCTTCGAGCTGGAGTTCTACCTGATCGACCAGGACAACGTGAACGGTCGTCCGCAGTCGCCGCGTTCGCCGATTTCCGGCAAGCGTCCGCAGTCGACCCAGGTCTACCTGATCGACGACCTGGACGAATACGTCGACTGCCTGCAAGACATCCTCGAAGGCGCGAAAGAGCAGGGCATCCCCGCCGACGCCATCGTCAAGGAAAGCGCCCCGGCGCAGTTCGAGGTCAACCTGCACCACGTCTCCGACCCGATCAAGGCCTGCGACTACGCGGTACTGCTCAAGCGCCTGGTGAAGAACATCGCCTACGACCATGAGATGGACACCACCTTCATGGCCAAGCCGTACCCGGGCCAGGCCGGTAATGGCCTGCATGTGCATATCTCGATTCTCGACAAGCAAGGCAACAACATCTTCGCCAGCGACGACCCGGAAACCAACGACGCCCTGCGCCACGCCATCGGTGGCGTGCTGGAAACCCTGCCGGCGCAGATGGCCTTCCTTTGCCCGAACGTCAACTCCTACCGCCGCTTCGGCGCGCAGTTCTACGTGCCGAACTCGCCGAGCTGGGGCATCGACAACCGCACCGTGGCCGTGCGCGTGCCGACCGGTTCGGCGGATGCGGTGCGCATCGAACACCGCGTGGCCGGCGCCGACGCCAACCCTTACTTGCTGATGGCTTCGGTACTGGCCGGTATTCACCACGGCCTGACCAACAAGATCGAGCCCGGCGCGCCGGTGGAAGGCAACTCCTACGAGCAGAACGAACAGAGCCTGCCGAGCAACCTGCGCGACGCCCTGCGGGTGCTGGACGACAGCGAGGTGATGGCCAAGTACATCGACCCGATGTACATCGACGTGTTCGTCGCCTGTAAGGAGAGCGAGCTGGCCGAGTTCGAAAACTCGATCTCCGACCTTGAATACAACTGGTACCTGCACACGGTCTGACGGCCGTGCCTCTTCCTGCGTTGAGTATTTGCCATGACTAAATCCCGCAGCGACTGGGAGCAGCGCTTCCAGTCCTTGACCCTCGAAGGTCGCGCCTTTATCGACGGCCAGTATTGCCATGCCGCCAGCGCGGCCACCTTCGAATGCATCAGCCCGGTGGACGGACGCTTTCTGGCTAACGTCGCCAGCACCGATGAGGCCGACGCCAACCTGGCGGTCCAGGTGGCGCACCAGGCGTTCGAGTCCGGTGTCTGGTCGCGCAAGGCCCCGGCCGAGCGCAAGCGCGTGCTGATCCGCTTCGCCGATTTGATCCTCGAGCACCAGGAAGAACTGGCGCTCCTGGAAACCCTGGACATGGGCAAGCCCATCAGCGACTCCCTGAGCATCGACGTGCCGGCCACCGCCAACGCGATCCGCTGGAGCGCCGAGGCCATCGACAAAATCTACGACGAAGTGGCGGCCACGCCCCACGACCAGCTGGGCCTGGTGACTCGCGAGGCTTCCGGCGTGGTGGCCGCCATCGTGCCGTGGAACTTCCCGCTGATCATGGCCAGCTGGAAATTCGCCCCGGCCCTGGCGGCGGGTAACTCCTTCATCCTCAAGCCGTCGGAAAAGTCGCCGCTGACCGCGATCCGCATCGCCCAGCTGGCGCTGGATGCCGGCATCCCCAAAGGCGTGTTCAACGTGCTGCCGGGCTACGGCCACACCGTGGGCAAGGCCCTGGCCCTGCATATGGACGTGGACGTGCTGGCCTTCACCGGCTCCACCGCGGTGGGCAAGCAACTGCTGGTGTATTCCGGGCAGAGCAACATGAAGCGCGTCTGGCTGGAGGCGGGCGGCAAGAGCCCCAACGTGGTGTTCGCCGATGCGCCGGACCTGCGCGCGGCGGCGGAGGCGGCGGCCAGCGCCATCGCCTTCAACCAGGGCGAAGTCTGCACCGCCGGCTCGCGCCTGCTGGTGGAACGCTCGATCCGCGAGCAGTTCATTCCGCTGCTGGTGGAAGCCATCAAGGCCTGGAAGCCCGGGCATGCCCTCGACCCACAGACTCGGGTTGGCGCGCTGGTGGATCAGCGTCAGCTGGACAACGTGCTGCGCTACATCGACATCGGCAAGGAGCAGGGCGGCCAGCTGCTGGCCGGCGGCGCGCGGACCCTGGAAAGCACCGGCGGCCTGTATGTCGAGCCGACCATTTTTGATGGCGTGACCAATGCCATGACCATCGCCCGCGAAGAGATCTTCGGCCCGGTGCTGTCGGTGATCAGCTTCGACACCGAGGAAGAAGCGCTGACGATCGCCAACGACAGCATCTTCGGCCTCGCCGCCGGGGTCTGGACCAGCAACCTCAGCCGCGCCCACCGCTTCGCCCGTGGCCTGCGCGCCGGCAGCGTGTGGGTCAACCAGTACGACGGCGGCGACATGACCGCGCCGTTCGGCGGCTTCAAACAGTCGGGCAATGGTCGCGACAAGTCGCTGCATGCCTTCGACAAGTACACCGAGCTGAAAGCGACCTGGATCAAGCTCTAATACCTATAACAACAGCGGGGCGGGCTACGACCCGCACCTGCTGGGGAACTTCATGATGCAAACCTACGTAAACAGCTACTACGCCGCGACCCGCAACCAGACCGCCGACTTTCCGGTGCTTGAGGAGCTGGTGGAATGCGACGTCTGCGTGATCGGCGCCGGCTACACCGGCCTGTCCTCGGCACTGTTCCTCGCCGAGGCGGGCTACAGCGTCACCGTGCTCGAAGCGGCCAAGGTCGGCTTCGGCGCCAGCGGGCGCAACGGCGGGCAACTGGTCAACTCCTACAGCCGTGATGTCGATGTGATCGAGTCGCGCTACGGCGAGAAAAGCGCCGAAGTGTTGGGCAGCATGATCTTCGAAGGCGCCGACATCATTCGCCAGCGCATCCAGCACTACGACATCCAGTGCGACTACCGCCCGGGCGGCATCTTCGCCGCCATGAACAAGAAGCAGCTCAAGGGCCTGGCCGAACAGAAGGCCAGCTGGGAGCGCTACGGCAACCACAACCTGAAGCTGCTGGACCAGGCGCAGATCGCCCAGGAAGTCGGCTCCGACGCCTACGTCGGCGGCCTGTTGGACATGCAGGGCGGGCACATCCACCCGCTGAACTTGGCCCTGGGCGAAGCCAGCGCCATCATCGGCCTGGGCGGCAAGATCTTCGAGCAGTCGGCGGCGGTGGAAATCACCTACGGCGAACCGAACATCGTGCGCACCGCCAAGGGCGTGGTCCGCGCCAAGTACCTGCTGATCGCCGGCAACGCCTACCTGCAGCAGGACCTCGACCCCCGGGTGACGCGCAAGAGCATGCCGTGCGGCTCGCAGATCGTGGTCACCGAACCGCTGTCGGAAAAACTGGCCCGCAGCCTGATCCGCAACAACTACTGCGTCGAAGACTGCAACTACCTGCTGGACTACTACCGCCTCACCGCCGACAACCGCCTGCTCTACGGTGGCGGTGTGGTCTACGGCGCCCGTGAGCCGAACGACATCGAGCAACTGATCCGGCCGAAGATCCTCAAGACCTTCCCCCAGCTCAAGGACGTGAAGATCGACTACCGCTGGACCGGCAACTTCCTGCTGACCATGTCGCGCATGCCGCAATTCGGCCGCATCGAAAAGAACGCCTACTACATGCAGGGCTACAGTGGCCACGGCGTCACCTGCTCGCACCTGGCCGGCAAACTGATCGCCGAAATGATCCGCGGCGACGCCGAACGCTTCGACGCCTTCGCCTCGCTACCGCACATGCCGATGTTCGGCGGCCGCACCTTCCAGGCCCCGCTGACCGCCATGGGCGCGGCGTACTACGCACTGCGCGACCGCTTCGGTATCTGAGTCAATGGCGCCCTCCACAGCAAAGAAGAGGGCGCCCGTCTTGAAAGAGCTACACCCGCCTCTGTAGGAGCGCAGCTTGCGCGCGATGAACGATAACGCGGTATGCCTGCCACCCTGCGTAGCCAGGCCTGGCGCCCGCTTCGCGGTCGATCGCAGCCTCGCCAAAGCTCGACAGCGGCTACACCGAGCAACACATCATCCCTGTAGCCGCTGCCGAGCCCCAGCGAGGCTGCGAAGAGGTCCGCAGGACCTCCAGGGGCCCCCACCAACACCCCCCAAAATCCCCCGCCAACCCCTCATCGCCAGTCTTTACAGCACAACCGTCAAACATGTTTAAATAGCCGCCTTTCAGGCTCCAGAGGCACCCAAATCGCGACAATCGCGACCCAAGCGCCGAAATACCCTCAAGTACACCTCACACAAGGCTGCTATGGACACGGGCACTCGACTCAAACTCGTTCGCGAAAGCTACAAACTGTCCCAGCGCGAGCTGGCCCGACGCAGCGGCGTGACCAACGCCACCATCTCCCTGATCGAACAGAACCGCGTCAGCCCCTCGGTCAGCTCCCTGAAAAAACTCCTCGAAGGCATCCCCATGTCCCTGGCGGACTTCTTCACCTTCGACCAGCCCCCGCGCGAACACCAATACGTCTTCCGCGCCAACGAACAACCCGACCTCGGCCGCGACGGCGCCCGCCTGCTGCTGATCGGCGCTGCGCTGCCAACCCGCCAGATGCGCTTTCTGCGCGAACAATACGCCCCCGGCGCCAGCTCCGGCGACGAACCGATCGTGCATGCGGAAGGGGAGGAGTGCGGCCTCGTCACCCGTGGCACCGTGGAATTGACGGTGGACGGGCAGGTGAGCGTGCTGAATCCGGGGGATGGGTATTATTTTCCGACTACGTTGCCGCATAAGTTTCGCAATATTGGGCAGGATGAGGCGGAGATTATTAGTGCCAACACGCCGGCGAACTTCTGAGTCGGGCAACTCCTGAAACGCTCTCTTGATCCAGAGCGGCTATCGATAGCCGCTTAGCGCTTATCACGGCTGTGATTTTATGGGGCGCTTCTGAGTTGTCTCTCGGTTCTTGAATTCTTACGAGTAATGCAGACACCTGCTTGGTTGAGGAGCGTCTGCTTTCGGCTGTGGATTCAACCGGTCGACATCAGTGCAGATAGCGCCTGCTTCTGAGTATTAACAGAGACGCAGCCACACCCCGCTATACCGGATGGAAGCATCTCGATCTCGGCAGCTCCCATTTCGGTGGGATGACGATCATGTGGGAGCTGGATAAAACGCTTGAACCACCGATAATAGACACGTTCCGTTCGAATCGATTAGTGTTTCAGTCGAAGTAGCAATAGTCGCCTACTGCGTTCGCTGGACAGTCAAACGCTGTGCTTTTGCTTGCCCGTAACTCAATCGTAACGTGAATAGAATCATGAACGAGCCAGACATCAATGAAGTAGTCGCTGAGGCAGAACAATTTAGGCTCAAACTGGAGCTTGCCAAAAAAGCAAATATTCTATTAGTCACAGAAGATTTTCCAGTCATGAACTGCAAACTATCTTCCTTGCTATTCGCTTACCATGCACTTCAAAAGTGGCCATCCATAGTGATCTATGGTGTTAGTGGAAGCGCCGAAAACCATGACGGGGATGATGGAATCTCCCATTACTGGCTTGAGTATCAAGAAACAGCTATAGACTTGACAGCGGATCAATACAACATAATTGAAGAAAATCAGCTTAATAGAGAAATACTTGAAAGCAGACCATTCAAGCCAGTATCTACGGGACGCATTAATAGCATGCAAAATTACAAGCTATTCAACATTTCCTACCGAGACACCTATATCGTGGGCCTACCCGAATTGGCTGAGGATTTTCTTCATGACCTTCATGCTAGCTATGAAGCCCTCGGTGATTTGACACCATACACATAACAACTGGTTCAAATCGTACTCTTCGCTTACTGGGACAAGCTAAGACTCCGGCTTGGCAGACACTCAATACTCACTTCTGGCTCGTTCTTGGCCTTTGGTGACTGACAGCCGTAAGCAGTCCTTCACAAGCTGCTCACGGCATATTTTTGAAACGAAAAACCGAACAACCTTCCACCTAAAAGTTGTCCTCAAGCGAATACCGATTCTATAGTTCAGCTTGTCATTGCTGGCTGATGACTGGTCATCGCGGGCCAAAAACTATGTGCATAGAGCCTCATTCATCAACCGATTCTCTATTCGGTTGGATGACGGAGGTAGGGCTTGAATACTCATGGAGCTTCACCAATGACCCGCACAGAAGTTTGCAACCTCGTTCCACTTACCCGCAACGACACCGACCACCCCGTCCTCTACCTGGACGCCAACGCCTCGCTATCCGATCTCTACACCTGCGCTCAACAACGCATCGGCGCTGCCCGCAATCTGTTGGAAATCCTCGACTGTGCTTGCGGCGTTCAAGATGTTGCTCAAATCCGTTTTGCCATCGGCCTGCTGCTCAGCGATGGCTGTGATCTGCTGCGTACCCTGGGCGATAGAACCCTGGCGCTGAACGCTCGACACTGATCGTCAACCACGACCGGGCGGTGCCAGCCTGGTCGTTTATCCAGGCGGCGAAAACCAGCAGAGCCCGGCCGGCGCGCAGGGCTCTTTCTCGGCTTATCGGCAGGCGATGCGCACTGTCCGGTTCAGGCAATCAACTCGACTTTACCGGTGGCAAGGCGGTAGATGCCGCCCACGATTTTCAACCTGCCTTTGTCGAGCGCATCGGTGAGCAGTGGTGTGGCCTGTTTAAGGCTGGCGACCGAGTCCTTGACGTTCTGCACCGTGGCATTTTCCATAAGAGCCCCGGGTTGCTTGAGCACTTTCTCGATAGAGGGCTTGAGTGCATCGGTCAGTTTCTGGATATGCCCAGGAAAAACGGCGTGGTCTTTTACTGCTTTGATGCCGGCCTCGATGGCGCCGCAGCTCTCATGCCCCAGTACCAGAATAAGCGGGGCACCGAGTACCGCGACGGCGTATTCGAGGCTGGCCAGGCCTTCGCCGGTGACGAAGTTGCCCGCAACGCGTATGGCGAAAAGATCGCCTCGGGCTGTGTCGAAAGCGTATTCGGGAGCGATCCGCGAGTCGGAGCAACTGAGCACCGCCACGAACGGGTTCTGCCCGGAAACCAGGGCTTCGCGCTCGTCCTTGAAGTCGTGGGTCTTTGAGTTTCCGCTGACATAACGCTCATTACCTTCGATCAGCCTTTGCAGTGCCTGGTCGGGGCTGATGGCGTTCTGTGGTTTGGGCGGCGCGGCGGTTTTTTCGGCGGCATGGACCAGCCTGTCTGGCAGTACGCCGGCTATCAGCAGGGCGCCTGCCCCCAGTCCGGCGAAGCGAAGAAAACGACGACGATCGTGGGTGTTTGCGGCGGAGTTTGCATCACATGATTCACACATGATTTTGTGTACTCGGGTCGACTCGGTGGGAATGACTGCCGTTGGGGGCCAGGAACCTTCGGCCCTGGAATACTGGAGTCTAGACGGTCTGTAACACGATGTTTTCCGCGGCCTCGAAGGGTTGCAAAGAGTGACCTTCGGACGCTGCGTGACTCACTGAACGCTTTTGCAAGCACCCATGAAGCGGAGGAGAGAAGAGCGGAATTGTTTTGAGGGCAACGGGTTCAGTCATCAGCCTCTGGCGTCGCCGGGGCGTCTTGAGGCTGGGCCCGGTAGGTTTTGTAGATCTGCTGGACTTGCGGGTTATCCAGGCTCTCGTAGGTGATGTTTTCTTTGTCGAGTCCATCAAGGCCGCGAATGCCACCAATCATCTGCGGCCACTCGTCACGGCTTGTTATGGCCGTCACAAAAGGTTTCAGGTAGTGGTCGAGGTGCCCCCGGAAAGGCTCCCGAATTTCGTCGCTCAGTGCTTGCAGGTAGTCATCTTTGTTCGTTCTGGACCAATTGATGGCGAATCCGGCCCGGTAGCAGAGTTCCATGAAAACCAGTAGGAGGGTGCGTCCGTTGCCGTCGAGGAAGGGGTGTGCGAATGCCAGCTGGCCCATGACTTCCCCAGGTTTTTCCCGGAACTTGTTCTTGTCTGCCGCCAGCTCAAGCGCATAGTCGATGGACCTTTTGATGAAGTCAGGGCGTTCGAAGGCGGTACTGCGTGGATCGTCGAATGGGCCTTTGAATACGGCGAGATGCGGGACTAGCTCATTTCGATCTTTGCCAGCCCAAGGATAAAACCCGCCAAACAGGATCTTGTGAACCTTAAGGATGGCTTTGTAGTCAGGTCGCCGCTTTCGGGCCAAGTGTGAAAGCGCCTCTTCGATACTCAGTTCGAAGACAAAGTGCTCAGATTCTTTGACTTCGACAGGGTCTTTGAGGCGTTGATGATTTCGAAGATAGCCGGCCGTTTCGAAATCACCGAAAGGGTCGAAGCTCATGCGCTAAGTTTCTTTTTGGCCTGTCTCTTTTCCTGGAGATAGCGTTCCTGAAATGCAAGGGTTTGCGTCTTGCTCAGCACACCTTTCTTTTTCAGATTGACCAGTAATCGCTCAATGCTATCCAACTCGACCGAGTCGCCTGCCAGGCGGGTGATGGTGACAGCCATGCAACTCATGCTGTCTGGCTCAGTGGTGACCTTGTGAGCCTTGGCAAGCTTGCGAACTTCACTGGCAACGCCAGCAGCGGCGGTTTTGCTCATCGAATAACCCTCCATTAGCCGTCAAATCATAGCATCAACGCCTGCTTGTTTACGCCTGCGCCGAGCTTCCGGCCGCCTCGATTTGTTACGCGGTTAAGAGGCGTTAGGGAGGGGGAGCCGAGCGGGCTTACCTCGAAGTCCTGGCGGCGTGGCCGGTGGGGTTGTCGCTGAGTAGTCGGACCTGAGATCAGGCTATATGACCCCCGGCAATCTACCGACCGATCAAAACAAAAGCCCCGACAAGTCGGGGCCTTTTGCTTTAAGCCGCTTCCGCCAGCTCAGTTCGTGCAAGTAAGCCGTGAATATTTCGGCGGATCGAGCAGAATCCCCGGGGTCATGAAGGTCGAGCAGTTGAAGACGCGGCCCTTGGCGGTGGTGGCTTTGAAGGTCAGTTCCGAGCCGCCGAGAAAGTCTTCCTTGCCTTTGGTGACAGGCCCCATGGTGAGCTCGTCGGTGGAGGCCAGGCCGATCGTTTCCGCGGTGACCTTGTGTATTTGCAAGACATTGGGATTGGTCGAGCAACCGGCCAAGGTACCCGCCAGCAGCAGTAACACGGGGGCAAAGATGTAGTTTTTGTTCATGGCATATTTTCCTTAATAGTGTTTCGCCCTTGGTTATCAGCGATCCTCGACAGGGGGCAGGTCGGAAGACGTAAATCAGGGGATTTTGGCCAATCGCCCCCTTTTGAATCTGACTCAACGGAGTGATTCATTTCAGCATGGTGCTTGGGGGGCGCCTATAGGGCATGTGTGCTATGCGGTGCTCACCTCAGGACCCTTCCCAAACCCACGTCACTCCCCAGCGCTGTACAACTCCCATCTGCAAACAATAAAATGAGAAGCATTATCATTAATGCGGATCTGACATGCACGACGACAGCTTTGCCTCGCCCGTCGCCCGGTTGTATGCGAACCATCACGGCTGGCTTCGGGGCTGGTTGCATCGGCGGTTGGGGCACAGTGCCGATGCCGAGGACCTGGCTCACGACACCTTTGTCCGGGTGATGCGCTCACAGGAGGATGTGCGCGAGTTGCGCCAGCCCATGGCGTTTCTCGCGACCATTGCCAATGGCTTGCTGATCAATCGCTGGCGGCGCCAGGCGATCGAGCGGGCTTATCTGGAGGCTCTGGCGGCGCGGCCGGTGGCCGAGGAGCCTTCGCCGGAAGAGCGGCATTTGATGATCGAAACCCTGTTGCAGCTGGATTCGCTGCTGGTGGGGTTGTCTGCGCGGGTGCGGCAGATTTTCTTTTTGTCCCAGCTCGACGGTTTGACCTACCCGCAGATCGCCGCGCGGTTGAGCCTGAGCGTGGCCCAGGTGCAGCGGGCCATGGGCAAGGCGTTCAGTGTCTGTTACGCGAGCCGTTTTGAATGAGTGGCGTGGCTGTCGATCCGCGGGTGCGGGATAGCGCCATCGACTGGATGGTCCGGGCGCAGTCCGGGCTGATGAGTGCCGACGAGCAGCAGGCCTTGCAGCAGTGGCGGCAGGCGAGCGCCGAGCATGAGTACGCCTGGCAGCGGGTCAGCAGTTTGCCGCTGATGTTGCAGCCTGGAGCCAATCTGTTGGCCGATGCCACGGCGCGTCGGGCACTGGAGTCGGCGGGGGCCGATCCACGGCAGCGTCGGCAAGTGCTCAAGTGCCTGCTCGCCCTGGGGCTGCTCGGCGGGATTTCCTGGCAGGGCGCGGATTCCACTCTGGTGCGTTCGGCCCTGGCGACTTACCGCACCAGTATCGGCGAGCGTCGGCGCTGGGCCCTGGCGGGCGGCGGCTCGCTGTGGCTGAACACCGCCAGCGCGGCGAACCTGGAGCTGACCCAACAACAGGGCAGGGTGCAGTTGATCGAGGGCGAAATGGCGCTGGATGCGCGGGCCGAATCGCCGGCCATGCAACTGCTGACCCCGGACGCGGTGCTATACAGCCGTGGCGCCAATCTGCTGGTACGCCATGATCGGCAGGGCACCCAGGTGACGGTGCTGCGCGGCCTGGTGCAGGTCAGTGCGCGGCGCCATTTAGTGCCGGTACCACTGGAGGCCGGTTGGCAAACCCGGGTCGACAGCCAGGGCGTAGGGGCGCCGAGCCGCGTCGATCCGTTTATGGCCCAGGCCTGGCTGCGGGGCATCTTGCCGGCCGAACGCATGCGCCTGGACAAGTTGTTGGCTGAACTCTCGCGCTATCGCTCGGGCTTTTTGCGTTGCAGCGAAGAGGTGGCGGCGTTGCGCGTCACCGGCAGTTTCCAGCTGGACGACACCGATGCTGCGTTGGCGCTGGTGGCCAATACGCTGCCGGTGCGCATCGAGCGACGAACCCGTTATTGGGTGACTGTGGTGCCGGCCTGAAACTTTTTTTTCCCCGAGGCGATAGTTTTTTCGATCTGGCTTGGCCTTTAGGTATGACCCACCGGGACAGGTGGGTGCCAACCCCTAGGAGCCTTGCATGATTTCCCCCGCCCGAGCCTTGTGCGCCCGCACCTTTGGCCTGCTTTTCCTCAGCTTGCAGCCGCTTTGCGGCGCGGCCGTGTTCGCGGCTGACGAGCGCCAGCACTACAGCATCGACGCCGGCCCGCTGGACCAGGCGCTGTCCCGCTTCGGCGTGCAGGCGGGCATCAATATGGCGGGCAGCGCCACGCTGACGGAAGGCAAGCGCAGCCAGGGCCTGCAAGGCGATTTCAGCACCGAGGCGGGCCTGGCGCGGTTGCTGGCGGGAACCGGTTTGAGCTATCAGCGCCAGGTGGACGGCAGCTTCGAGTTGTATCGGGCGGGTGGGGACATGGTGTTGCCGTCGCAGAAAGTCGTTGGCGAAGACCTCGAGCTGAAAGAGGTGTACTCGGCGCCACGATCGTCGGTGCATATCTCCGGCGAGGACATGCAGCGTTTTGGCGTGATCTCGGTCGGCGATGTGCTCAAGGGCCAGCCTGGGGTGCAGGTCGGCGACAGCCGCAACGGCGGCGGCCTGGATGTGAATATCCGCGGCATCCAGGGCCAGAGCCGGGTGGCGGTGATTGTCGACGGCTCGCAACAGGCGCTGGATGTCTATCGCGGTTATGCCGGCACCCAGCAACGCAGCTACATCGACCCGGACCTGATCAGCGACATCGCCATCGACAAGGGCCCGAGCCTGACCTCCAGCGCCATCGGCGGCACGGTGAAGATGCGCACCCTCGGCGTCGAGGACATCCTGCGGGACGGCGAGAATGTCGGCCTGCGCTTGAAGGGCGACCTGTGGAACAACGGCGTCGCTCCCGCCTCGCGCGACGGCCACTCCTTGACCGAGGAACTGTACTCGGAACCGCACCAGAGCCGTGGCGGTTTGTTTGGTTCGAAGGCCGAGTCCGGCAGTGCCGCGTTCGCCTATAGCCATGAATTCTTTGATGTGGTGGCGGCCTATGCCCACCGTAACCAGGGCAACTATTTCGCCGGCAAGAAGGGCCAGGACCGCTATCGCACCTACGACCGTTATGGTCGTGAAGAGATGACGGTGGCCACCACCTATAACGCCGGCGAGGAAGTACTGAACTCCTCTTCGGAGACCGAATCCTTCCTGCTCAAGACCACCCTGCGCCCGGCGGACGGCCACAGCTTCGACCTGGGCTACCGCCGCTACGACGGGAGCATCGGCGAAATCATGCCGTCGGACATTTTCCGTTTCGGCACCGGCGGCATCTACCAGTATCCCCTGGGCCATACCAAGATCGACACCTACACCGCGCGCTACCACTACCTGCCCGACGGCAATCCGCTGGTGGACCTGACGGCCAGCCTGTGGATGACCGACGCGCAGACCAGCCAGCTGACTTCGGTGGCGGCGCCGGCTTCGCAAGCCTATCGCTCGGACCGCAAATGGAGCCGCCAGGCCGACCGCCGGATTGGCGGCGACCTGGCCAATACCTCGCACATGCAGAGCGACTATGGCGATTTCAAGCTGGACCTGGGCGGCTCGTTCCAGGTCGAGGACCTGCGCCCGCAAAAAAGCGTGGTCACCACCCAGCACGACATCAATGCCAACCGCATGCTGCGCGAAGGGGAGCGGCAGGAGTTCAGCCTGAACGGCAAGCTGGAGTACAAACCGATCGACAGCCTGACCCTGTGGGGAGGCGGGCGTTACACCTACTACCGCACCCAGGATAAGGTCGCCCATGCGACGGCGCGTCGGGAGGAGCGCGACTTGCGTTACCTGAGCGTTTCCAACGAGCAAAGCTACGGCAACATGATGTGGTTCCCGGACTCGAACGGGCAGTACACCGACGCCACCGACCCGCGGTTGAACAACGGGATAGTGTTCAAGAACACCAACTATCCCTTCGAGGGCATCCGCTACAACGACTTCGGCGCGACCGACTCGAGGGTCTATCCGTCCGAGGTCGGCGAGGTGGTCAGCGGTTATGACTATTCCGGCAAGCAGAGCGACAGCGGCGGCGCCTTCGCCCCGGCCTTCGGCATCAATCTCGAAGTGGCGCCGGACACCTTCGTCTATGCCTCCTACACCCAGGGCCTGCGCATGCCCTCGCTGTTCGAAACCAGCCAGGGCGTGTTGCAGACCATGCCGGGCAAAGGCCTGAAACCCGAGCGCTCCAGCAGCTGGGAAATCGGCGCCAGCACGATGCACAAAGGCCTGCTGCTGGACAACGACTCGGCCGCGATCAAGCTTGCCTACTTCAACAACAGCATCAAGAACTACATCACCCGCTACTACGACCCGAGCCCGGGCCTGATGGGCCTGATGCGCTTCAGCAACACCGACAGCTTCAAGACCAGCGGCCTGGAGCTGCAGTCGCACTACGACGCGGGCCGGGTGTTCGCCGACTTTTCGTCCACCTACTACCTGAAGACCGAAACCTGCGACTCGGCCTTCGCCGCGCGGCTGCGGGCCAGCAGCAATCGCTATCGGGACTTGAGCAACACGCCGGACTGTACGCCAGGCAGCTTCATGGGCTCCTACTCCAACACCCAGAACCCGCCACGCTTCTCGGCGAACCTGACCTCGGGCCTGCGCTTTTTTGACCAGTCCCTGACCCTTGGCGGGCGCGCCACCTACAGCTCCGGCCCGACCGTCAGGGCCGACGAGAACTGGCAGACCGGCGCCACCACGCCGCAGCTGGTCTACCGCGAGGTGGCGCTGTTCGATCTGTTCCTCAACTACAAGTTGAAGGAACACACCCAGCTGAATGTGTCGCTGCAAAACCTGACCGACCGCTACTACCTGGACCCGCTGGCCCAGAGCTTCATGCCGGCGCCGGGCCGGACGTTGCGGGTGGGGGTGTTGACGAAGTTCTAAGGGCAGGGGCTATCGGTCAGCGGCAGGTGCTGACCGATAGCCGTTTGTCACGGGGGAGGAGGAGCGCTCATCGGTCGCCATCATCCATCGGCATCAGCCCCGCGACCAGTGCCTCCAGCAGGACCCTGACCTTGGGCAGCGCTTCACGGCTTTTGACCCAGGCCAGGTTGATCGGCATCCCTTCGGTTGCCCGCTGGGCAAGCACCTCCACCAAGGTGCCTTCGTCCAGTTGCTGCTGGACGAGCCATGATGGCAACTGCGCGATTCCGCAGCCCGCCATCACCGCCATCAGGATGCCTTCGCCATTGCCCACGACGAGCTGGGCGGCGACTTGTCGGCGCGTCGTTGTGCCCTGGTTGTCGGCGAAGTTCCAGGGATTGACTCTTCCATCCACCCAGCCATAGGCGATGCACTGGTGCTGCTGCAGATCGTGCTCGGTCAGGGGGATGCCTTGCCTGGCCAGATAGGCGGGGGAGGCACAAAAGAGGTGTCGCTCACGGGCCAGGCAACGCTGTCCCACCGTATCGGGCCAGGCGTCCGCGCTGCCGATACGCACAACGATGTCCGCGCCTTCCTTGAACGGGTCGACGAAACCGTCGGAGAAGGAAATGTGCGGAGTCAGGGCCGGATGATCCTGAGCAAGGCGCAGCAGAATCGGCAGTATCTGGGCACGACCAAAGGCCCCTGGCAGGTCTATGCGAACGCTGCCCCGGACCTCGCTGGCTTCGGCCTTGAGGGAAAGCTCGGCCTCTTCCAGGTTGGCCAGCACGCCGGTGCAGGTGCGATAGAAGGTCATACCCGCGTCGGTCAGCGACAGCCGTCGCGTCGTCCGCTGGAACAGACGGGTACCCAGCCGGCCCTCCAGGCGCGCGATACTTTTACTGATGGCAGAGCCTGTCAGGTGCATTTTCTCGGCGGCGGCGGTGAAGCTGCCGGACTCGGCCACGCAGACAAATACATCGATGCCCTTCAAGCGTTCGGAGGAGAACATAAACATCCTTTATTCATGAATCTGGCTCCATGCTCCCGGTAAAAACCATCGGCAATGAGAACTGGGTTCAGCAGTATGCTTGATCCGCGCCGGCTATCGAGCGATTGCCAAAGCGCGAACCCGACAAAAAATGATGGCTATAACGATGAGGCAAGGATGCTCGCCACGCTAAGAAACTATCCGACGACGGTAAACCTGCTGCTTTCAGCTTCCCTGGTCCTGACTCTCGCCCGCGCGATCACCCTGCCTTATCTGGTCATCTATTTATCGGGCAACTTCCATTTGAGCATCGCCGATATCGGCCTGGTCATCGGCAGCACGCTGATCATCGGGTCGTTGTTGAGCCTGTATGGCGGTTTCCTGGTGGACCGGATGTCCAGCTACCGGCTGATCCTGGTCTGCACTGGCGTGTTCACCGCGGGTTTCCTTGGGACCTTTG
Organism: Pseudomonas sp. 22526; assembly: GCF_052044735.1. Taxonomy (NCBI): domain Bacteria; kingdom Pseudomonadati; phylum Pseudomonadota; class Gammaproteobacteria; order Pseudomonadales; family Pseudomonadaceae; genus Pseudomonas; species Pseudomonas sp. 22526. Next base: position 33,697 of record NZ_JBQENK010000011.1, read on the forward strand.
CCGCGCGCGATCTCTGGCTGTTCTACCTGTGCCTGGTGTTGATCAACCTGGCCTACGCGGTCATCGATATCGCCGTGAAATCAGGCTTTGGCAGCCTGCTCCCCGTGGCTGGGCGCGGCGAAGTGTTTTCGATCAAATACACCCTGACCAATATCGGCTATGCCGTCGGCCCCTTTCTCGGCGCGGGACTGGCCGGGCTGGATATCAGCTTGCCCTTTCTGTTGTCCGCGGGGCTGGGCGCAGGGTTCTTTTTTATCTATTTCGTGTGGGGCGACAGGGGCTTGGCTGGAGGGGAGGCAAGCCAGCCCTCCGCGCCGTTCCTGGCCGTGGGCAGACTGTTGCTGCGCGATCGCCGGCTGGTGTGCTTTACCCTGGGCGGGCTGCTCAGCGCCGTGGTCTTCGGCCAGTTCACCGCCTATCTGTCGCAGTACCTGGTGGTGACCACCACCGCCGAAACCACCTACCGGATTATCAGCAGCATCGTGGCGACCAATGCCCTGACGGTGATCAGCCTGCAATACCTCATCGGCAGAAGAATCTCCCAGCAACACTTGAACCTGTGGCTCGCCGGTGGGCTGGCGATGTTTGTCCTGGGGCTGGCGGGCTTCGCCCTGTCGACCACCCTGGTGTTCTGGGTGATCGCCATGGCCATTTTCACGCTCGGCGAGATTGTCGTGTTCCCCGCCGAATACATGTTCATCGACAACATCGCCCCCAGCCATCTGCGGGGCATGTACTACGGGGCGCAGAACCTGAACAACCTGGGGGCGGCATTGGGGCCGGTGCTGTGCGGGGCGGTATTGGCGGCGCAGCCTGCCCACTACATCTTCTACATGCTGATGCTGTTCATCATTGCGGGCGGGATGCTGTACTTCCTGGGGGCTGCTCTTCCGGGCACTGCAGCGGCAGGGAAGGGGGACTGAAGGTGTCGCTGGCGGTCAGCGGGCTCAGGCCAGCAGCTCGCTGATCCAGCGGATCTGCCGGGTGATGTCCTGGATCTTTTCCTCGGGCAGGGCCTGCGGCGCCCGGGCGAAGTGGTTCAGGATCTTTTGCTTCTGGCGCAGCCTGCGCTGCCATTTGCCCAGGAAGGCCGGGCTGCGAGCCTGCATCTGCAACGGGCCGAAGTACAGTTCCTTGGCGCTGTAGCTCACGGGCTCGGCGCGCTCGGCGACGATGATTTCGTAGTCGAAGCGGTTTTCCCGCAGCAGTTCCTCACAGAGGATGCGGTAGCCGTTGTCCATCAGCCATTGGCGCAGGGGCTGTTCGCCGCCGTTGGGTTGCAGGATCAGGCGTTCCAGGCCATTCAGGCGCGCCTTGCCGCTGTGGAGTATGTCGCGGATCGTCTCGCCGCCCATGCCGCAGATACTGATCGCGGTGATCCCGTCTTCCGGCTCGATCGCCGCCAGGCCATTGGCCAGGCGCACGGTGATGCCCGAGTCCAGAGCGTTTTCGCGCACGCTGCGTTGGGCCGCGTGGAACGGCGTCAACGCCACCTCACCGGCCACCGCCGCGGTGATGACACCGCGGCGCAGCAACGCCACCGGCAGGTAGCCGTGATCCGAGCCGATGTCGGCCAGGCGCGCGCCCGCTGGCACATGCGCCGCCACGCGCTCCAGGCGCAGGGACAGTGTCTGTTGGTTCAACGGCAGGCCCTTTTCCTTGGCTCGGTCATCAGCTGGAAACAGCCGTCACCTTGGCCCGCGCCGCGTGCAGCTTCTTGTAGCTGTCGATCAGGCGCAGGTGGCGGTCGATCCCTTCCAGCTTCATGCTGGTCGGTGTCAAGCCATAGAAGCGCACATCGCCATTCACCGAGCCAATCACTGCATCCATCCGCTCGTTGCCAAACATGCGACGGAAATTGGCTTCGTAATCCGCCAGGTCCAGATCTTCGTCGAGTTCCATCTCCAGCACCGCATTCATCGCCTGGTAAAACAGGCCACGCTCGGCGGTGTTGTCGTTGTACTGCAGGAACATCTCCACGCACTCCTTGGCCTCTTCATATTGCTGCAAGGCCAGGAAGATCAGCAGCTTCAACTCCAGGATGGTCAGTTGGCCCCAGGCGGTGTTGTCGTCGAACTCGATGCCGATCAGGGTGGTGATATCGGTGTAGTCGTCCAGCTCGCTTTCTATCAGGCGCTCGAGCAACGCCTGCAACTCATCCTCGTCGAGGCTGTGCAGGTTGAGGATATCCGCGCGGAAAAACAGCGCCTTGTTGGTGTTGTCCCAGATCAGGTCTTCCACCGGGTAGATTTCCGAGTAGTCCGGCACCAGGATGCGGCAGGCGGTTGCACCCAGGTGCTCGTACACGGCCATGTAGGACTCTTTGCCCATGCCTTCGAGAATGCCGAACAAGGTCGCGGCTTCCTGGGCGTTGGAGTCTTCGCCCTGGCCGGAGAAGTCCCACTCGACGAACTCGTAATCCGACTGGGCGCTGAAGAAGCGCCACGACACCACGCCGCTGGAGTCGATGAAGTGCTCGACGAAGTTGTTCGGCTCGGTGACCGCCTGGCCTTCGAACGTCGGCGGCGGCAAATCGTTCAAGCCCTCGAAGCTGCGGCCTTGCAGCAATTCGGTGAGGCTGCGCTCCAGCGCCACTTCCAGGCTTGGGTGAGCGCCGAACGAGGCAAATACGCCACCGGTACGCGGGTTCATCAAGGTCACGCACATCACCGGGAACTCACCGCCCAGGGATGCGTCCTTGACCAGCACCGGGAAGCCTTGTTCCTCCAGGCCCTGGATGCCGGCGAGGATGCTGGGGTACTTCGCCAGGACTTCCTGGGGCACGTCCGGCAGGGCGAATTCGCCTTCGATGATTTCGCGTTTGACGGCGCGCTCGAAGATCTCCGACAGGCACTGCACCTGGGCTTCGGCCAGGGTGTTGCCGGCGCTCATGCCGTTGCTGAGGTAGAGGTTTTCGATCAGGTTGGACGGGAAGTACACCACTTCGCCGTCCGACTGGCGCACGAACGGCAGCGAAACAATGCCGCGCTCTTCATTGCCGGAGTTGGTGTCGAACAGGTGCGAGCCGCGCAGTTCGCCGTCGCGGTTGTAGATTTTCAGGCAGTAGGGATCGAGGATTTCGCTGGGCAGCTCATCATTGCGGCCCGGCTTGAACCAGCGCTCGTCCGGGTAATGCACGAACGGCGCGTTGGCGATCTCCTCGCCCCAGAACTGATCGTTGTAGAAGAAGTTGCAGTTCAGGCGCTCGATGAATTCGCCCAGGGCCGAGGCCAGCGCGCCTTCCTTGGTCGCGCCCTTGCCGTTGGTGAAGCACATCGGCGACTGCGCGTCGCGGATATGCAGCGACCAGACGTTGGGCACGATATTGCGCCACGAAGCGATCTCGATCTTCATGCCCAGGCCGGCCAGGATGCCGGACATGTTGGCGATGGTCTGTTCCAGCGGCAGGTCCTTGCCGACGATATAGGTGCTGTGCGAGCCCGAGCTCGGCATCAACAGGGCCTGGGCATCGGCGTCGAGGTTTTCCACCTCTTCAATCACAAACTCAGGCCCGGCCTGTACCACTTTCTTGACGGTGCAACGGTCGATGGAACGCAGGATGCCCTGGCGGTCCTTGTCGGAGATATCCGCCGGCAACTCGACCTGGATCTTGAAGATCTGGTTGTAGCGGTTTTCCGGATCGACAATGTTGTTCTGCGACAGGCGAATGTTATCGGTGGGGATATTGCGGGTGTCGCAGTACAACTTCACGAAATACGCCGCACACAACGCCGATGACGCCAGGAAATAGTCGAACGGACCCGGTGCCGAGCCATCGCCCTTGTAGCGGATGGGCTGGTCGGCCACCACCGTGAAGTCATCGAACTTGGCTTCAAGTCGGAGGTTGTCGAGAAAGTTGACCTTGATTTCCATGGGGAACACCGAATAACGAGCAAAACGAAATGGCGGCCATTATCCGGTTTTTCAGCGCGAAGTCTTGCGCTTTTCGGCAAGCGGGCGGTCACGCTTCTTTGAGTACAAACTCAAGGCCAATACCCACTTCTTTCAATACCTGCGCGGCGTGGTCTACAAAGCGCTCGCCTTGCTCAGGCAACTCATACAGGCCGGTGATACGGATGATGGGAGATTTGCCTTTAGCTGCCGGGTAGCTCTTCAGAATCTCACCGCTTTCTATGAAGGCGATGTAAGTGTTGATTTTTTCTTGAAGCAACAGCAGATGCTTACCTTGTTCAGCCTTGTTGCCCCATTCCAGGTGATCGGTAATGACCAGCACCACCTTGTCTGGCTCCCAATCGGGTACGGCACAGATGTCGATGACTCGGGTATCCAGAATGGACATGGTTTTTCCTTCATGGAGGGCGTGCCAGGCCGGCCATGTAGCATCGGTTAGCAGTGGCAGCTGATATACAGTTCCAGATCTTTGGGGAGTGGGATGGCTGTAAGGCGTTCTATGGCGCTGACTTGCTCTCGGGTGAGGAGGTAGCTATGTACGGCGTCTGCTTCGCTCTGCCAACCCATGATCGACATCAGCATTTCTGTAGTGAGAATCGGTAGTTTTGTCTCGAATACAGCGTCGTCACTGTTTGCAGGTGCGCCGTGTATTTCGAATTTCAGTGGGGCTTTCCCAGTGCGAAATACCGTCACGATTTGAATCCTGGTAGTCCGTTGGCCCTGCGCCAGTTTTTTACGGTCTTGGTTATGCCCTCGGCTGAGCTGTCGGCGCCGTTCTCAGGGTAATAGATCAGGTCGGAGCCGGCGGGGTGCTCGGTGATTCGTTCGAACTCATCGAGTAACGGGTCGAGGACTTCATCAGGAGCCCCTTTGTTTGCAGCGAACAGTTCCTGCATGAAGTCTATGAATTCAGCTTCGGTGTATTCATCCAGACGACTTTTGACGGCCATTGCTTTTATGGCTCCTTGAACCCAGGCAAGCCGTTTGCCTTGCGCCACTCTTTGACGATTCGGGTAACGTCCTCGGGTGAGCCGCTTGAGCCGTTTTCGGGGTAGTAAATCAAATCTGAGCCCGCTGGGTGTTGGCTGACTTTTTCAAAGTGCAATAGAAGCGCATCGGCACGAACATCTGTTTCGGCTTCCATATCTTCCTTACGAAGCTCCTCTAACAATTCGACGAATTCGGCCTCGGTGTAGTCCGAGAAATTGTTTTTCATCAGTGTGTCTGTCATGGCTGGCCTACTCGTTCCGGTGAATATCAATATGATTTTTGGGTGTGTTTACTCGTAGATTATCAATGTCATACAAACCACCACCTTCTGACACTTTGTTCAGATGGTGGAGCTCGTAAGACAACCTGCCTCCGGCTCTATCGGCTTTTTGTGTCCTTGGTGCCCGACCTGTATGCATGCGACCGATGTTCTGTTGGGTGAACTGATCCACTATTTCTGTTCTTGTTACGGCCCTCCAAAACGCCTCCCGAAAAGCATCAAAGCTTCTGAACTCCCTCCCGCGCAACTGATCAGCAACCCCTGCGGGTATCGGAGAGCCCAACCCTGAGCCCGCCCCAGCAAGCCAGATTCCACCTATATCCTGCCCCTGACCCGTAACCGTACCGGGCGTCTTGCGCACGCTCAGCACGATATAGAGCGGCTGAACCCCGGACCCCGGCGGGAACACCAGAATGAAGTCCTTGTACTCCGGCGGGTAGATCGGGTTGACGATGATGGTGTCCGCCTGTTTGGTGGGCGGAAAGATCCAGATGTGGGGGGCCTGGGGCGCAGCCTCCAGTGGGGGGATGCCGGTTGTGCTGGACGGGTCGACCGCAGGGGTCCAGATCAGGGTGACGCCGTCGCCGAAGTCGGCTACTTGCTGCTGGCCTTTGGCAACGAAGCGCACCACCGGGACCATTTCCCAGCCACGCTGCTTTTGCGTGTTGTAGCCGTAGCCCTTGAGCGTGCCGTCGGGCCGTTGTTCGATATGCAAGCGCACGCGGGTACGGCCTTCTTTCAGGGTGTCGAGTTGCTCAGGCGTGTACAAGGCGCTGTCGCCCAGGCTCGACGGCCAGAGCAGGGCCACCACTCCAGCCAGGGCACCCGCGACGACTCCGCCGGTTGCCGCGCCAACTCCGGCAGACGTCAATCCCTCGCCACCCAGCGCAAGGCTGCCCAGCGTGGCGGGAAGGGCGCCACCGCTGATTTTCTTGAGCGGGATATTGCCCGCCGCATCCGCGCCACGGCCCCCCAGCAAGACAAGCTCGCCATAGTCCCTGATGGCGTCGGTGGGGATTGCCCCGGATGGGCTGAGGTAGTCGATCACCCCATTGGGCAGCTTGCAGGGTTTGGTAAAGGTGCAGCCGGCAATCGCCTGTGGCTTGCGGGGTGGGCTGGTGAGGCTTTCTGCGTAGGCTTGTTGGCGAACCAGCATCTGTTCATAGGCGTGTTGCCTGGCCTCTTGCTCAGCCCGTTCGCTGGGGGGGCATGTCTCGGTAGGTGACGTGGTGCCCATCGCCGGAAGGGGGATTCTTGATCGGGGGGAGTCTGTTGCGGGCCATCGAGTGTTCTGCCTGTCCATCCGTTGCGGTTTTCCAGCCGGAGGCGGGATGGCATCAACCCTATTGGCTAGGACGGGGCATTACTGTGGGAGGAATCTGAAAGGTTTGAAGGGCGAGTCTTTACTTTTGTGGGCTGACGGTCAGCAGTGCTCGCCATCTTGCTCAGCCCATCTATGCTGCCGCACCGGGTTCCTGCTTAAATGCCAGCGCCTATCCACTTAGCGCGCCTGACACCATGAATACCTTCAAGGACGAACTCGCTCTTACCGAGCCGCCAGCCGACGAGGCCTCGATCCGTCGTCGATCGTTGTTTGCCGGCTGTGGGGCCCATGCCATCCATGATGGCTTGACCGACCTGATCTATGTCTTGCTGCCCATCTGGCAAAGCCAGTTCGGCCTGAGTTTTGCCCAGGTCGGGCTGTTGCGTGGGGCCTATTCGGGGATGATGGCCGGCTTTCAGCTGTTGGCCAGCCGCGCGGCCAGGCGCTGGGGGCGGGAGCGTCTGCTGGTGGGCGGTACGGCGCTGGCGGGGATGGCCTATCTGCTGGCGGGGCAGGCCGGGGGCCTGACGGTGTTGCTGTTGGCCCTGTTGCTGGGTGGGCTGGGGGCGAGTACCCAGCATCCGTTGGCGTCGTCGATGATCACCGATACCCATGAGGCCGGTGGCGGCGTCAAGCAGGCGTTGGCGCAGTACAACTTTGCCGGCGATATCGGCAAGACCCTGATTCCGGGGCTGGTGGGCCTGTTGCTGACGCTGCTCAGCTGGCGTGCCAGCGTCACCCTGATGGGGCTGCTCGGGCTGGCGGCCGCCGGGTTGCTGTGGTGGTTGATTCCGGCCCAGGCGGCGGAGTCGTCCAGGCCTGAGAGGGCTGCCAAGGCGGTCAGCGGAACAGGTTCGGCCAGCGGGCTGCGGGCGCTGATTGTCACCGGCACCCTGGACAGTGCGGTGCGCATGGGTTTCCTGACCTTCCTGCCGTTTCTGCTGAAAGCCAAGGGCGCCGGCACGGCGGGCATCGGCCTGGCCTTGACGATGCTGTTTGTCGGCGGGGCCTTCGGCAAGTTGCTGTGCGGTTACCTGGGCGCGCGCATCGGCATGATGAAGACCGTGTGGCTCACGGAGTTCACCACGGCGCTGTTGATCGTACTGGCGGTGTACTTGCCCTATCTGGGCCTGATGGCGGTCTTGCCGCTGCTGGGGCTGGCGTTGAACGGCACCTCGTCGGTGCTTTATGGCGCGGTGCCGGACCTGGCGGGGGCGGGCAAGCGCGAGCAGGCGTTCGCGGTCTTCTATACCGGCACCATCGGCGGCGGGGCGCTGGCGCCGGTGCTGTTCGGCGGCCTGGGGGACGTTACTGGCGTGCCCGTCGCGGTGATGGTGCTGGCGGCTACCTTGCTGCTGACGTTGCCGCTGTCCTGGTCCGTGCAGCGCGGCCTGGATGCGGATGCCCGGCTGGCCTGAGCCGGCTCAGGCTTCCCGGCCATGGGCCGCCGCGGCCAGCTGTTCGGTATCGACCCGCACGAAGATCGAGTCGCCGACCGCCGTCAGCACATCGCCGGCATAGACCTCGCAGATCACCCGGCTCTTGCGGCCGAGTTCGCCTTCGACCTTGGCGCGCAAGGTCAGGGGCACGCCCATCGGCGTCGGCTTGATGAATTTGATGCCGAGGTTGCCGGTCACGCAGTTGATCCGCGGCTGGCTGTCCAGGGCGCGATTTTCGGCGCGGTAGTGGTAGGCCATGGCGGTCCAGTTCGAGTGGCAGTCCACCAGCATGGCGATCAGGCCGCCGTACACCAGTTCGGGCCAGCCGCAGTACTGGCTGTCCGGCAGGTGCTCGGCCATCACATGCACCCCATCCTCATGCCAGTGGCTCTTGATGTGCAGGCCATGGGGGTTGCTGCTGCCGCAGCCAAAACAAACGCCGTCCGGCGCGGTGCTGTCTTGCAGGGAGAGTGGGTGCATGTGTCTTACCTTTTTTATTGTTGGAGAAGGAAAGCCTCAGGCCGCCTGTGCCTGTATCTGCAGCTCGCCCTCGACGTCCTTGACCAGCCCGCTGGCCAGCAGCAAGGGTAGCAGGCGCTTGTGCAGCTGCGGCTCGACGAACTCCTTGACGGTGTCCAGCGCCAGGTTGCCGCTGGTTTCCAGCTCGGCCTTGGTGTAGGACAACCAGGCCTTCTTCAGCACCAGCAGGACGTCGCTGCCCGCGGTGGTGGCGAAGCGGCGATGAGTCGCCCGACCGTCGAAGTCGAAGCTGTGCTGGTAGGCATAACCGCTCTCGTCGCCCGCGCTGGCGACACAACGACCGCAGGTGCATTTACCGTCGCCGAAGGCCGTGCGCAGATAGGTGTTGAAGTCCACCACGGGCTTGAGCCCCAGGCGCTTGTCGACTTCGAACAGATCCCCGGTCAGTTTTTCTTCAGTGCTCAACGTCCATTTCCTCAAGTCATGCGGCGTGTTCTTACAGGGCCGCACGATACCAGCCGGACGCTTGCAGGGGGTACTTTTCTGCCCGGAGGGAGAGCGAGAGTGCATGCGCCAGGAGCTTTAGGACAAGGCTCCTGGCGGGGCGAGAGGGCTAGATATCCTTGCCGAGAAAGCTGTCCGCATCTTCGGGTCGTGGCTTGAGCAGCCTGTTCAGCAGGCGGCCGTCGATGGCCGCCAGGCCCAGGGCGATCAGGGTCATGCCCAGGAAATGCTTGGCCTGCAGGTGCTCGTCCAGCAGCAGGCCGCTGAGGACGATGGCGCTGATGGGGATCAGGAAGGTCACCAGCATCAGGTTGGTGGCGCCGGCGCTGGAGAGAATCCGGAAGAACAGCACATAGGCCAGGGCCGTGGACAGCAGGGCGATGCCCAGCAGCGCGCCCCAGGTGGCCAGGCTCGGCACCGCCAGGGTCCAGGGGCGGTCCACCAGCAGCGCCAGGGGCAGCAACAGCAGGCTGGAGGCGCTGATCTGGCCGGTGGCGCTGATCAGCGGGGCCACGCCCATGGCCTTGAAGCGCCGGCCGAACACGCCGGCAAAGGCGTAGGACAGCGCCGCCCCCAGCACCGCCAGCTGCGCGCCGAGGTTGTCTCCCAGGCCGGCCAGGGCGTCCATGCCGATCATCAGCGCCACGCCGATAAAACCGACAATGACCCCGGCCAGCTTGTTGCCGGTGAGCTTTTCATCGGCGGTCAGCAGGTGCGCCACCAGCACCGCGAACAGAGGAGTGGTGGCATTGAGGATGGCGGCCAGGCTACTGGCGATGTGGGTCTGGCCCCAGACGATCAGGCAGAAGGGGATCAGGTTGTTCAGCAGGCCCATGGCGAAAAAGGTCAGCCAGATGCGCCTGTCCCCGGGCAGCGACAGGCCCAGGATGCGAATCAGCGCCAACAGGGCGAGGGCGGCCAGGCACACCCGAAACATGACGATGGTCAACGGCGGCAGTTCCTTCACCGCGATGCCGACGAAAATGAACGACCCGCCCCAGAGGATGGACAGCGCGATCAACTGGCCCCATTCCACCACTCCCATGACTTTTTGCGTGGCCATGTCCGTCTCTCCTGCGTGACTGTCGATGATTGAGTTGTGCTCGTTGGCTTGCGTCAGCTTGAAACCTGGTTGTGGCGAATTATTCTGAGAGTCGGAGGGCACTGACAAACGAGCATTTTTCGCTGGATGGTTGAGGAGGGCTAAACCTTGAATATGAACTTGCCGTCGCTGGGGGCGTTACGGGCGTTCGAAGCCACTGCGCGTCATCTGAGCGTGACCCTGGCCGCCGGGGAACTGAACGTCACTCCCGGCGCGGTCAGCCTGCAGATCAAGGAACTGGAGGCGGCCCTGGGCATTCAGCTGTTTGTGCGCCGGCCGCGGCAGCTGATCCTGACCGCGCCCGGCGAGCAGTACTTCGCCACCTTGCGCACGGCCTTTCGCCTGATGCGCGAGGCCACGGTGGAGCTGCTGGGGCGGGCGCGCCTGGATGTGCTGGTGCTCAGTTGCACGCCGAGTTTCGCCATGCAGTGGCTGGTGCCGCGCCTGGGCGGGCTGGAGGCGCGGTTGCCCGGGGTGGACGTGCGCATCAGCGCCTCGAACCGCAAGGTCGACCTGGCCCGAGATGGCGTGGACCTAGCGGTGCGCCACGGCTTCGGCCGCTACGACGGGCTGGTCAGCGAGCGTTTGCTGGATGATGAACTGATCCCGGTGTGCAGCCCGCAACTGCTGGGTGAACGCATCCGCCTCAGCGTCGATGACCTGGCGGACCTGCGCCTGCTGCACGATGAACATCGGCATGACTGGCAGCTTTGGCTGGAGGCCGCCGGGGCCTCCCGGGTCGATGGCCGGCAGGGCACGGTGTTCGTCGACAGCAACGGCGCCATAGAGGCCGCCAAGGCCGGCCTGGGGGTGGCTCTGGTGCGCCTGTCGCTGGTCCAGCGTGAGCTGGCCGAGGGCCTGTTGCTGGCTCCAATTGCCCGGAGCGTGGCCAGTGACCTGGCCTATTACCTGGTGTATCCGGCCACGGCCCTGGAGCGGCCGAATGTCGCGGCGCTGCGGCAGTGGTTGCTGTCGGAGGCCGGCCGCGGCGCGAGCAGTGAAGTAAGTGGCCATTAAAAGAGCGGCATATTGCCTTCTCCGACAAGTCGGCGTGCTGGCCCCGCAAGCGCTAAATCATCGCCAAAATCACTTTAATTTCAGGTGGTTAGGTAGATCGAAAAATGCGCAATGTGTGGATGACGCTGACCTCGTTCGCCTTGGTCAGCGTGGCTGTCGCGGCCGAGGGCAAGGAGTTGCCGGCCAGTGACCGGTACGTGTGCAGTTGGGGCGCGGGGACGGCGGCGCGGGCGCAGGAGCTGAAACTGTCGGGGGTTTCCCTGTATGCCGCGCGGCAGAAGCTGCAGACCTACAAGTTCACCAAGGGCTGGATGCGCATGCTGGCCATGGGCATTACCGAGCAGACCTACGACAGCCCCTCGCGGGCCAAGCCGGCCACGGTGCGGCAGAGCTTTTACGACGATTGCGTGCGCTACAAGCTGGCGCGCAAATAACCCAGGGAGGCACGCGCAATTGCCGGTTGCCCGGGCTGCCATGCTGGCGTGGGCGTCGGCGATCCTGGGGCGGGGCATCTCGGCTTTGCCTCCTGTCCCCGGACCTTTGGCCCATGAGCCGACAGAGCCTGTCATCATCTGATCCGTATTTTTCTTCGTCACCTGCATCTGTATCGGGATCAGATCCGGCCTGACAATGGCGCACCCCTCAGGCGCACCGGCCTGCCGGCTGGAGCCTGAGGCGGCGTTCTGCTTTTCGCGTTGGCGAAAACCTATTGTTCAGGAGGCCTTTATGGCGAAGATGGCGATTTTCTTGTTTGGATTCTTGGCGCTGACCATCGCGATTGGTCTGCTGGCGACCATCTCCCCGGTCTGAGGGGATACCTCAGGCCCACCCAATCTTTTAAGGGCAGGCCGGACCGCTATTTCGAAAACTTCCTCGCCCCGGCCACGCACAAGATCACTGCCAGGGTCACTCCCAGCATGCCCAGGCTCACCTGTTCATGCAGCAGGGTGGCGGCCAGGGCCAGGCCAAAGAAGGGTTGCAGCAATTGCAACTGGCCGACGGCGGCGATCCCTCCCTGGGCCAGCCCGCGATACCAGAAGACAAAGCCGATCAGCATGCTGAACAGCGCGACATACGCCAGGCTCAGCCAGGCGGGCAGTGTGATTCCGCTAAACGAAGGCGGGGCGCGGAACAGGCTCAGCACCATCATCACCGGCAGCGCCAATACCAAAGCCCAGGAGATCACCTGCCAGCCGCCCAGCGTCCGGGAGAGCTTGGCGCCTTCCGCGTAGCCCAAGCCGCACACCAGAATCGCCAGCAGCATCAGGATATCTCCGGTCGGTGACGCGCTCAGCCCCTGGGACAGGGCAAACCCCACCACCAGCAGACTGCCCAGCACCGAGAACAGCCAGAACACCGGCCGCGGCCGCTCGCCGCCGCGCAGCACGCCGAACACCGCGGTGGCCAGGGGCAGCAGGCCGAGGAAGACGATGGAGTGGGCCGAGGTCACATACTGCAAGGCCAGGGCGGTCAGCAGGGGGAAGCCCAGCACCACGCCCAGGGCCACTATCGCCAGGGGCCACAGCTGGCTTCTGCTCGGACGTTTTTCCTTGAACAGCAGCAACAGGCACAAGGCCAGGACGCCGGCGATGCTGGCGCGGGCCACGGTCAGGAACAGCGGGTCGAACTCCAGCACGGCCACCCGGGTGGCCGGCAGCGAGCCGCTGAAAATCAGCACGCCGATAAAGCCGTTGAGCCAGCCGCTCGCGGCTTTTTGGGTGATGGGGTGTGGCAGGGATGATGTCCGTTCCATTCAGGGGCTCAGCTCTGTTCAAGGGTAAGCGCCGCGCTTCAGGGCGAGATTGCGCCTGGGCTGCTCAGGCCTCATCCTATGAGCGATAATCAATACAATCAAAATATTGTCATGGATACATCCCGCTATGGCCCGTGCCCGCTACAAACAACTGGTCGATGGTTTTGCCGCCGATATCCGTGGCGGTGCATTGCCGCCCGGCACCCGCCTGCCGACCCACCGCGAGCTGGCCGCCAGGGAAGGGCTGGCCCTGGTAACGGCATCGCGGGTGTATGCCGAGCTGGAGGCCATGGGCCTGATCAGTGGCGAAACCGGGCGCGGCACCTTTGTCCGCGAGACCGCGTTGCCGCCGGGGCAGGGCATCGACCAGCAGGCGACCGCGGCGGGCACCCTCGATCTCAATTTCAATTATCCGGCGTTGCCCGGGCAGGCCGAAGTGCTGCGCGGCGGCCTGCGCCAGCTGGCGGCCTCCGGTGACCTGGAGGCGCTGCTGCGCTACCAGCCCCACAGTGGCCGTAGCCACGAGCGAGCCACGGTGGCGCGGCATCTGGCGTGTCGCGGGTTGCAGGTGGAAGCGGACCAGGTGTCGATCGTCAGCGGCGCCCAGCACGGCCTGGCGACCACGGTGATGGCGTTGCTCAAGCCCGGCGATGTGGTGGCCACCGATGCCCTGACCTACCCGGGGTTCAAGGTGGTGGCCGATGCCCACGGCGTGGAGCTGGTGTCGATTGCCCTGACCGAGCACGGCCCCGATCTGCAGGCCTTAGAGCAGCTGTGCTGCAGTCGGCGGGTGCGGGCGGTGTATGCCATGCCGACCCTGCACAACCCCATGGGCTGGGTGCTCGACCTGGCGTGGCGTGAGCGTCTGGTGCACATAGCCCGGCAGCATCGGCTGCTGATTATCGAGGACGCCGCCTATGCCTTCCTCGCCGAGGATCCGCCCGCGCCCCTGGCGGCCCTGGCGCCAGAGCTGACGGTGTACGTGTCGGGGTTCTCCAAGAATGTCGCCACCGGGCTGCGGGTCGGTTTTGTCGTCGCGCCGCCGGCCTGGGTACCGCTGATCGAACGGGTGATCCGCGCGACCACCTGGAACACCCCGGGGGTGATGACGGCGCTGGTCTGCAACTGGATCGACGACGGCACGGTGCAGCGCCTGGAAGCCGAGAAGCGCCAGGATGCGACAACCCGTCAGGCCCTGGCCAGGGAAGTGCTGGTCGACCTGGAATACATCGGGCATCCGGCGTCCTATTTCCTCTGGCTGCCGCTGCCCGAGGAGGTGCGCGCCGATCAGGTGGCGATGGCCCTGTTGCGGGAGAACGTCTCGGTATCCACCGCCGAGCCCTTTGTCAGCGCCGCGCCGGTGCCCCACGCCATCCGTTTGGCCCTGGGCTCGGTCGAACTGGATCAATTGCGCGTGGCGCTGGAACGGGTGCGTCGGGTGATTGGCCAATACGCTTATTGAAGGCTCCCGCTCAGTAAGAAGCGGGAGCCCTCGGCCGTCAGACCTTGAACTGAGTCACCAGGCCGTTGAGTTCCACCGCCAGGCGTGACAGGTCCTGGCTGGCGGCGTTGCTCTGGTTGGCCCCGGCCGAGGTCTGGGTCGCCAGGTCGCGGATATTCACCAGGTTGCGATCGACCTCGCGGGCCACCTGGGCCTGCTCTTCGCTGGCGCTGGCGATCACCATGTTGCGTTCGTTGATCGAGGTGATGGCCTGGGTGATCTGGTCCAGGGCCAGGCCCGAGGCGCGGGCGGCTTCCAGGGTCAGGTGGGCGCGCTCGTTGCTGTGGCGCATGGCGCTGACCGCGCCTTCGGTGCCTTCTTCGATGGTGTTGATCATGCTTTCGATTTCCTGGGTCGACTGCTGGGTGCGATGGGCCAGGGCCCGCACCTCATCGGCGACCACGGCGAAACCGCGTCCGGCGTCGCCGGCCCGGGCGGCCTCGATGGCCGCGTTGAGGGCCAGCAGGTTGGTCTGCTCGGCGATCGAGCGGATCACCTCCAGGACCTGACCGATATTGCGCACATCCACCGCCAGGTGTTCGACCTGCTCGCAGGTGCGGGTCACCTCGTCGGCCAGGTCGCCGATGGAGTCGACGGTGTGTTGCACCTGCTGCCGGCCATGGTGGGCGGTGGTGTCGGTTTCCCGCGACGCTTCGGAGGTGCTGACGGCGTTGCGCGCCACTTCTTCCACGGCTGCGGTCATTTCGTTGACCGCGGTGGCGGCCTGTTCCAGCTCGTTGCTCTGCTGGTGCAGGGTCTTGCTGGAGTCCTCGGTCACCGCATGCAATTCCTCGGCGGCCGAAGCCAACTGGCTGGAGGAATCGGCGATCTTCTGCAGGGTGCTGCGCAGGCTGTTCTGCATGCGTTGCAGGGCGTGCAGCAGGCGCGCCGGCTCATCGTTGCCGGTCACGTTGATGGCATGGCACAGGTCACCGCTGGCGATGGTCTCGGCGACTTCCACGGCCTGGCTCAGTGGCCGCACGATGCTGCGGGTCAGTACGATGGCCAGGCCGACGGTCAGCACCAGCACTATGACCAGGATCGTCAGCACCAGGCCGACTGCGCTCTGGAACACTTCATTGCTGCGCGCGGCCGCCGTTTCGCCGCCGTGGGTATTCACCTCGACCACGGTCAGCAATTCCTTGAGCATGGCGTCGGCATTGGCCAGGAAGGGGCCGCCGTCGACGATCGCGATCGCCTCGTCCTTGCGCCCCTGGCGCGCCAGGTCGAGGACGCGCTGCTGGTCCTTGAGGTACAGCGCCTTGACGCCAAGGAAGCGCGCGTACGCGGCCTTTTCCTCGGGGGCGATACTGAGTTTTTCGTAGATCAGCTGCTGGGCCGACAACTGCTCCTCGAGCTGATTGATCCGGTCCAGCAAGGCCTCGACGGCGCTTCTGTCGCGTACCACCAGCTGGCGCAGGGTCAGGGTGCGGATCTGGGTGCTGGTCAGGGCCATGGCGTTGGCCGCGACGATCGAGGGCAGCCAGTTCCTGTCGACCTCGAGCGACTGCTCGTTCATGCGCCGCATTTCCAGCAGGGAGAAGGTCCCGAGCGCAACCGCCAGCAGCGCGATCAGGGCAAAACTGAGGCCTGCACGGCGGGAAATGTTCATCGATCGTAAAAGCATGACTGTGTTCCTTGTGGCGGCAAAAGGCACAACCTGCGCGGCATCCGGCAGGTTCGCAGCAGAGCGGCGCGCGCTCGGAAAGGCTCCGGGGCGTCGTCGGTTCTTGCAGGCAAGGCAGGCGGGAGGCGCATCGTGGCGCCTTCTTTTATGGGGTCTTCCGGTGTGGGCGGGGTTGCCCGGGCCCCGGCCGGAGAGGGGGCGATGATATCACAGTGATATCGATGGCGTCGGCGAGGTGGAGCGCGCGGCTCCACCTCGAGGGGTTCAACTGTGCTGGATGCCCGCACGCTTGAGCAATTGCTTGCAGCGCTCGGACAGGTGGGTCACCCGCAGGTGTTTGCCGGCCTTGCTGTAGCGTTCGCGCAGGGTTTTCAGGGCGGCGATGGCCGAGTAGTCGACGAAGCTCAGGTGGCGGCAGTCGAGGGTCACCTGGGCCGGGTCGCCCGCCGGGTCGAAGTGGTTGAGGAAGGGTGTGGTCGAGGCGAAGAACAGGGTGCCGTGGACCCGGTACAGCTTGCTGCCGTCGGCTTCCTCGTGGCTGTCGGCGTACAGCTCGCGCGAATGCTGCCAGGCGAAGTTGAGGGCGGCGATGACGATGCCGCACAGCACCGCGATAGCGAGGTCGGTGAATACCGTAATGATGGTCACCGCGACTATCACCAGCATGTCGTTCAGCGGCACTTTGTGCAGCACCCGCAGCGAGCCCCAGGCGAAGGTCTGCTGGGCCACCACGAACATCACCCCGACCAGCGCCGCCAGCGGAATGCGCTCGATCAGGGGCGAGAGGAACAGCACGAACAGCAGGATCATCACCCCGGCGACCACCCCGGACAGCCGGCCACGGCCGCCGGAGCTGAGGTTGATCACGGTCTGGCCGATCATCGCGCAACCGCCCATACCGCCGAACAGGCCGGAGGCGATATTGGCCGCGCCCAGGGCCACGCATTCGCGGTCCGGGAAGCTGCGGCTCTCGGTGATTTCGTCGGTGAGGTTGAGGGTCAGCAGGGTTTCCAGCAAACCGACCATGGCCATCAGGAAGGCGTAGGGAGCGATGATGCCCAGGGTTTCCAGATTCCATGGAATATCCGGCAACACCAGGCTTGGCAGGCCGCCGGCGATATGGGCCATGTCGCCCAGGGTGCGGGTCGGCAGGTCCAGCAGCTGGACCAGCAGGCCGACCCCGAGGATCGCCACCAATGCTGGCGGCACCGCGCGGCTCAGGCGCGGCAGCCAGTGGACGATCGCTATGGTCAGCGCCACCAGCCCGAGCATCAGCCACAGGGGTGTGCCGCCGAGCCAGCGTTCATCGGCCTTGAAGTGCTCCAGCTGGGCCAGGGCAATGATGATCGCCAGGCCGTTGACGAAGCCGAGCATCACCGGATACGGCACGATCCGCACCAGCTTGCCCAGGCGCAGCAGGCCGAAGGCGATCATGACCAGCCCGCCCAGCAGCACTGTGGCCAGCAGGTACTGCACGCCGTGCTGCACCACCAGTGCGACGATCACCACCGCCATCGACCCGGCGGCGCCGGAAATCATCCCCGGGCGGCCGCCGAACAGGGCGGTCAGGGTGCAGATGATAAAGGCGCCATACAGGCCCATCAGCGGGTTGAGATGGGCGACCAGGGCGAAGGCGATGCACTCGGGCACCAGGGCGAAAGAGGTGGTGAGTCCGGCCAGGACGTCGGCGCGAAGGCGAGCGGGTTTCATGGTGTACCTGAGAGGGCGGCCAGCAGCGGCCGGGGTTGCAGGGGGATTGCCGAAAAGGCGGCGAATGTTACGGAATAACAGGCGTGCCAGCCACCCATGGGGCTTGTATTGAGCGGCCCTGGCGGCAAGACTGCGCAGCCGCACAACCCCGGCAATCGATGCCGGGCCGCCAAGGAGCCTTCATGCCATCCAGCAAACGCGAGCAGGCACGTCTCGAACGCCGCCTGGTCGCCAGCCTTACCGACGCCTGCGAAACCGCCAAGGCGCAAATCGTCGGTTTTTCCTGGTTGACCCATGTGCTCGATTACGCGGCGTTTCCTGCCAGCTTGAGGGTGGTGTGGGTCTTCGATACCCAGGCCAGCAAGACCCAGGCCCTGGCCAGCGGGCAGGGCGAACGCATGCTCGAACTGACGGCCATGGCCCTGGATGAAGCCGGCGTGGAGTTGCAGGCGCTGGCGGCCCATGTGCGGTACGACAGCGAAGAACAGTGCCAGCGCATCAATGGCGGCAACTGGCAAAAACGCCTGGCGCGGCTGGGCTGAGAGCTGCCGGAAAGCGCGGCTAAACGCCGCACCCGACCATGGTCGCACACAACCTGTCATCCATTTGGCAGGAAGGGGGCCGCTGCGTTTTGCTACCATGCGTGGCTTTTACGGATGAGCCGCCCGGCGGGTCATCTGGATTTTCGGCTCCTCGAAAGGGCGGTAACGAATGAGTGTTTTGTTGAGTCGCCGCGAGGTGATTGCAGGTATGGGGGTGTTGGGTCTCGGTCTTCTGGCCGGCTGCGATACCCGGGGCCAGCTGTCGTACAAGTACGGCAAGGACCTGAGCGACAAGATCATGGGCCGTACCTTCAAGCTGAAGGACACCGAGGGCAACGTCAGGACGCTCTCGAGCTTTAGCGGCCTGATGCCGATGGTGTTCTTCGGTTTCACCCAGTGCCCGGCCATCTGCCCCACGACGCTGGCGCGCGCGGCCCAGGCCAAGAAACTCATGGGCCGGGACGGCGACCGCCTGCAGGTGATCTTCATCACCCTGGACCCCGAGCGGGATACCCCGGAGGTCCTCGACGCCTACGTCAAGGCCTTCGACCCGTCGTTCGTCGCGCTGTACGGCACGCTGGAGCAGACCGCGGCCACGGCCAAGGAATTCGACGTGTTCTACGAGAAGATCCCCAGCGGTTCGACCTACACCCTGTCCCACACCGCCACCAGTTTTGTCTACGACTCCCGGGGCACGTTGCGCCTTGGCTTGTCCCAATCGCTTACCGCGCAAGAGTGCGCGGAAGATCTACTGACCGTCATGGAGGTCTGCTGATGTACCTGGCCCTGAACCCATCCACAATCGCCCAACGTGCCAAACACCTGCTGCTGGGCCTGTCCCTCCTGGGCCTGGCTGGCCAGGCCGCGGCCCAGACCCAGGTCGACGACGCCTGGGTACGCGCCACCGTCGCCGGGCAACAGGCGACCGGCGCCTTCATGACCCTGACCGCCAGCGACGACAGCAAGCTGCTCAGCGTCGAGTCGCCGGTGGCCAAGATCGTGCAGATCCATCAGTCGAGCATGCACAACGATGTGATGAGCATGCGCCCGGCGGACTTCGTCGCCTTGCCGGCCGGCAAGGCCGTGGCCCTGGACCCCCATGGTTATCACGTGATGCTGATCGATCTGGTGGCCCAGGTGAAGGAAGGCGACAAGGTGCCGCTGACCCTGGTGGTGGAAAATGCCAAGGGCGAGAAAGAGTCGATCAAGGTCGAGGCCCAGGCCCGCGCGCTGAACATGCCCGACCACAGCAAGATGCAGCATTGATGGTTCGTGGCATCTTTGATGACCGGCAGCCAGGCTGAAGCATGGCCAAGGAAATCGACAACCCCTGCATCGCCGTTTGCCAGTTGAGCGGCGACCTGTGCCTGAGTTGCGGGCGCAGCAAGGACGACATCCGCCAATGGAAGCGCATGAAGCGCCCGGAAAAGATGGCGGCGGTGCAGCGGGCGAGCCAGCGCTTGAAGGCGTTGCGCAAGAAGAGCGGCGGCGCCAGCCGCTGATTTTCCCCAGCCGGCCATTGCGTGCCGGCCTTCAGACTCCCGGCGTTTGCGCCGCGCACTCCTGCAGCCAGGCGATACAGGCCGAGACCCGTCGTGGCATGGCCTCCAGTGTCGGATGGACGATGTAGTAGTCGTAGGCGCCGCTGCGGGTAAACCCGGTGAATGGCAGCACCAGCTTGCCTTGCCCGATTGCCTCGCTGACCAGATGCTCGCGCCCGATCGCCACGCCGGCATGGTGGATGGCGGCGGTGACGCAGAGGTCCGAGCGATCGAAAGTCACCCCGCGTTTCGGCATGGGCAGGCCACCGCCATGCTGGCGGATCCACAGCGCCCATTCGGAGTCGAAGGTGGCGTGGTCCCAGGCCAGCGAGTCATGCAGCAGGGTGCACTGCTGCAGTTGCTCGACCGCTCCGGTCAATCCATGGCGTTCGGCGTATTGCGGGCTGCACACCGGGGCGACCTGCTCCTGCATCAGCTTGTGCGCCACCAGCCCATGGAACTCGCCATTGCCGTAGTACAGCGCCAGGTCGATCTGCCGGGTGCGGAAGTCGATGCG
This sequence comes from Pseudomonas sp. 22526, assembly GCF_052044735.1. NCBI lineage: Bacteria > Pseudomonadati > Pseudomonadota > Gammaproteobacteria > Pseudomonadales > Pseudomonadaceae > Pseudomonas > Pseudomonas sp. 22526. Next base: position 53,936 of record NZ_JBQENK010000011.1, read on the forward strand.
GTCGTTGCCCACCCGCAGGTCCAGCTTGACCCCGGGGAAGCGCAGGCCGAACTCGGCCAGGCGCGGCACCAGCCAGGAATGGGCGATGGACGGGTGGGCGTACAGGGTCAGCGGCCCGGACAGGTCGGCGTCGACCGGCTGGGCCAGGACTTCGGACAGGTCGCCCAGGGTCTGCTGGAGAATCGCGAAAATACGCTCGCCAGCCTCGGTCAGTTCAACCCGCCGGGTCAGCCGGCGGAACAGCTGGATCGACAGCTCCGCCTCCAGCCGGGCGATGCGATGGCTGACCGCGCTGGCGGTCAGGCACAACTCATCGGCGGCCTTGCTGAAGCTCAGGTGGCGGGCCGCGACCTGGAAGGTGAACAGGTTCGAGAACTGGCTGCTGTTGAGCTTGGCATCCAGTCGGGGCGGTAGGTTGTACAAGCCGGCGCTTCTCCTGTCGGTCTGTTATGAGCCTTGCAGCACCCGGGCGCCTTGCGCCAGATAGGCCTGCATCTCGGTGTCCGGGACCATGCTGCCGCCCGTGGCCCAGACCAGGTGAGTGGCCCGGGCGTAAGCCTCGGCGCTCATGCCGCTGCGCCGCAGGTACTGGTCACGCTGCGCGTGCACGCGGGCGATGCCCGGGACACCGGCCACCGCCGAGGGCTCCAGGTGCAGCTGTTGGTGCTTGGCCATCAGCCAGACCAGGGCATGCAGTTCGTCATCGCTGACCGTGTAGTAACCCTCGATCAGCCGCTGCATGGCGCGGCCGACAAAACCCGAGGCCCGGCCCACGGCCAGGCCGTCGGCGGCGGTGAGGTTGTCGATGCCGAAGTCCTGCACCGACACCTCGTCATGCAGCCCGGTGTGCACCCCGAGCAGCATGCACGGCGAATGGGTGGGCTCGGCAAATATACAGTGAACGGCGTCGCCGAACGCCAGCTTCAAGCCGAACGCCACGCCGCCAGGACCGCCGCCGACGCCGCAGGGCAGGTAGACGAACAGCGGGTGCTGGGCATCGACCCGGACCCCGGCCTGTGCCAGTTGCCGGCTCAGGCGCTCGGCGGCCACGGCGTAGCCGAGGAACAGGTCGGTGGAGTTCTCGTCATCGACGAAATGGCAGGCCGGATCGGCGCTGGCCTGCTGGCGCCCCTGGGCCACGGCGATGCTGTAGTCGCTCGCGTATTCCATGACATTCACCCCATGGGCGCGCAGCTTGTCCTTCTTCCATCCGCGGGCGTCGGCGGACATGTGCACCGTGACCTGGAACCCCAGCCGGGCGCCCATCAGGCCGATGGACAGGCCCAGGTTGCCGGTGGAGCCCACGGCGATCCGGTAGCGGCTGAAGAGCGCCCGGGCCTCGGGCGAGTCGAGCACGCTGTAGTCCTGGTCCAGGCGCAGCAGGCCGGCCTCCAGGGCCAGGCGTTCGGCGTGCTTGAGCACCTCGTAGATACCGCCGCGGGCCTTGATCGACCCGGAGATCGGCAGGTGGCTGTCCTGCTTGATCCACAGCGCGCCGGGCAGGGCTTGACCGTAGCGAGCAGCCAGTGCCGTCTGCAAGGCTGGCAGCGGCTGGATCGGCGATTCGAGAATGCCGTTGTTGGCCAAGGTCTCGGGAAAAGCCAGGCGAAAATACGCGGCGAAACGCTCGAGGCGCGCGCTGGCGTCGGCCACGTCGGCGGCTGTCAGCGCCAGGTCGCTCAGGCCATCGGCCAGGGGCGCGCGGGTGGGGGTGAACCAGGTGGTTTCGCGCAACGCCATCAGCTCTTCGAGCAGCGGGTAGCGGCGGGTCCAGGTAGCGAGTGGCTGGCCTGCGATCATGGGGATGACTCCTGTGACAAAGGTTTTAAATGAAATGGGCGAGGCCCAGGGTCAGCAGCAGGGCCACCACCGAAGCCAGGACAGTGGCGCTGGTGAAGGTCTTGAGCGCGTCGGCCAGCGACACCCCGAGGTATTCCTTGACCACCCAGAAGGCCGAGTCGGTGACGTGGGTCCAGCCGATGGCCCCGGCGCCGATGGCGACCACGATGATCTCCTTGCTGTAGCCGGAGTCGATGCCCAGGGTCGGCAGCACGATGGCGGCGGCGCTCATCATGGCCACGGTCGCCGAGCCCACCGCGAAGTGCATCAGGCCCGCCACCAGCCAGGCCAGCACCACCGGGTTGATGTCCAGCCGGGTCAGGGAGTCGGCCAGGACCTTGCCCACGCCGCTGTCGATCAGGATGCCGTTGAAGGCGCCGCCGGCACCGATGATCAGCAAGATGCTGGCCAGCGGCGGCAGGCTTTTCTGGGTATGCCCCAGCAGGTCCAGCATGGATAAGCCACGGCGCAGGCCCAGGGACCAGTAGGCGAAGACCACGGCGATCAGCAGCGCCACCAGCGGGTTGCCGAAGAACGACAGCAGCACGGACAGGGTCGAGCCGGTGGGCAGGGCGCTGGCGAAGGTCTTGCCGATCATCAGCAGCAGCGGCAGCAGGATGGTCAGCAGGGTCATCCAGAAGCCCGGCAGCACGCGTTCGCCACGGGCCTCGCAACGTTCTTCGAGGAAGGCCGCCTGCCAGGGTTCGGCCCGGCTGCGCGCCACCAGGCGGATCCACAGCGGCCCGGCGACTATGGCGGTGGGCAGGCCGACGATCAGGCCATAGAGAATCACCTTGCCAACATCGGCCCCCAGCAAGTGGGTAATGGCCATGGCCGCGGGGTGGGGCGGCAGCATGCAGTGCACGCACATCAGCGACACCGCCAGGGGCACGCCGAGGTACAGCAGGTTGAGCCGGGTTTCCTTGGCCACCACGTACACCAGGGGAATCAGCAGGATGTAGCCGACCTCGAAGAACACCGGGATGCCGGCGATGAACCCCACCAGCATCATCACCCAGGACGCACGCCGCTCGCCCAGGGTGTCGAGCAAGGTCTGGGCGATACGTTCGGCGCCCCCCGATTCCTCGAGCATCTTGCCCAGGATGCTGCCCAGCCCGATGATCGCAGCGAGAAACCCCAGGGTATCGCCCAGGCCCTTCTGGAAGGATTCGAGCATGGTATTCAAGGGCATCCCCGAGCCCATCCCGACCAGGCCGCAGGCGGCGATCAGCGCCAGAAACGCATGCACCCGGAACCTGACAATCAACACCACGATCATCACGATCGCGGCCAACAACACCCACAGCAACGCGCCACTGCTTTGCATCGGCCAACCCTCTTATTGATTTTGTGACGGGGTCCGTCAAAGGACTTCGCGGGGCGAGAGTTAACTATCGGGCGCGCGGGGCTGACAAAAGATCATTGGTCAGCAGATGGGTGATGCTGGGTCAGGCGTGGGGATGGGTTGTCCGCCGGGGAATCCCGGGGCACGGAGGTGACCCGGGCGAGGGGGGGGCGAATCAGCCGGCGGTGCTTTCCGGCAGCTTGGCGATGACCTTGATCTCGAAGTCGAAGCCATACAGCCAGGTCACGCCCACGGCGGTCAGCGTCGGGTGCGGCGCCTGGCCCCAGAATTCCGGCACCACCTTCCAGATGGTTTCGAAGCGGCTTTCGGGATCGACGATGAATACCGTGACGTCGATCACCTCGTCGAAGGAGCTGCCGGCGGCCGCCAGGATCGCGTTGAGGTTGGTGAACGCGAGGCGCACCTGGGCCTCCAGGTCCGGCTCGGGCGAGCCATCGCTGGTGCTGCCGACCTGCCCTGAAACGAACAGGAAACCATTGGCGCGGATCGCCGGCGAGTAGCGGTTGCGCTGGTAAAGCGCCTGGCGTCCGGGCGGAAAAACCACGTCGCGCTGAGTCATGTGTTGCCTCCATCGATAAGGGTCGAAACCGACCTGGAATGAACGATGAAGCCGACTCTAGGCACTTGCGCCTGGCCGATAAACGAGCAACCGTAGCCATCACTGTTTGTGGAATCCAAACAATCCGATGGTTAGCCGGGGTGGAAATGGACCGATTTGATGCGATGCAGGCCTTTGCCCGGGTGGTGGAGGCGGGCAGCTTCACCAAGGCCGCCGACACGCTGCACATGAGCAAGACCAGCGTGACGCAACTGGTGCAGCAACTGGAGGCGCGCTTGCGGGTCAAGTTGCTTAACCGCACCACGCGCCGGGTCCACCTGACGGCCGACGGCGCGGTGTATTACGAACGCGTGGTGCGCCTGCTGGCCGACCTCGACGATGCCGAGACCAGCCTGTCCAGCGCCTCGACCCTACCCAGGGGACGCTTGCGGGTGGATGTGCCCAGCCCGCTGGCCAGCATGATCCTGGTGCCGGCGCTGCCCGGGTTTCACGCCCGCTACCCGGACATCCAGATTGACCTGGGTGTCAGCGACCGCATCGTCGATGTGCTCGGCGAGAATGTGGATTGCGTGGTGCGCGGCGGCGAGCTGACGGACCAGTCGCTGATGGCGCGGCGGATCGGCGATCTCCAGCTGGGGGTGTATGCGGCGCCCAGCTACCTGGAGCGCCTCGGCACCCCCGCGCATCCGCGCGAGCTGGAAGATTCCTTGCATCGCATCGTCGGTTTTCTCTGGGCGCGCACCGGCAAGGCCTTGCCTTATGCCATGCGCGGCCACGGCGAGAGCCTGCAGATCAAGGGCCGCTACGTGCTGGCGGTCGACGATGGCAATGCCTACCTCGCCGCCGGCCTGGCGGGCCTGGGCGTGCTCTGGCTGCCGGACTACATGGCCAGGGCGCACCAGGAACGGGGCGAACTGGTGCGTCTGTTCGAGGACTGGCAGCTCGATCCGATGCCGATCTACGTGGCGTTCCCACCCAACCGGCACATCAGCACCAAGCTACGGGTGTTCATCGACTGGGTTGCCGAACTGATGGCCCGGCATGCGCCGGTCGCCAGCCGAGCGGGGGCGTGAGGCGGTCGGCTGGATGAATTTTTTTGCCGGCCCCCCGAAACCCGCCAGAGCAGCTTTACTTGTGCAGGCAAGTCACGCCTGTAGATGGCCGTTCGGCCGCCGCATTCTGCCCGGGACCGGCATCGCGAGAAGGACATGGAACGTCGTTCAGCCCCTGTGTGAACCCTTGTCGCCCCCTGGCATGAACGCTGGCCGCAGCTGTCGTTTGCAGGTTTCCACCTCAGCGCAGTCTGGGCGCGCCTGGGCAATCAAGACCCGGGGTGCCCTCTTTAAAGGAGTAAAGAAATGACTCAATACGACAGCCGTAACACCCACTCCAAACGCCCCTCGCGGGAGGCGCGCCTGGAACGCACCGGCACCGAGTTGCTCACACTGGACAACGCCGGGCCGATCCAGATGGGCTTCTGGGTGCCCAACCGGGTATGGGCCACGGCCAAGTTCCTGGTGCCGCTGCGCGACCTGATCGCCGAGAAGAAAAAGGCCGGCACCCTGACGCCGATGCGCCAGGAAATCATCGAGTTCAAGACCTGGGTCACCCACAACAGCGTGTACCGCATGTGGATCAACTCGATGATCGAACAGTCGAACGCCTACGTGGCGACCCTGGACGAAGCGACCCAGGAGCAGATCAAGGACTCGGACGGCGATGTGCTGTGGATCGCCGGCTATGACAGCTTTTTCGAGATCCTCAACGAGATCATCAGCACCTCTCCGTCGTTCAACGCCACGGCCCAGGTCGGCACGCCGATGAACGCCTTCCTGGCGGTGTCGATGGGCACCGAGGCGGGTGTGGCAGTGTTCCATGACACGACCTTCAACCAGCAGTTCAAGAAGGTGCTCAACGCCTGGAATACTTTCCTCAAGAGCAGCGCCTCCCTCGACAAACTGGATATCAACGACCCGGAAAAAGCAGGCTCGTGGATCTCCAAGGCGGCCCACGAGGCCGGGGTCTGGACGCAGATGGAGTATGACCCGAACCTGCCCGGCTACGGCTTCGATTCCTGGAATTCGTTCTTCATCCGCAAGTTTGTGCCCAACGCGCGGCCGTTCAAGGGCAACGCGGCCACCCAGGTCGATATCGGCTGCGAGACCACGCCCTGGCAGTACGAAAACGATCTGGCGTTCGAGACCGAGTTCTGGATCAAGGACGTCAATTACTCGCTGCTCGACCTGTTTGCCGGCCAGAATAAGTGGGCCAGCCTGTTCCAGGGCGGGCAGGCCTACCAGGGCTTTTTGTCGGCGACCCACTACCACCGCTGGAACGCTCCGCTCGATGGCAAGCTGGTGCGTTCCTGGGTGCAGCCGGGCACCTATTTCGCCCAGCGTCCGGCCCAGGGTGAAGGCGAGGGCACCTGGGAGGGCACCGAGTCGCAGCCGTACCTGGGGCATGTCGCCGCCCGGGCGATCTTTGTCTTCGAGCACCCGGCCTGCGGTTATGTCGCGCTGATCTGCATCGGCATGGTCGAGGTCTCGACCTGCGTGATCGAGCCGCCGTTCATCGTCGACGAAGGCGCCGCCCCGGTGAACATCACCCGCGGCACCGAGATCGGCCATTTCGAGTTCGGTGGTTCGACCCACATGATGATCTTCCAGAAGGACCGGGTGCAGTTGGAGGCCTGGGCGGTGAATGCGGTGGCGCATCAGAACGACCCGATACCGACGCCACTGGGCAGCGTCATCGCCACGGCGTTGTTGAAGAAGTGAGCCACTGAGTACAAGCGACGGCGCGCTCGCGCCGTCGCCTTCAAACCGCTGTCAGCCGCTGGCCTGGACCAGGTACTTGCGAAACCACGCCAGTGTCCGGTCCCAGGCCAGGTTGGCGGTGGCCTCGTCGTAGCGCGGGGTCGAGTCGTTGTGAAAACCGTGGTTCACCCCGGGGTAGATATAGGCCTCGTAGGTCTTGCCCGCGGCTTTCAGTGCCTGCTCGTAGGCTGGCCAGCCTTCGTTGATGCGCGTATCCAGTTCGGCGTAGTGCAGCAGCAGCGGCGCCTGGATCCGTTCGACTTCCGCGCTGTCCGGCTGGCGCCCGTAGAAGGGCACGGCCGCCGCCAGTTCCGGAAAGGCCACGGCCGCGGCATTGGCCACCCCACCGCCATAACAGAAGCCGATGATGCCCACCTTGCCGGTGCTGGCGTCGTGCTCGAGCAGCCATTGGATGGCGGCGAAAAAGTCGTTCATCAGCTTTTCCGGATTGACCTTCTGTTGCAGCTCGCGGCCCTTGTCGTCGTTGCCCGGGTAGCCGCCGACCGACGTCAGGCCGTCGGGGGCGAGGGCGATGAAGCCGGCCTTGGCCAGGCGCCGCGCGACGTCCTCGATATAGGGGTTGAGCCCGCGGTTTTCATGGGCCACCACCACCGCCGGCAGCTTGCCTTCGGCTTTCGCCGGGCGCACCAGGTAACCCCGCACCTGCTCGTGACCCTTGGGCGAGGGGTAGGTGATGTATTCAGCGACGATTTCCGGGTCGGTGAACGACACCTGTTCGGCCAGGGCGTAGTTCGGCGTCAGGGCGGCGAGGGTGGCGCTGGCGGTCAGCCCGACCAGGGTGAAGGCCGCCGCCCGGTCGAGGAACTCGCGGCGGCTGATCTTGCCGTGGGCGTAGTAGTCGTAGAGTTCGAGCAACTCGGGGGAGAAGTCTTTGGCACTGAGACGTTCCATCGCACGCTACCTCTTCAATCATGGGGGGCGTCCTGGTGCCGCACGGCCTGTGGGCGGGACAGGTTCGACCTGGGATTGAATCAGTAAAGCAAGCCTGGGCCCAGGCGCCAATGCACAGGGCGAGCGTTGTGTTTGGCCGGGGTCTTGGCTAATCTCGCATAAACACGCAAGAACAGGCATAACCATGCAAAACCAGCATTCAGTCGCCGAGCTGCCCCATGTGCGCCGGCAGAAGATCCTGTTGCTGCTCGAACGCGACGGCAAGGTCATGGCGTCCGAGCTTGGCCAGCATTTCGCGGTTTCGGAGGACACCATCCGCCGCGACCTGGCGGAGCTGGCCGATGCCGGGCTGCTGCAGCGGGTCCACGGCGGCGCGCTGCCACGGCCCAAGGACACCGGCAAGGATGTGTTCACCCGCCTGGGCGAAAGCAGCGAGGTCAAGCGCCACCTGGCCAGGCTCGGCGCGCAGCGGGTGCAGGAAGGGCAGATCGTGATGTTCGACTCGGGCTCGACCACGCTGCTGATCGCCCAGTCGCTACCTGCCGATATCGGCATCACCGCGGTCACCGCTTCGCCGCTGATCGCCATCGCCATGGCCGAATACCCGCGCAGCCAGGTGATCCTCGCCGGCGGCCGGCTCAACCCGGCGACCCTGTCTGCCGGCGGCCACGAGGCGGTGCGCCTGATCCAGGGCATCCGCGCCGATCTGCTGTTCACCGGGGTGTGCGCGATTCACCCTGAAGTCGGCATCACCTCGCAGCACTTCGACGAGGTGCCGGTGAAGCAGGCCTTGCTCGACAGCGCTTCCCAGGTGGTCGCGGTCACCACCGCCGACAAGCTCGGCGCGGTGGAGCCCTTTGCCGTGGCACCGTGCAATCGCCTGCATACGCTGATCACCGAGCAGCACCTGGCCTCGGGCAGTATCGAGGACTATCGGCGCCTGGGCATCGAGGTGGTGCAGGCGCCGGTGTGACGGCAGTGCCGTTTCAGCGTACTTTCCCTGGCCATGAGCCTCGCCAACAGGACAGCCTGTCGCCATGAAACCGAGCTTCGAGCAGATCCCCACCACGGCCACCGCTTCCTGGTCGATGCTCGATCGGCGTTTGCCTGAGGCAATTCCCTTCGAATGGCACCATCACCCGGAATACGAACTGACCCTGACCCTCAACAGTCGCGGGCAGCGTTATATCAGCGGCGATGTGCGTGCCTATGACGACTGCGATCTGGTTCTGCTGGGACCGAACGTGCCCCACAGCTGGAGTTCGCAGCAGCGGATCGATCCGCGCCAGCCCCATGTCGCCCTGGTGATCTGGTTTTCCGAAGCCTGGGCGACGTCCCTGGTCGAGCTGTTTCCAGAAATGGCCGGCCTGCGCCCCATGCTGGCCGCGGCCCGGGGTGCCGTGCAGTTCAGCGGCGAGGCTGCGCGGGAGTCGCGCCCGCTGATCGAGGCCATGGTCGCCCAGGACGAGCCGACGCGGCTGGTGTCGTTGCTGGCGTTGCTGACCCGCCTGAGTCGTGACCCTGGCGCCGAGAAGATCCTGCCGGCCGCCGCCGGGCCGGCGGTGATCGAAGACGGGCGCCTGCAGCGGGTGCTGGAGCATATTCACGCGCATTACTGCGAAGCGCTGACCATCGCCGAGCTGGCGCGGCTGGCCTGTGTCAGCGTCTCGGCGTTTCACCGGATGTTCCGTCGCCATGCCCGGGCCACACCCCTGGAGTACATCGCCCGCCTGCGTATCGGCCGCGCCTGCGAGTTGCTGGTGCAAGGGCCGCAGACCCCGGTGACCCAGGTCGCCGAGGCGGTGGGCTATGGCTCGCTGGCCCTGTTCAATCGCCAGTTCAAGGCCCGGCAGGGCATGACGCCTTCGGCCTTCCGTCAGCGCCACCGTGCGCACTTTCGCTGACAGCATTCTGCTGTCAGGGGTGATAGAAACGCCACAATAGTACCGGTCGACGCGCCAAACCCTACTGCCCGCGGCCAGGGCCCTGGGGTTTCATGGCGGCAGTGCGGCGCCATGCCCGCGCAGTGCTTCTCCCGACCAGAACGACACAGGCCATGACGATGAATCCTTCCGCTGCCTTCCACTGCAAAACCCTGCCCGACAATTACCCTGAGCACATAGTGCGGATGAAGCGCGCCTTGCGCGCGCGGATCGGCGACGTGCAGTCGCTGTTCGCCGAGGTCAGCGCCTTTATCGAGCAGGAGATCGCCTCGATCGATGCCCACGGCGGCCATGCCTGGCCGGAGCTGGACTATGAACAGATCGCCGCCGGCCGGGTCAGCGCCGAACAGCGCGCGGCGATCCACCGGCGCGGCTGCGTGGTGGTGCGCGGGCATTTTGCCCGGGACACCGTCAGCACTTGGGATCAGGACCTGCTGGGCTATCTTGCACAGAATGACTTCGAGCGGATCTACCGTGGCCCGGTCGACCGTTTTTTCGGCAACCTGGAAGCCTCGCGGCCGCAGATTTTCCCGATCTACTGGTCGCGGGCGCAGATGCAGTTGCGCCAGCACGAGCGCATGGCTCGGGTGCAGGTTTTCCTCAATCGGCTGTGGAAGAGCGAGTCCCAGGACCGGCAATGGTTCGACCCGCAGGTGAATGCGCTGTACCCCGACCGGGTCCGGCGCCGGCCGCCGGGTACCCGTTCCTCGGGCCTGGGCCCGCACACCGATTCCGGCGCCCTGGAGCGCTGGCTGCACCCGGCCTACCTGAAGGTCTTCGACAGCCTTTACCGCAATGACTTCGCGGCCTACGACCCCTGGGACGCTGCGCATCGCACCGAGGTCGACGAGTACGCCTACCGCGACACGGTGACCTGCTCGGTGTTCAGGACCTTCCAGGGCTGGACCGCGCTGTCGGACATGCGCGCCGACCAGGGCGTGCTGCACTGCGTGCCGATTCCCAAGGCCATGGCCTATCTGCTGTTGCGCCCGTTGCTCGACGACGTGCCGGAAGACCAGCTGTGCGGCGTGGCGCCGGGCCAGGTGTTGCCGGTCTCGACGCAATGGCATCCGCTGTTGATGCGGGCCCTGAGGCCGATCCCCGAGGTTCGCGCCGGTGACTCGGTGTGGTGGCATTGCGACCTGATCCACAGCGTGGCCGCGGTGGAGAATCAGCAGGGCTGGGGCAATGTGATGTACGTGCCGGCGGCGCCGATGTGCGCGAAAAACCAGCGTTACGCCAAGGCGGTGTATGGCGCTTTCGAGCGGGGCCTGTCGCCGCCGGACTTTCCCCGGGAGGACTATGAAAGCACCTGGCGGGGCAGGTTCAGTCCGCAGGAGCTGAACGCCATCGGCCGCCGTGGGTTGGGGCTGGAGTGAGCCCTGGGCTGGCGGTGCTCAGGCCGAGGGCGGCGGTGGCTGCTGAACGGCCCGATAACGCTCTTCAAAGTCCTCGGCCAGCTGCGCCAGGGTGATCTTGCCCAGGCGCTCGACGAGCAAGGCCTGGGCGGCGTCGAAGACTTCGCTGAGGGCGCTATTGACGGCCTGTTCCACCAGGCATTGCGGGTGGTCGGTGGACAGGCCGATGGCGAAGATCGAACTGCTTCCCAGGGCCTGGTGAATGTCCAGCAGGGTCATGTCCGACAACGCCCGGGCCAGGCTCCAGCCGCCGCGATGACCCTTTTCCGAACGCACGTAGCCCTGCTCCTTGAGCAGCGCCATGGTGCGTCGCACCACCACCGGGTTGGTGCACAGCATCTGGGCGATGGTCTCCGAGGTGGCGGGGCTGTCATGCCGGTCCATATGGATCAGCACATGCAGCATGCGCGATAGCCGGGTGTCGTTTCTCATCGGGCGTTCAGGGTTCCTGGAGGGAAGGCGAGGGCGGAGTATCGCTTGTAATGATAAAAGTTACGAGATCGTTGACCTTGCTCTTTCAAGCAACTTACGATGTGACGAGATATTTTTCTTCGTCCCCTACCTTGCCTGGGAGTGCCCACCATGGACTATCACGTGATCATCGTCGGCGGCAGCTACGCCGGTCTTTCCGCGGGGCTGCAACTGGCCCGGGCGCGCCGCCGGGTGCTGGTGATCGATGCAGCCGAACGGCGCAATCGCTTTGCCGACACCTCCCATGGTTTTCTCGGGCAGGACGGTCGTTCTCCCGCGCATATTGCCGACGAGGCCCGGGAACAGCTGCTGGCTTACCCGACAGTGGAGTGGCTGGCGGACACCGCGGTCGACGCCGGCCAGGACGCCGAGGGTTTCTGGCTGAGTACCCGTGCTGGCCAGCGCCACAGGGCCCAGCGGCTGATCCTGGCCACCGGGGTGGTCGATGAGCTGCCGGAGGTCGAAGGCCTGGCCGCGCGCTGGGGCAAAAGCGTGTTCCATTGCCCGTACTGCCACGGTTATGAGTTGGCCGGTGGGCCCATCGGCGTGCTGGCGACTTCGGAACTCTCGATGCACCAGGCGCTGATGCTGCCGGACTGGGGCCCGACCACCTTGTTCATCAATGACGCCTTTGCGCCGGACGCCGAGCAACTGGCCAGCCTTGAACGACGTGGCGTGCGGGTGGAGCGCGAGCCTGTGCGGCGCATCGCCGGCGACAGGGCCGAGGTGATCCTGGCCGATGGCCGGGCGATCGCGGTCGAGGGTTTGTTTGTCGTGCCACGTACCCGCATGGCCAGCCCGCTGGCCGGGTTGCTGGGCTGTGAGTTCGAGGAGGGGCCGCTTGGTGCCTTTATCAAGACGGACCCGACCCGTGAGACCAGCGTGCCCGGGGTATTCGCCTGTGGCGACGCGGCGGCGGCATTCAGCTCGGTGGCCATCGCCGTGGGCGACGGGGCCAAGACCGGTGCGGGCACGCATCGCTCGCTGATATTCGGCCTGGCCCCGGTGTAAAGGGCCGGGCCAGGGGCGCCGGGTTTACTCGACCCGGCGGAACACCAGGGCCTTCAAGCCGCTTTCGATATCGGTATCGGGAAACTCCGGCGGGTTGTCCAGGCGTTGCTCGAAGCGCAGCCCCGGGGCCTCGCGGGTGACCCCGTCGATCAGGAAGTCCGAGGCAACGGCTGGGTCGTTCATGCAGGCCAGCACGCAGCCGTCGGCGGTGAGCAGTTCCGGCAGGCGGCGCAGCACCCGGGCGTAGTCCTTGGTCAGCAGGAAGCTGCCTTTCTGGAAGGACGGCGGGTCGATGATCACCAGGTCGTAGGGGCCGGCGTTCTTCACCTTGCTCCAGGACTTGAACAGGTCGTGGCCGAGAAAGCTCACCTGGCTCAGGTCATGGCCGTTGAGCCGGTGATTGTCGCGGCCACGGCTCAGGGCCGGGCGCGACATGTCGAGGTTGACCACATGGGTCGCACCGCCCTCGATGGCCGCCACCGAGAAGCCGCAGGTGTAGGCGAACAGGTTCAGCACGCGCTTGCCCCGGGCATTGGCGCGCACCCAGTTGCGGCCGTAGCGCATGTCGAGAAACAGGCCGTTGTTCTGCTTCTTGCCCAGGTCCACCCGATAACGCAGGCCTTCCTCGACCAGGGTCCATTCATCGATAGGTTCGCCCACCAGCCAGTCCACCGGGCTTTGCAGCTGATAGCGGTGTTGCAGCAGCAGGGTATGGGCGCCACAGGCCTGCCACTCGGGCGAGGTGCTGATTGCCAGCAACAGTTGCTTGAGCGCATCCAGCTGTTCCGGCTCCGGCTCCTTGAACAGCGCCACCAGCACCACGCCCTGCAGCCAGTCGACGGTCAGTTGCTCCAGCCCCGGCCAGCAACGCCCGCGGCCATGGAACAGACGCCGGGTTTCCGCGGGAGCGCAGGCCAGGGCTGTCAGCAGGTGGTGGTGGAGGATGGAGAGGGCGTCGGGGTTCATCGAAGGAGGGCCGGCAGTAAAAGGGCGGGCATTTTAAACAAAACTGACCCTGAGGACTTACAAAACCAAGGTCTAGCCGATTTTAAAGAGGTGCTACGGCTCAAAAGGTCATGGCAGGTGCTTCAGCCAAGTGCTTGTATCCACCTGGATGAGCATGCGGGGGCAGGCCTCTAAAAGTCTGGGTATGGGGGGCTTGAGGTTCAGTCAGTGGCGCGATGTTTTTCGTCAGTTCACGAAAGCCTACTTCAACAAACCAAGGTTTGGTGTCTTGTTGTTACTCTGGTTGGCACTGTTTGTTCAATAAGCCAGGAAACAGTTTTGGCGCGATTTTATTGTCAACAGCGATTGTTAAGTTACCGGTGTTTAATTCGTTGCGGATAGTCGTGGTGCTGATTTTTATATTGTTTATGTAGGTGGCTACCGTCTTGCCCAGGTACTTTCGTGAGACCTGCAATAGTTGTTCGGTTGCGTCTGGCTGCAGTTTTACTTCCAGTTTGATGAGGCCAGGGTTGATATTAGCCTCGTCTTTAACTGCTATTTTCAGCTCTTTGAAGTCGCAGGAAGAGTTGAACCTGATTTCGGCTTCCGATGTCGAGGCCATGCTTTGTGAAGCCAGGGAGAGGGTAAGCAGTAATGTCGAGATGCGAACTGTCGAGAACATGAATACCTCTTTTCAGTCGGAGTGATGGCACTCGGGATTGTCGTCTGCGCAGCAGCTTACTCTAAGTCATGAGTGGGTTGTCAGCCTCTGGAATAAGCAGCCGAATAAAAAAGGTGTGAGCTTATTTCGCCCAGGGTTGAGGCTTGGGAGGGAGAGTGGTTAGAGGATCGACAAAGAGCCCGCATGATGCTCCTTGAAATCCCTTCAACCAATGCCGCGTGGGGAACGCGGCAAGTCAGTGGCCTGCATCCGTGCCGATGGCCGGGTGCTATGTCGAGCGGGGCTGCCGATCAGGTGTGGAGCAGGGCGATGGCAAAGGAAACCACGATCATGCAGGCGACCGCAAAATTGATATTCATGACGTACTTGTCCGAGGGTTTAAAAGTGGCGCCATTTTGCCGGCATCGGGCGCAAATGAAAAATTCGCTTTCATGATTTGTATGATCGACAGGAGTGATGACTGAGGGCGTCGTGCCACCGGGGATATCTACTACGGGCTCTGGTAGCCGATCGTCATCGCGGTGATGACGGCGATCCTGGGCACCTTGTTCCTGCCGGAAACCAAGGATCGGGACATTCATCACGCCTGAAGGCGCTTACCCGTCCTCTCCCGGGGGGAGAGGACGTATTGCCAACGTCATGCCTGACTCGGTCATTTCTTCCGAGCGTTGATCTACGTGGGTTAAGTGCCAGCGTTATCCGCCGTGGAGGGGCCAGCGTATTACCTGTTCCGGGTTATGCGCCCTGCGGTACTAGCGACGGTTGCGATAGCGTTCGGTCAAGGACTGCACGAGGCTGACGTAGGATTGCGTCTCGGCGTAGGGAGGCACCCCGTTGTACTCGACCACGGACGCTTCGCCGGCGTTGTAGCCTGCCAACGCCAGCATCTGGTTGCCGTTGAAGCGTTTGAGCAGCCAGGCCAGGTAGCGCACGCCGCCACGAATGTTCTGTCGTGCGTCGAACGGATCGTCCACAGCGAAGCGCTCGGCGGTGGCGGGCATCAACTGCATCAGCCCCTGGGCGCCTGCTTCGGAAATAGCGTTGGGGCGAAACGCCGATTCGGCATGTATCACTGCGCGGACCAGTGCCCTGTCGACACCATAATGATCCGAAGCGGCTTCGATCTCCCGTCGATAGGAATGAGTGTCCAGGCGCAGTGAGGCGACCTTGAAGTCCTTTGGCGCCATGCACAGATAGCAGCCCTTGATGTAATAGAGCTCAAGGACATCGACCCGCGCGGAAATCCCGACGGGGCGCCGGCTCACATATTGACGAATACCCCTGTGAATGAAGGTGTACACCAGAATCCGCACCGCGCCTGAGTCGTCCTTTCGCACAAGTCGTGGCCGGGCCAATGCCTTGGCGCCGACACCGGCGTGCGCCATGCCATTCAGGCGAGTGCAGCGGGCGCTGGGGATGGCTTGGCTGGTGTAGCTGACGGCTCCGTCCCTGGCTTGGCACTTGAACATGGCGCTGGCGCACAGTGGAGCGACCAGCAAGGCCAGCCCGATGCCGCCAAGAAGGCTCTTGCGAGCCCATCGCCATGCTCTGGAACTCATCAC
Organism: Pseudomonas sp. 22526; assembly: GCF_052044735.1. Classification (NCBI taxonomy): domain Bacteria; kingdom Pseudomonadati; phylum Pseudomonadota; class Gammaproteobacteria; order Pseudomonadales; family Pseudomonadaceae; genus Pseudomonas; species Pseudomonas sp. 22526. The sequence goes on from NZ_JBQENK010000011.1 coordinate 69,460, forward strand.
ATCGCTCCGCGCTGCAGGCGCCGATTAGGCCTGGGGAAGCCTGGCCCGGGAGCTGTCTTTGGAGGGCCTGCTCTGGGTGACCCGCCTTTTGTTCTGATAGTTATACCCCTTGCAACCGGCCTTGGAACTTGCGTTGACGTACGGGCTGCCGGCGTTCCCAGGCGAGGTGCAGACCTGATTGCTCGCTCGACGCGTCGTCCCAGCTTGCCAGGGCCGGGCGCAAGTCCGATCCGCGGTTGCTTGTGAGTGGCAGCAATAGACCCAGGGCCGTCGCTCGCTGCTAGCGCAAGCCAACCCTATCTGATGATTGCGCACGCTCAGCTCTGCGCGAAGCAAACCTACAAAGCTTGCAACAGCGAGAGTGGCGGGGGGCAAACGGAGGGTGCGCTACTTGATCTGCACAATGACCGGTCCTTCCGTCACGATCGGCGGGTCGGCGTGGATATTCGAGGCATTTTTCTGAATCCAGTCGCGCGCGACTTTCAAGCTCGCATCGGTACCGGTCTTGTCCGTGCAAACCGTCACGGACGTACCGCCATCACCCGTATTCAGCAGTGTGTAGCTGATGAGGCCAGGCACCGTCCGCAGTGCCGCTTCGACGTCGGTGCTGCGCTCTTCCAGAAGCTTGAAAAGCTGCTTTGCTCCAGTACCCAGGTAGGTTCGTATAACCGCATACATGATCGTCTCCTTGGGGAGTACGTCTTGATGTCAATCCAGATCCGCTGATAGTCGTTATCACTCAGGTTTCAGTCCGTCCTGATTTATTAAGCTTAGCCACGCGTCGGCGCCAGGCGAAAGGCAACGACCACTGGCCACTTTTGGCCGTTTGCGGCCCATTGGAAAAGACCAATCATCGACCTGCCCCAGTCGTTCGCAGGGCGCGTTAACCGTTCGATGACGCGCCTGCCATGGCGCGTTTACCGGGTGTCTGGCGGTCGAGGAGGCGGACCTTTTTACACAGTGGGCACAGGTGGTTTTCCCGCCGATTCGCCCACGTCCGGCGCCGGGCCTGTAGACTGGCGCGCGCAGGCTGGTGCCGCCACGGCTCCAGCGACCCTTTCCTTATCCCCCCCGAACAAGAGCGCCCCCATGGCCAACCACGATATCGACTTCATCCCCGATCCTGACGCGGACTCCATCTCCTCCGATGTCGCCGGCTTTGCTGGCATCCTGGTTTCCACCCAGATCCCCACCCGCGCCGACGGCAGCCTGGAACTGGGCGGCATCACCGAGCAGAGCGAGTGCACCCTGCAGGCGCTCAAGGTGGCGCTGGAAAAGGCCGGCAGCTCCATGGACCGGGTCCTGCACCTGACCATCTACCTCACCGACATGGCCGACCGCGCCGCGTTCAACCAGGTCTACCAGCGCTTCTTCGCCAAGCCCTGGCCGGTGCGCGCCGCCGTTGGCGTGGCGTCCCTGGCGGTCGAAGGCATGCGCGTGGAAGTCACCGCGATGGCGGCCAAGGCCTGAGTTCTGGTCTTTAGCCGGTGGCGCCGCTCGGCGAGTGGGCGCCACCGGGCAGTACACGGGTGCCGGTCAGGCGTTTCGCCGCTACAATGCGCGCCTCGACCGTGACAAGCCTGACTAAAAAAATATGTCCTTGCCCAAGCATCACCTGGAATTGCTCAGCCCTGCCCGCGATGTAGCCATCGCCCGCGAGGCCATCCTGCATGGCGCCGACGCCGTGTACATCGGCGGCCCGAGCTTCGGCGCGCGCCACAACGCCTGCAACGAGGTGAGTGAAATCGCCGAGCTGGTGGAGTTCGCCCGGCGCTACCACGCGCGGATTTTCACCACCATCAACACCATCCTCCACGACAACGAGCTGGAGCCGGCGCGCAAGCTGATCCACCAGCTGTACGACGCGGGCGTCGACGCGCTGATCGTCCAGGACCTGGGCGTGATGGAACTGGACATTCCGCCGATCGAGCTGCACGCCAGCACCCAGACCGACATCCGCACCCTGGCGCGAGCCAAGTTCCTCGACCAGGCCGGTTTCTCGCAACTGGTCCTGGCCCGTGAGCTGAACTTGCAGGAAATCCGCGCCATCGCCGACGAAACCGACGCGGCGATCGAGTTCTTCATCCATGGCGCGCTGTGCGTGGCCTTCTCCGGGCAGTGCAACATCTCCCATGCGCAGACCGGCCGCAGCGCCAACCGTGGCGACTGCTCCCAGGCCTGCCGCCTGCCGTACACCCTCAAGGACGAAAAGGGCGGCGTGATCGCCTACGAGAAACACCTGCTGTCGATGAAGGACAACAACCAGAGCGCCAACATCCGCGCCCTGGTGGAAGCCGGCGTGCGCTCGTTCAAGATCGAAGGGCGCTACAAGGACATGGGCTATGTGAAGAACATCACCGCCTACTACCGCCAGCGCCTGGACGACGTGCTCGAAGACCGTATCGACCTGGCTCGCGCTTCCAGCGGCCGCACCGCGCACTTCTTCCTGCCCGACCCGGAAAAGACCTTCCACCGCGGCAGCACCGATTATTTCGTCACCGATCGCAAGATCGACATCGGCGCCTTCGACTCGCCGACCTTCACCGGCCTGCCGGTGGGCGTGGTGGAGAAAGTCGCCAAGCGCGACCTGCAAGTGGTGACTCACGAGCCGCTGTCCAACGGTGACGGCCTCAATGTGCTGGTCAAGCGTGAAGTGGTGGGTTTCCGCGCCAACATCGCCGAGCCCAAGGGCGAGTTCGAAGAGGACGGCGAGAAACGCTATCGCTATCGCGTCGAACCCAACGAGATGCCGGAAGGCCTTTACAAGCTGCGGCCGAACCACCCGCTGAACCGCAACCTCGATCACAACTGGCAACAGGCGCTGCAGAAGACTTCCGCCGAACGTCGCGTGGCCCTGAGCTGGGTCGCGTGCCTGCGTGAAGAGCAGTTGGAAGTGACCGCGACCAGTGAAGAGGGGATCAGCGCCAGCGTGACCCTGAACGGTCCGTTCGGCGTCGCCAACAAGCCGGAGCAGGCGCTGGAGCAACTGCAGGATCTGCTCGGCCAGCTCGGCACCACGCAGTACCACGCCATCGACATCAAACTCGATGCGCCGCAGGCTTACTTCATCCCCAACTCGCAGCTCAAGGCGTTGCGCCGTGAGGTGATCGAAGCCTTGACCGCCGCGCGGATCGCCGCCCACCCGCGGGGCAGCCGCAAGTCCGAGACCACGCCACCGCCGGTGTACCCGGAATCGCACCTGTCGTTCCTGGCCAACGTCTACAACCAGAAGGCCCGCGACTTCTATCACCGCCATGGCGTGAAGCTGATCGATGCGGCCTACGAGGCCCACGAAGAGGCCGGCGAAGTGCCGGTGATGATCACCAAGCACTGCCTGCGTTTCTCCTTCAACCTGTGCCCGAAACAGGCCAAGGGCGTGACTGGCGTGCGCACCAAGGTGGCACCGATGCAGCTGATTCACGGTGACGAAGTGCTGACCCTGAAGTTCGACTGCAAGCCGTGCGAGATGCACATCATCGGCAAGATGAAAGGCCACATCCTCAACATGCCGCAACCGGGCAGCGTGGTCGGCCATATCAGCCCCGAAGACCTGCTCAAGACCATCCCCCGCGCTCCGCACTGAGTGAGTGGGCGGGCGCGTCGCCATGGCGTCGCGCTTGCCCGCTCGGTCACACGCTGGCTGTCGCGCATCAACGCCATTGTCGACCCGGGTCGGCAATGGCGTTCTTGTCTCAGGTTATGTTCCGGCTTGTTTCAACGCGCCGCAGCTTCCTCGGCACGCAACTGAACGCTCATGTCATCGCAGCTTTGCGACCAGTCCTTCAGCCACTGTGGCAGCTCGGGCGATTGCTCCAGGCCCAGCTCATGGACGAACTCACCCGGGGCGATGGTGCCTTTGGCCGAACGGAACAGCCCGCGCATCACCACCACCCCGGTCACCCGGCCTTTGCTCACGAAGCGGTGTTCCATAAAGCTCCATTTCTCGTCCCAGCCGAGGATCCGGCTGTGGACCTCGAAGGCTTCGAACAGCTTCAGTTCCCGGCGGAACTTGCCCCACACGTCGCCGACGATCGGCACAGCCCTGTGGCGCAGGGCCACGCGGTAGGCGCCGCTGCGCAGGACGAAGTCCATGCGCCCGAGGTCGGCCAGGGTGAAATAGCGACCGTTGGTGACGTGGCGGTTGAGGTCGAGATCGAGCGGCCAGACGCGCATGCGCACGACGGTGGTGGCCAGACCTTCGACCGGCTTGCGCCACGGACGACGAAACAGCATGAGCAGCATGCGGAACCAGAGATTCATGAGTACACCGATGATTGAAAAGATGGCCGCACTTTAGGGGAGGGGAATCGGCTAAGGTAGGTGCGCAAATGACATTTTTCATGCGAAAAGCGCAACGGAATCCACTATGCACGTCACCTTGCTCCTGGCCGATCACTGTTCCGCCGCCAGCGCCACCCTGGCCCTGGAAGTGTTGAGCGCCGCCAACCTGTTCGCCGACACCGCCAGCGCACCGTTCGAGGTGGTGGTCGCCTCGCTGGATGGCGCCGATGTCAGCGCCTGGGGCGGGCAAGCGCTGCGGGTGCAACGCTCCTTGGCCGAGATCGCCCGGACCGACCTGGTGCTGATCCCCGGTTTCCTCTTCACCTTGAAGGAGGCCTTGCCGGCATTTGCCGGCCATGGGCCCTGGTTGCGGCAACAGCATGCCCGGGGCGCGGTGCTGGCATCGATGTGCACGGCCACCTTCCTGCTGGCCGAAGCCGGCTTGCTGAAGGGCGCCCGCGTCACCACCCATTGGGCCTTCGCCGAACTGTTCCGGCGGCGTTACGCCGGGGTCGAGCTGGACGAAGGGCAACTCCTCTGCGAGGACCAGGGCCTGATCACCAGCGGTGGCGCCAGCGCGGCCATGGATTTGCTGCTGCACCTGGTGCGGCGCTTCGCTTCCCTGGAGCTGGCGCAGAAGTGCGGCAAGTACCTGTTGATCGACAAGGTGCGCAGCGAGCAGTCGGTGTATGTCATGTGGTCATTGCCGAAGAGCCATGGCGATGGCGAGATCCTGCGGGTGCAGGACTGGCTGGAGCAGCATTTCGACCAGCCGCTGCTGATCGACGACACGGCCCGGCGCTTCGGCTTCGGCGTCAGGAATTTCAAGCGCCGCTTCAAGGACGCCACCGGCTACACGCCCCTGGCCTATCTGCAGACCCTGCGCCTGGAGAAGGCCAAGGAACTGCTGGAGTCCACGCGCATGACCCTGGACAGCATCACCTACAAGGTGGGCTACGAAGACAGCAACTCGTTTCGCCGGCTGTTCCAGCAACGGGTCGGCCTGCTGCCGGCGGCTTACCGCAAGAAGTTCCAGGCCGCCGGCTGAGTGCCGATGACCAGCGCCGGCCGGCGCAAAAAAAAAACGGGCAGGGCAGTGGGCTTGCCTGCCCGCTGTCCTGCCCGGATTTACCGCACAAGCCTAGAGTGGCTGTTTGTCCCAGCCACCGCCCATGGCCCGGAACAGGTCCACCAGGGCGATCTGCCGCTGGGTGCTGATGCGGATCAGCGTGGACTGGTCGTTGAAGGCGCTGCGCTGGGCATCCAGGTAACGCAGGTGATCGTCCAGGCCGCTGTCGTAGCGGGCCTTGGCCAGCGCCAGGGTGGCCTGGCTGGTGCGGGTCAGGCCCTGGCGCGCGGCCTCCTCGCGACGCAGGGTGTCACTGGCGGCGAGGGCGTCGGCCACTTCGCGGAACGCCTGTTGCAGCGTGCCTTCGTAGGCGGCCACGGCGCTGTCCTTGCGCACCTCGGCCAGGTCCAGGCTGGCCCGGTTGCGCCCGCCGGCGAAGATCGGGATCGACAGCGAAGGCAGGAACGACCAGGACCGCGAACCGCCGTCGAACAGCCCGGACATCTCGCTGCTGGAAGTGCCCAGGCTGCCGCTCAGGGTGATCCGCGGAAAGAACGCCGCCCGCGCCGCGCCGATATCGGCGTGGCGGGCCTTGAGCCGATGCTCGCTGGCCAGCACGTCCGGACGCCGGGCGAGCAGCTCGGACGGCGCCCCGGGCAGCATGTCCTGCACCAGCAGCAGTTCGCTGCCTGGCTGGGCGGGCAGGGCGTGCAGCGCGTTCGGCGTGCCCACCAGCAGGGTCAGGGCATTGCGCGCCAGGCGCAGCTGGCGGTCGGTGTTTTCCAGATCGGCCCGGGATTGCTCCACCAGGCCCTGGGCTTCCTGATAATCCAGGGCCGTGGCGGTGCCGATGGTGCGCCGCTGGCCGATCAGTTCCAGGGACTGTTCGCGGCTGCGCAGGGTGTCCCGGGTCAGGGCCAGCTGGCGCTGGGCGCCGTCCCAGGTCAGGTAGGCCTGGATCACCTCGGAGATCAGCGCCAGCTGGCTGGCGCGGGTGGCTTCCTCGGTGGCCAGGTATTGCTCCAGGGCGGCGTCCGACAGGTTGCGCACGCGGCCGAACAAGTCGATCTCGTACTCCGGCAGGCTCAGCCCCACCTGGTAGGTGCTGGACACCCCGGCCGTCTGGCTGGACGACAGGTCGGCCGGCAGGCGCTGGCGGTTGCCCGAGCCGCTGGCGTTCAGCCCCGGCAAGCGGTCGGCGCGCTGGATGCGGTATTGCGCCCGGGCCGCCTCGATGTCCAGCAGCGACTGGCGCAGCGAGCGGTTGTTGGCCAGGGCGCTGTCCACCAGCGCCCGCAGGTCGGGATCGAGGACGAAGGCTTGCCACTGCGGCAGCTCCTTCGGCGTCGCGGCCTGGCCTTCCCAGGTTGCGGCGATCGGCGCCGGCGGACGCTCGTAGCGCGGTGCCAGGGAGCAGCCGGCCAGCAACAGGGCCAGGGGCAGGGCGGCGTAGATCAGGGGGGTGGATTTCATGCCGGTCATTCCTCGGTCCGCGCAGGTTGCAGGTCATCGTTGCTCGTCGTGGGTTCGCGGCGCAGCAGCGACAGCACCCAGACAAAGAAGATCGGGACGAAGATCACCCCCAGCAGGGTGGCGCTGAGCATGCCGCCGATCACCCCGGTGCCGATGGCGCGCTGGCTGGCCGCGCCGGCGCCGGTGGCCAGGGCCAGCGGTACCACGCCGAGGATGAACGCCAGGGAGGTCATGACGATCGGCCTGAAGCGCAGGCGCGCCGCCTTGAGGGCCGCGTCCCGCAGGCTATAGCCTTCGGCCCAGAGGTCCTTGGCGAACTCGACGATCAGGATCGCGTTCTTCGCCGCCAGGCCGATGATGGTGATCAGGCCGACCTTGAAGTACACGTCGTTGGGCATGCCGACGGCGGTCACCGCCAGCACCGAGCCGAGGGCGCCCACCGGCACGATCAGCATCACCACCAGGGGAATGCTCCAACTCTCGTACAGCGCCACCAGCAGCAGGAACACCACCACGAAGGCCAGGGCGAAGAGTTGCAGGGCCTGGCCGCTGGCGATCTTTTCCTGGTACGACAGGCCGGTCCATTCGTAGCCGATGCCGGCCGGCAACTTGGCCGCCAGGCGTTCGATCTCGGCCATGGCCTCGCCGGTGCTGACCCCGGGCATGGCATCGCCGGAGATGCGGATCGCCGGGTAGCCGTTGTAGCGGGCGATCTGCACCGGGCCTTCTTCCCAGTGGGTGGAGACAAAGGCGCTCAGGGGCACCAGGGCGCCGCTGCTGTTGGGGATATAGAGCTTGAGCACGCTTTCCGGGGTCATGCGCTGGCTCTGGTCGGCCTGCACCACCACCCGTTGCTGGCGCCCGGCGTTGGCGAAGTCGTTGATCACCGCCGAGCCGAAGGCGGTGGACAGCGCATTGTTGATCGCATCGAACCCCACGCCCAGGGCCTGGGCCTTGTCCCGGTCGATGTCCAGGCGCAGCTGGGGCGCCTCGGCCAGGCCCTCCATCATCGCGTAGAGGATCTTCGGGTTGCCGTAGGTTTCGCCGAGCAACTGGTCGCGGGCCGCCAGCAGGGCCTCGCGCCCCAGACCGCCACGGTCCTGCAGGCGCAGGGAGAAACCGCCGGAGTTGCCCATGCCGTCGATTGGCGGCGGGCTGACGGCCATCACCGTGCCGTCGTCGGGGCTGGCGAAGCGCTGGTTGACCTGGGCGGTTTCCGCCTCGGCCGACTGCTCGGCGCCGCGTTGCGACCAGTCCGTCAGGGTCGGGAAGGCCAGGGCAGCGTTTTCGCCCTGCCCGGAGAAGCTGAACCCCAGCACCAGGAAGGTGTTGGCCACGGCCTCGCGGGAGGCGAGGAACTGCTCCAGCTGCTGGCCGGTGGCCGAGGCGCGCTCGCGGGAGGCGCCCGGTGGCAGCTGCACGTCGACGATCATGTAGCCCTGGTCTTCCACGGGCACGAAGGACTCGGGCAGGCGCAGGTAGACGAAGCCCAGCAGCATCACCACGCCCAGGTAGACCAGCATGTAGCGCCCGGCGCGTCGCACCAGGTGGCTGTTCAAGGCGCTGTAGCGCTCGGTCAGGCGGCCGAACAGGCGGTTGAAGGCACCGAAGAAACCGCGTTTCTCATGGTGCCCCGGGGCCACCGGCTTGAGCAGGGTGGCGCACAGGGCCGGGGTGAAGGTCAGCGCGAGGAACCCGGAGAACAGGATCGACACCGCCAGCGACAGCGAGAACTGCTGGTAGATGACCCCCACCGAGCCGGCCATGAACGCCAGCGGCATGAACACCGCCGACAGCACCAGGGTGATGCCGATGATCGCCCCCGAGACCTGGCCCATGGCCTTGACGGTGGCCGCCGCCGGGGACAGGCCTTCCTCGGCCATGATCCGCTCGACGTTCTCTACCACCACAATGGCGTCGTCCACCAGGATGCCGATGGCCAGCACCATGCCGAACATGGTCATCATGTTCACCGAGAAGCCCAGCAGGTACATCACCGTCAGCGTACCGGCCAGGCACACCGGCACCACGATGCTGGGAATCAGGGTGTAGCGCAGGTTCTGCAGGAACAGGAACATCACCAGGAACACCAGGACCATGGCTTCGATCAGGGTGTGGATGACCTTCTCGATGGCCACGTCGACGAAACGCGAGGTGTCGTAGGGCACGGAGTACTGGACGTTCTCCGGGAAGTTCACCGACAGCTCGTGCAGGCGCTCCTTGACCGCGCTGGCGGTCTTGATCGCGTTGGCCCCCGGCGACAGCTGGATGGCCGCGCCCACCGCCGGCTTGCCGTTGAGGCGGGTGGTGAAGTTGTAGTCCTGGCTGCCGACCTGGATCCGCGCCACATCGCCCAGGGTGACCTTGGAGCCGTCCTGGTTGGCGCGCAGCACGATGCGCGCGAATTCCTCGGGGTTGTCCAGGGTGCCCTTGACCGCCAGGGTGGCGGTCAGCTCCTGGCCGACCGCGCCCGGGGCGCTGCCGAAACTGCCCGCCGGGACCTGCACGTTCTGCGCGCGGATCGCGTTGCCGATGTCCTCGATGGACAGGCCGTAGCCCACCAGGCTCTGCGGGTCGAGCCAGACCCGCATGGCCGCTTCCGAGGCGAAGAACTGCAGCTTGCCCACGCCTTCGACCCGGCGGATCTCGTTGTTGACGTTACGCGCGGCGTAGTCGGCCAGCAGGGTGGTGTCCTGCTCCCGGGCGCCTTCCTTGTAGCTCAGGGCATAGATCATCAGGAAGCCGGCGCTGGTCTGTTCGACCTGGACGCCTTGGCTGAGCACGGCCTGGGGCAGGCGCGCCTCGGCCTTCTTCAGGCGGTTCTGCACCTCCACCTGGGCCATGTCCGGCTGGACGCCCGGCTCGAAGGTGACGACGATTTCGGCGACACCGTTGGAGTTGCTGGTGGAGTCGAAATACAACAGGCCCTTGGCGCCGTTGAGTTCCTCCTCGATCACGCTGGTGACCGAATCCACCAGCACTTTCGCCGAGGCGCCGGGGTAGGTGGCGGTGATGCTGATCTGCGGCGGCGCCACGCTGGGGTACTGGGCCACCGGCAGGGCAGGGATCACCAGCAGGCCGGCCAGGGAAATGAACAAGGCGACGACCCAGGCGAACTTGGGCCGTTTGATAAAGAACAGAGACATGGTGTGTCCTCGAACGCAGGGCCGGGCTTACTGGCGGGCTGCCTGCTGCTGCGCGGGTTGCGGATCGGGCTGTTGAATGGCGACCTTGTCGCCGGGGTTGAGGCCGCTCATGCCACCGACAATGACCTTATCGCCGCTGGCCAGGCCCTGGGTGATCTGCCAGCGCTTGTCCTGCATGACGCCGGTCTGCACCGGGCGCTGGGCGACGCTGTCGCTGGCGTCCACCACCAGCACCCGGGCCTGGCCGTCGCTGCCGCGCTGCACCGCGCGTTGCGGTACCAGCAGGGCCTGGCGATCGGTGCCCTGGGGCACCTTCACCCGCACGTACATGCCCGGCAGCAGGGTGCCTTCGGGGTTGTCGAAGCGCCCGCGCAGGGACACCTGGCCGGTGCCGCGGTCCACCGAGACGTCGGAGAACAGCAGTTCGCCCTGGCTCTGGAACTCAGTGCCCTCGACCTGGATCGACAGCCGCGACTCCTCGCCGGCGGACAGGCTGCCTTGCTTGAGCGCTTCGCGCAGGCGCAGGGCCTCGGCCACCGGCTGGGTGAAGTCGGCGTAGATCGGGTCCAGTTGCTGGATGCGCGCCATCAGGGTCACTTCGCCCTGGCCCACCAGGGCGCCCTCGGTGACCAGGGCCCGGCCGATGCGCCCGGAGATCGGCGCACGGACCGTGGCGTAACCCAGGTTGAGGCGGGCGGTTTCCACATCGGCGCGGGCCGACTGGCGGGCGGCCTGGCTGCTCTGCAGGGCGGAGCGGGCGGTGTCGAGGTCCTGTTGGCTGACCGCTTCGACTTTCGCCAGTTGTTCATAACGCTTGAGCCGGGCCTGGGTCTCGCTTTGTTGCGCCTCGATCCGCGCCAGTTCGCCCTGGGCGCGGGACAGCGCGGCCTTGAGCGGTGCCGGGTCGATCTGGAACAGCAGGTCGCCGGCCTTCACGTCCGCGCCTTCCTCGAAGTGGCGCTGGATCACGATACCGGCCACCCGAGCCCGCACTTCGGCGACCCGCACCGGCTCGATACGGCCGGGCAGTTCGCTGCTCAGGGCCAGGGTTTCGGGGAGGACGGTCAGGGTCTCGACCTGCCTGGGCGCACTCGGTTGCGCTCCGGGCTGCTCGCCATTACCGCAGCCGGCCATGCCCATCAGGGCCACCGCTGCCAAGCTCAATACACGCAATTCGCGCAACGCATTCATGTTTCACCTGAAGGCTGGTTCTGGAAAGGCGCGAATAATATCTTCAAGGATCTTATGAGGCAAATTTGTCTCAAATGATTCTTTTGTGTTAAAAAGTGTCAACTCCCTTGAGCTTGTAGGGATTTTCTGCACAATGCGTGCGTTCTTCCTGCCCAGAATGAGTCTGCCTTTATGTCTTCGCCCGCTTCCGACGAAAAACTCCTCAAGGCGCTGGCCGTGGCCATCGTCGACCATCCGTGGGGGACACTGAAGGAACTGGCCGAGGCGGCGGGGGTGAGCAAGGCCACCCTGCATCGGTTCTGCGGTACCCGGGACAACCTGATCGAGATGCTGATGAGCCACACCTGCGAGGTGATGAAGCAGATCATCGAGACCGCGGACCTGCACCAGGCCGCGCCGGCGGTGGCCCTGCGCAATCTGATCCAGTTGAATCTGGCGCAGCGCGAGTTGCTGCTGTTCATGGTCTTCCAGTACCGCCCGGACACCATGGCGCCGAACGCCGAGGGCAATCGCTGGCAGCCATGCATCGACGCCCTGGACGCCTTCTTCCTACGGGCGCAGCAAGAGGGTTACCTGCGCATCGACGTCAGCGCGCCGGTGTTGAGCGATCTGTTCATGACCCTGATCTGCGGCATTGTGGATTCCGAACGCCTGGGTCGCGCTGCTCCAGCAGGATCGGCTTTGGTCCTGGAACAGATGTTCCTGCATGGCGCGGCAACGCCGTCGTCCTGATTCTCGGCGTGTCGTCGGCGCTGCTTGGCGAAATGCCCTGTGGCCAGCACAATCCCCTGCGTCAGAGGCTCGGGCCGGTCAGTGGCTCGAGTCTCATCCTCCACGGGTTTCGCCATGCCGGTACTGCACGACCAATATCAACCCCAGGACCCGGACCGGATCGACCGGCCGCTGTATGCGCTGCGGATCTCCATGCAGGCCACGCGCTGGGAGCGACCCTGGCACAGCCATCGCAAGGCGCAGCTGCTGTTCCCGCTGGCCGGGGTGATCACCTGCGAGACCGACGAAGGCCTGTGGATGGCGCCGCCGCAGTGCGCGGTGTGGATTCCCGGGGATATGCGGCACAACGTGCGGGGCCTGGAGCGGACCGAGAGTTACTGCCTGTTCGTCGAACCGGAACAGGTCCGCGGCCTGCCCGAGGCCTGCTGCACCCTGGCGGTTTCGCCGCTGTTGCAGGAGCTGCTCAAGCGTTGCGTGGAAGTGCCCGAGCTCTATGACCTCGACGGCCCGCAGGGGCGCTTGATGGCGGTGGCCCTGGATGAACTGGCCGCCGCGCCCCAGGAACAGATCCACCTGCCCATGCCCCGGCACCCGCAGTTGCGCGCCATGGCTGCGTCGATCATCGAGCAGCCCGCCGAGCGCCGCAGCCTGGGTGGCTGGGGCGAGCAGATCGGCATGAGCGAACGCAACCTGAGCCGGCTGATCCTGGCCGAGACCGGCCTGAGTTTCGGCCAGTGGCAACGCCAGTTGCACATCCTGCTGGGGATCAAGCGCCTGGCCCGTGGCGAGTCGGTGGAGAGCGTGGCGCTGGGCCTGGGTTATGAAAGCGCCAGCGCCTTTATCCGCATGTTCAAGAAGGCCGTGGGCCAGCCGCCGGCGCGTTTCCTCGCTGAGCGCGGGATGCTGCTGGGCGACCAGGCGCCGTCTCGGGACGCTGAATCTTCATTTGGCTGAATCGGTCAATAGCTTGTCCAGGTTGACTGATGCAGACAAGGCTTCCTTTGCAGATGATAGACATTCTTGTTTGTCTCTTGTCGAGGAAGCCTTATGAACATCGATCATCGTCAGTTTCCCCTGGTCTGGATGCACTACCGTGGCGCGGCCGGCCAGACCGATCCTTTCAGCCAGCTCGACCAGTTGCTGCAACGCCAGAAACCCTTTGTGCTGGTGACCGCCGACGCGCCTGGGGAACAACCGCAGCAGGGCGAAGACGCCCAGGCCAGCCTCAAGCAGGCCTCCTTGTGGATGAAGCGCAACAAGGAGGCGATCCGCCGCTGGATCCGCGCCAGTATCGTGATCGCCCCCGACGGCGCGACCCAGGCCCGGGTGGAGGCCTTCGCCGACACCTACCGCAAGTTCTGGGGCTACCCCTTGCTGCACTGCGCTTCGAAGGCGGCCGCCGTGGCCATGGTCGACCAGTTGCTGGGGCACAAGCGGATCAATAGCCATAACTGGTAGGTGTTCCCGGCAGACCGCGTCGTGGCCATCGCCCCTACGGGACGTGCACAGATCTGCTTCTATAGGAGCGCAGCTTGCGCGCGATGAAGGACAACGCGGTGTGCCAGACATTCCGCGTCGCGGCTATCGCGGGCAAGCCTCGCTCCTACAGGATCGTGTGTGATCTGCTTCTGTAGGAGCGCAGCTTGCGCGCGATGAAGGACAACGCTGTGTGCCAGACACTCCGCGTCGCGGCCATCGCGGGCAAGTCGGATCGCCGCCCGCTTGCTCCTAGATCTGGGTGGGCGGCGACTCCGGTTCATCGAGGTTGTCGATGTGCTTGAAGCGTTCCACCAGGAAGTCGATCAGGCTGCGCACTCGCGCTGACAAATGCAGCTGTTGCGGATAGACCGCATAGACGTCGGCGCGGGTCGGGGTCTGGTCTTCCAGCACCAGGCGCAGGCGGCCGCTGCGCACATAGCGGGCGATGTCCCATTCGGCCCGCAGCAGGATGCCGTAACCTTCCAGGGCCCAGTTCAGGGCCACCTCGCCGTCGTTGCAGCCCAGGGCGCCGCGGACCTTGACGTTCTGCGTGCGCCCGCCGTTGGTAAAACTCCAGACCCCGTAGGGCGTCTCGTTCTGCCGCAGGAAGATGCAGTTGTGCTGCTGCAGGTCCGCCAGGCGTTGCGGCACCCCATGCTTTTGCAGGTACAGCGGCGAGGCGCATAGCAGGCGGCGGTTGGAGGCGATCTTGCGCGCATGGAAGGCCGCGTCCGGCAGGCTGCCGAAACGGATGCCCAGGTCGAAGCCGTGGGTCGCCAGATCCAGCGGGTGGTCGCTGATTTCCAGTTGGATCTCCACCTCGGGGTAACGCGCGAAGAACGCGGCCAGGGCCGGGCCGATGTAACGCCGGCCGAACCCCAGGGAGGCATTGACCCGGATCAGGCCCTTCGGTGTCGCCCGGCTGCTGCCGAGCAACTGCTCGACCTCGTCGATCTGGGTCAGGATGCGCGCCGCATGGGAGAAATACAGTTCGCCTTCCGCGGTCAGGCTCATGGAGCGGGTGGTGCGGTTGACCAGGCGGATGCCCAGCCGCGCCTCCAGCGCGGACAGGCGCTTGCTCACCGCCGGCGGGGTGACGCCCAGCTCCCGGGCGGTGGCGGCCAAGCTGCCCTTGTTGGCCAGCAGGTAGAAAAACGACAGATCGAGGCTCTGGTTCATTGGTAACTCAAAGTTATGTATGTAGTGATTTTGAGTAACTCATGCGGCTTTTCTCACTACATATACTCCGCCCACACCCTGTCTGGACAGCCCTGTCCGACAGGCACGACAAGAAGGCAACGAGAGTGGAGCGGACCATGAGTGCATACAGAATTGCGGCGATCCCGGGTGATGGCATCGGTGTGGAAGTGATCGCCGCGGGTGTCGAGGTGTTGCAGGCGCTGGCGAAGAAGTCGGCCTTCCAGCTGGACTTCAAACACTTCGACTGGAACTCCGACAACTACCTGAAAAACGGCTACTACATCCCTGAAGGCGGCCTGGCGGAGTTGAAGACCTTCGACGCGATCTTCTTCGGCGCGGTCGGCGCCCTCAACGTGCCGGACCATATTTCCCTGTGGGGCCTGCGCCTGCCGATCTGCCAGGGCTTCGACCAGTACGCCAACGTGCGGCCGGCGCGGGTGCTGCCAGGGGTGAAAAGCCCGCTGCACAACGGCGAGCAGATCGACTGGGTGGTGGTGCGGGAAAACTCCGAGGGCGAATACTCCGGCAACGGCGGCCGGGTGCATCGCGGCCTGCCCGAAGAGGTGGCGACCGAGGTCTCGGTGTTCACCCGGGCCGGGGTCGAGCGCATTCACCGTTTTGCCTTCGAGCTGGCGCAAAGCCGCCCGCGCAAGCACCTGACCCTGGTCACCAAGTCCAACGCCCAGCGCCACGGCATGGTGCTGTGGGATGAGATCTTCTATGAGGTCGCCCGGGATTTCCCGGACGTCAAGGTCGACAAGGAACTGGTGGACGCGGTGACCACGCGCATGGTGCTGAAACCGGCGAGCCTGGACGTGATAGTCGCCACCAACCTGCACGCCGACATCCTCTCCGACCTGGCCGCGGCACTGTCCGGCAGCCTGGGCATCGCCCCGACCGCCAACCTCAACCCGGCGCGGCGTTTTCCCTCGATGTTCGAGCCGATCCACGGCTCGGCCTTCGACATCACCGGCAAGGGCGTGGCCAACCCGGTCGCGACCTTCTGGACGGCGGCGATGATGCTCGAACACCTGGGCGAAGCGGCTGCGGCCAAGCAGCTGATGTCGGCTATCGAGGCGGTGACCG
Source organism: Pseudomonas sp. 22526 (assembly GCF_052044735.1). Lineage (NCBI taxonomy): Bacteria > Pseudomonadati > Pseudomonadota > Gammaproteobacteria > Pseudomonadales > Pseudomonadaceae > Pseudomonas > Pseudomonas sp. 22526. The sequence continues at coordinate 85,117 of NZ_JBQENK010000011.1, forward strand.
AGAGCGGCCTGCACACGCCTGACCTGGGCGGCACGGCCAGCACCCGGCAGATCACCGACGCGGTGCTCGCCCTGATCAATCGCTGATTCACAGTCGTACTGCGGCACAACGCCAGGGGCCGGGCAACGATCCGGGCCCCTGGCATTTCCTGACAACAATAAGAATCAGGGCCCTGTGATGAAAAGAATACTTGGCAAACTCTACGTGCAAGTCCTTATCGCCGTGATGCTCGGCGCCCTGGTCGGGGTGCTGGTGCCGGAAACCGGCGCCGCGTTGAAACCCTTGGGCGACGCCTTTATCAAGTTGATCAAGATGCTCCTGGCGCCGGTGATCTTCCTCACCGTGGTCACCGGCATCGCCCGCATGGAAAGCATGAAGGAGCTGGGCCGGGTCGGCTTTCGCGCGCTGATCTATTTCGAGGTGGTCTCCACCCTGGCGCTGGTGGTGGGGCTGGTGGTGGTGGATGTGTTCAAGCCCGGCGCCGGCATGAACATCGATGTCGCCAGCCTCGATACCGCCAGCCTGGGCACCTACACCAGCGCCGCCAAGCACGCCTCGTTCATGGACTTCGTGCTCAACATCATTCCCGACACCATCGTCGATGCGTTCGCCAAGGGCAATGTCCTGCAGATCCTGCTGTTTTCCATCCTGCTGGGCATTGCCCTGGCCCAGGTCGGGCCTCGCGGGAAATTCTTCGTCGATGCCCTGGACAGCCTGATGCAGGGCATGTTCCGCATCGTCAACATGGTCATGCACCTGGCCCCCATCGGCGCGTTCGGCGCCATTGCCTTCACCATCGGCAAATACGGTTTCGGCTCGCTGTTTTCCCTCGGCAAGCTGATGGCCTGCGTCTACCTGACCTGCGTGGTGTTCGTGATCTTCGTGCTGGGGCCGATCTGCCGCTACAGCGGTTTCAGCCTGTGGAAGTTCCTGCGCTTCATCAAGGAGGAGCTGTTCACTGTCCTGGGCACCAGTTCGTCGGAGTCGGTGCTGCCGCAGATGATTTCCAAGATGGAAAAGGCCGGCGTGTCCAAGCCGGTGGCCGGGATGATCATTCCCTCGGGCCTGACCTTCAACCCGGACGGGCAGGCAATCTACTACAGCATCGCCGCCATCTTCATCGCCCAGGCGACCAATACGCCGCTGACCCTGACCGACCAGTTGATCGTGCTGGCGGTGCTGATGTTCACCTCCAAGGGCTCGGCGGGGGTCACAGGTTCGGGCTTCATCATTCTGGCGGCGACCCTGGCGTCACTGGGTACCATTCCGGTGGCGGGCATGGTGCTGCTGTTAGGCGTCGACCGCTTCATGTCGGAGGCCCGGGCGATCACCAATACCATCGGCAACGGGGTCGGCACCCTGGCCATCGCCAAATGGGTGGGGGCGCTGGATACGGCGAAGATGCACAAGGCGTTCAATGGCGAAGTGGAGGAGGCGCAGCCAGCGCCTGACAGCACGCCGTCAACGAAAGGGACGGGCTCTTTGCTGCCCGGCCTGGAGAAAGCCTCCCGGGCCTAGCCTTCGGGTCGCCTACAAGGCCTTGCTCATGAACACCCGGCTGCTGCCTTCGGGGTCACAGGCGACCTCGCCGAAGCGTTGCCAGCCGTGTTTCTCGTAGAAGGACGGCGCCTGGAAGCTCAGGGTGTAGAGCACGGCCGAGCGACAGCCGCGGCGCCGGCCTTCGTCTTCGCATGCCTGCAGCAGTTGGGCGCCGAGGCCCGAGCCGCGCAGGCTGTCGGGCAGGTAGAACAGGTCGATGAACAGCAGGCCCAGGGAGGTGCGCCCGCTGATGCCGCCCAGGACCTGGCCGGTCTCCGGGTCCTTGAGTTCCACGGCCAGGGGCTGCCGATCGTTGTAGCCGGTCATCTGCTCATTGAAGGTGGCGAGGCCGATGTCGAGCAGGGTTTCGAAGCTGCTGTCGAGCGTGTCGCTGATAAGGATCAAGGGGTTGGTGGTGACGGTGGGTTTCATAGGGGATTCCAGTTCAGGCGTCGCGCAACAGGTCGTGGGCGTCGAGCAGGCGGTAGGCGATTTCCGGGTTCTTTTCCAGGCCACGGCGGATGGCGGCAGGGATCGATTGGCGGGTCTTGCGGCACAGGCCCGGCAGTTGGTCGAGCTGGATGGCGATGCCGCGCATGCTGCGCACTTCGTTGAAGCTGGGGGCGATCTGCACGCGGATGCCCAGCAGTTCGTACATCCGCCGCTGCATGTGTTCGAGGTCGCTCAGGCTTTGCAGGTTTTCCAGCCGGTCGAGCAGGCGCTTCTCTTCCTGGCGGGTCAGGCCGAGGATGCGCAGGTCGGTGCCAGGGGTTTGCAGCAGGCGCTCGCGATCGCAGTCGCAGGCACCGGGCGGGCAAGGCTGGCGGATCTGGAAATCGGGCATCTATGGACTCCACTCGAAGCGATCGCGGATCGCCGTTGCCCACGGGGTTGCCTGGAAATATACACAGACGGGGCAGGCTGTGGCGCGGCAATCGACGACCATGCCGGCGATTTTTTCAAGGCTGCCGGCGCCGCCACAGCAGGCGCCCGTAGACCAGGGCGTTGATCAGCAGCACCAGCGCGCCGAGGCCCAACTGGATCTGCGGCGTCAGCCCGGCCGGGTAGATCAGCGGGATCAGGTAGTGCTCGATGAAACCGTCGCCATAACCCTGCTGGCCGGCGCCGTGGCGCATGCGGTTTTCCCAGTCGGTCAGGGGGCAGGGCAGGTGGAAGACTTCGACCGCCACGCCCCAGATCGCGGCGGGCAGGTGCAGCCAGGCCAGGCGCGGCCACTTGAGCACCAGCAGGCCGCCGAAGAGTACGAACAGAATGAAGGTCAGGTGCAGTGATACCAGGCTGTCAGCGGCGAAGCGGTAGAGCATGTCGAGTCTCGTTGCGGTCAGGGGTACGGCAGTGGTTCAGGTTCGCGCGCGGTCGAACCAGCCCAGCGCGGTGCGCCAGATGCAGATGCCCAGGAAGTACGCCGACATCGCCAGCCACAAGCCCATCACCCAGGGGCCATTGTAGGGATGGTTGATCACCAGCGACAGGCTGCACAGCAGCCAGATGGCGGTCACCGCGATGTTCACCGGCATGAAGCGGCGCACGCGGAAGGGGTGGAGGAATTTCATCCGGGTCAGGGTCAGCAGCGCCAGGACCACGATGCTCGAAAGGCTCAGCCAGGGTGTCGGGGCAAGGATGTACAGCGCCAGCGCCACCACGTTCCAGGCCGCGGGAAAGCCGACGAAATAGTTGTCCTTGCTCTTCATGTTGACGTTGCAGAAGCAGAACAGCGACGACACCAGGATCACCGAGGTCGCCAGCAGCGCGCTGTAGTCCGGCAGCGGGATATAGCGATAGATGAACAACGCCGGGATGAACACATAGGTCAGGTAGTCGATCACCAGGTCCAGCACCGAGCCGTCGAAATGCGGCAACACCGACTGCACATTGACCTTGCGCGCCAGCGAGCCGTCGACCCCATCGACGATCAGCGCCACGCCCAGCCACAGCAGGCAGGCCTTGGGCTGGTTGTCGAACAGCGCCAGGGTGGCGAGAAAGGCCGTGACCACCCCGGTAGCGGTGAAACCATGGGCGCCCCAGGCTTTGAGACTGGCGATGTGTCGGGTCGTTATCACGGGCGTTCTCCAGGAAATGAAACCAGCCGTACGACGCCCTATTGGAAGAAACGGGGGCTTATCGCCAAACCTGGCCAGACTGCATCTATCGACCGGGCAGGCGGCGATAAGGTTCACCGCTACCCCCTGTCTTTGTCAGGCCGCCCATAGGCTTGTCGGCATGCAGCATGGCGCCCAAGCCCGTGGCGGCTCCTAAGACTGTAGCCACAGTTTGGCGAGGACGGGCGTCGGTGAAAGCGAATTTCTTCACGGCGTTGGGGAGGCCGAGGCCGTTCACTTCCGGTGTCGCGGTGCTACATCCCGTTGGCGAAGGGGACGTCCCGGATATCGATGCACGAGCGCAGGTGCTTCATCGCACCGGCGTACCTGGCCAGGACCTCCAGGGTCCAGTCGGCGCGAGCGCGCAGGTGGCGTTCTTCAGGCGTGGGTTCGGCATGAGCATTGAATACGCCTTCCACCTGGCGAACGATCAGTTGTTCCGGCAAGTAGCAGATCCGGCAGTTCTTGTAGCTGGAGACGCGCAGCTCGGCGAGCGGGTAGGCGCCGCCCACGCCGGCCGAGACCCCGACCAGCAACGCCGGCTTGTGCCCCAGCTCGGTGTGGCCGGCATACACGAAGAAATTCTTGATGGCCGGGCAGGCCATGCCGTTCCACTCCGGCGTCACCACCACCAGCGCGTCGGCCTGGAGCAAGCTGGCCGAGTACTGGCTCCAGATGGCGTTCGAGTCCGGGCTTGGCCAGAGCGGCAAGGGCGAGCGCCCGAGGTCGAGCAGCGTGACCTGCTCGCAGAGTTTCAGCTGGCGCAGGCGTTGGCCCAGGTAATGGGCGACCTTGGCCGACTGGCTGTCGGGCTGGCTGGAGCCGGCGATCAGCACGATATGCAGGCTCATTGCGCCACCTCCTGCTTGGCTTCGGGACGCGCCGCCGGTTTGGGCGAACGCACCAGCGGCCAGAACAGTTCCTGCTGCCAGCTGATGGGGCGCAGGTCCTCGATGCCATAGGTGCTGGGTCGGCGGCGGGTGATTTTCGCGGTGCCGAACAGCACATCCCAGAAGAACAGCAGATTGCCGAAATTGCCCTTGTAGTGGGTCACCCCGTCATGGGCATTCAAACCGTGGTGGGCGGAGTGGGTGGAGGGGGTCGAGATGGTTCGCTCCAGCAGCCACATCAGCGGGCGCAGGGCCGGGATGCGATAGAGCCTGTCGTCCCAGGCGACGCTGCTGTGGGCGGCGAAGATCACCGTCATCTTGACGATCAGGTAGCCGTAGTAGACCGGCGCCAGGCCCATGTAGATAAGCATGCCGGAGAGCCAGATGCCCGGCATCAGCAGGTAATAGAAGCTGTTGTTGCGGTAGACGATGCGGATGCTCATGTAGGGCGCCGAATGGTGCGCGCGGTGCAGCGCATAGAGGAACGGCAGGCGGTGGGTCAGGCGATGCCACCAGTACTGGGTCATGTCATCGAGCACCAGGAACAGCGCCGCGCCCGCCACCCAGTGCAGCTCGCCCAGGCTGTTCTTCAAGGACGGCGCGAAGGTGTCCAGCAGCAGGGTGCTGAGGAACATCACCAGGGGGAAGGTGAGGCCCAGCAACAGCGAGGAACCGATGATCTCGATCAGCACATCGCGGCGCTGGCCCTTGGGTTGGCGAAAGCAGGTACAGGCGATTTCCAGGAGGATGAAACCGAGGAAAATCCCGGCCACGACCAGGATTGGATTGTTGGCGAGCATTGTTGTATTCATGGCAATCTCGAGTCAGGCCCGACATGGGCATTGCCCGAACAATAAGAAACCAAGAGCCGCCCGGACCCTATGCGCGAACTGGACAAAAACACTGGCGAAGAGGCCAATCAACCGGTCCGCCGTTTTCACCGGGGCCAGCTCGGCCGGGTGCTGGAGCGGGTGCTGCAACGCCAGACCCGCGGCGACCGCCAGGATTACAACCTGCTCGAGCTGGAGCAGTTGTGGCGCCTGGCGGCGGAGCGCGACCCGGCCATCGGCCTGCACCTGTTCGGCGAATTCACCCCCCAGGACCTGCACGTACTGGCCTACATCTGCCTGTACTGCCCGGACGTGCGCGGCGCCATGCAATGCTGGGCCGACTACGCCGCGCTGGCCTCGGACATGGACAACCTGAGGCTGGTCAGCGACGGCGATCTGCTCGGCGTCGAACTGCGTATCGACGCACCCGCCGGGCTGACCCGCTACGTGGTGGAGCATTACTGCGTCATGGCCCTGACCCAGATGCGTCACGGCACCGGGCAACCCGTGCGGCCGGTGCGCGCCTGCTTCAGCCATCCGCGACCGGCTTACCACGAGGAATATCGCCAGTGGTTCGGCGACCATCTCGAGTTCGATTGCCCGCACAACTGCCTGTACTACGACCAGGCCACCCTGCGCCTGCCGCTGCTGACGCGCCACGCCGGCATGCAGGAGTTGCTGCGCAGCGAACTGGACCGCCGCCTGGCCCAGCGCCTGCAACTGGGCGGCTGGACCGGCAAGGTCGCGGCCAGCATGCGCGACAGCCTGGCCCGGGGCGTGGTGCCGAGCCTGGAGAACCAGGCCGAGGCGCTCTACCAGAGCCCGCGCACCCTGCGCCGACGCCTGGAAGAGCAGGGCATGACCTTTCGCCAACTGCTCGATCAGGTCCGCGCCGAGCTGGAACAGCAACTGGAGTTTCTCGGCGAGAACCGCGCCCAGGTGGCGGCCCAGCTGGGCTACGGCGACCTGGCGGCGTACCTGCATGCCCGCAAGCGCTGGAAGCGCGACTGAATCCATCACGCTCGCGACATCACAGCAGGCGTCGTTCAGATTCCTTGGAGGAATCCACTCCATAAAAAACATGAATTTTATTTATCGAATTCGAGCCTGTAGCGTGGCCCCGTCCTTGACCGATGGAGCGCCCCGATGTCCACCCCGCAGTCGCTGTCTCCCGCCGAACGCTACTGGCAGCGCAACCTCGCGGTGTGCGCCCTGGGGGCGTTCACCACCATTGTCGCGATGACCCTGCTGTTGCCGTTCCTGCCGTTGTACGTCGAGCAACTGGGCGTCAGCGACCCGGCGGCCATCGTCCAGTGGTCCGGCGTGGCCTTTGGCGCGACCTTTCTGTCGGCGGCGATCACCGCGCCCTTGTGGGGCCGCCTGGGCGACCGCTACGGGCGCAAGCTGATGCTGATCCGCGCCAGCCTCGGCATGGCGGTGGCGATGTCGCTGATCGGCCTGGCGGAGAACGTCTGGCAACTGGTGCTGCTGCGCCTGCTGGCGGGTTTGCTGGGCGGTTATGCCTCGGGGGCGACCATCCTGGTCGCCACCCAAACCCCCAAGGCGCGCTCCGGCTGGGCCCTGGGCGTGCTGTCTTCGGGGATCATGGCCGGCAGCCTGGCCGGGCCCCTGATAGGCGGTCTGCTGCCGCCGCTGATCGGCATCCGCAACACCTTCTTCATCGCCGGGGCGGTGATCTTCGTGACCTTCCTGGCCACCACTTTTTTGTTGAAAGAGGCGCCGCGCGAGCCGCGCCAGGCAACGCAAAAGGGCCAGGCGCCGGAGCATTCCTGGGCGTCGGTGACAGACAAGAAACCGCTGCTGAGCATGTTCGCGGTGGCCTGCCTGCTGATGTTCGCGACCATGTCCATCGAGCCGATCATCACCGTGTATCTGCAGGAACTGCGGGCGGATAACCTCACCCTGATGGCGGGCCTGGTGATGTCCGCCGCGGCCCTGGGCAGCATCATTTCCGCTTCGCAGCTGGGCAAGCTGGCCGACCGTATCGGCCACTGGCGGGTGCTGACTGTGTGCCTGGCCGCGGCGGCGCTGCTGCTGATTCCCCAGGCGTTGGTCAGTGCGCCCTGGCAACTGGTGCTGCTGCGCTTTCTCATGGGCCTGGCCCTGGGCGGGCTGTTGCCTTGCATCTCCAGCATCATTCGCCATTCGGTGCCGGAACACATCGCCGGGCGGATGCTCGGCTACTCGACCTCCAGCCAGTACGTCGGGCAGGTGCTCGGCCCCCTGGCCGGGGGCTTTCTCGGCGGGCACTTCGGCATGCGCACGGTGTTTGTCGGCACTTGCGGCGTCATGGCCTTGTGCGCCCTTGTCACCTGGTGGGTCGGCTCGATGAAGCCTGCCGTGCCGGTGGCAGGCGAAGCGGGCTAGACCGGGCCGGAACCGCGCCGCGCACTGCGCTCAACCATGGCGATGATGGTGTCGAACAGCTCGTCGCGGGCCTGCTCGCGGCTGATTTCTCCGGTGGCCGCCGCATGGGACAGGGCCTCGGCAGCCCCGAGCATCGCCCGCAGGCCAGCCGTTGCTATGGTCCCGGGCGCCGCGAAGGGGGCGAGGGCGGTGCGGCATTTTTCCAGGAAGATCAGTTCGTACTCCTCCTTGATCCGCGCCAGTTCCGGCGTACTGGCCAGCGCAGCGATCACCCCGGGGATCTCCCGTCCCTGGGTCAGCACACAGTCGACATAAGACCCGGCGATGACCGCCGCGCGGCTGTCCAGGGTTGCTTCGCTGCGGTCCAGGGCGGCGTCCATCAATAGCGTCTGGCGTGCATCGAAGTCCTGGTACAGCGCCGCCAGCAGCCCGGCGCGGGTGACGAAATGGTCATAGACCACCGGCTTGGTCACCCCGGCCTGCTCGGCGAGCCGGCCCAGGGTCAGGGCCTCGGTGCCTTCCGCGCCGATCAATTGCCAGGCCACTTCCAGCAACTGTTGCAGGCGCTCTTCCCGGGACAGGCGGCGACGGGGTGGTGAAGCCTCGGAGGGGGTGCTTGACATGCTTATATACCAAAAGTAACTTACTGTTCGTAACTTACCAAAAGTATATAGGGCTCGGTTGCTGCCCTCAATCCAATTTGCCCCCCCATTTGCAGGAGCCTTCGCCATGCATGCGCTTATCGTTGTCGCCCACCATGATCCCCGCTCGCTCAGCCACAGCCTGGCGGCCCAGGTCGCCGAGGGGCTTGGGCCGTCCCATACGTTCGAGATCGCCGACCTGTTCGCCGAGGCGTTCGACCCACGCTTCAATGCCGCCGACCACGCAGTCCATCGCCGGCAGGCACAACCCCCGGCCGACGTGCTGGCCGAGCAGGCGCGCATCGACCGCGCCGATGCGCTGGTGCTGGTCTATCCGGTGTACTGGTGGTCGATGCCGGCGCTGCTCAAGGGCTGGATCGACCGGGTGTTCGCCAATGGCTGGGCCTTCGACTTCAGCCTCGAGGAAAACCGCACGGAGAAAAAGCTCGGACACCTGCGGGTGCACCTGCTCGGTGTCGGTGGGGCCGACGCCGGCACTTACGGGCGCCACGGCTACGAGGCGGCGATGAAGACCCAGATCGACCACGGGATCTTCGACTACTGCGGCGCCCGGGTGCTGACCTCGGAGCTGCTGCTGGAATCGGAAAGCCAGGATCCGGCGCTGCACCTGCGCACGGCCCGGAGCATAGGTCGCGATCTGTTCAGCCGCGCCGGGGCCACTGCGGCGGTTCAGGCGGGGTGAGGGGAGGATGCCCCGTGCGGCTGCGCGACGTCCCGGTCGCGCAGCGCAGGACGGCACAGGCCGTTAGTGCCCGGCTGGCTGCGCCTGTTGAGTGAGGATGGCCCTGGCCAGTTCTTCATCGCTGGCGTTGAGGCCTGGGTTTTCCTGGCGGATTTTCTGCAGCACCGACTCCAGGTAGACACCACGGATGGCGCCACCGCTGGCGACGAAACTGGAGGCGTCGTCACGGGCGGGAATCACCATCTTGTCGTCCTTGAAGGTCGAGTACAGCGAGGCGGAAACCCCTGCCGAGGTGGCGACATCACCCGCATCGACACGGGCCATGGCTGAACCTGCGGGCAGACAGAGCAACAACGAAGAAACGAGTAATAGGCGGCGCATAAGGGCGTCCTCCGACAGCGTGAAGCGAAAAGGAAGTGCTACACAATCTAGGATGCGCGGCACTGCCCGGGAGTTCCCTGAGCGCTCGCTGTGCCCGCCGGCCGGGCGTTGTGCGTGGGGCAGCAAGCAGCCCCCGGCATTGCACCGGAGGCTGTGGTCAACGGGCTGTCAGCTCACGACCCGGTAGCACGGCACATAGGCCGCGCCGCCCGGCAGTTTCATCCGGTGCTGCTGGACGAAGGATTTGAGCAGGTGATCCAGCGGCTGCATGATCGCGGTGTCGCCGTGGATTTCGTAGGGGCCATGCTTCTCGATCAGGCGGATGCCCTTGTCCTTGACGTTGCCGGCGACGATGCCGGAGAACGCGCGACGCAGGTTGGCCGCCAGCTCGTGGGACGGCAGCCCGGGGTCCAGCTGCAGGCTGGCCATGTTGGCGTGGGTCGGGTCGAACGGACGCTGGAAGCCTTCGTCGATTTTCAGCAGCCAGTTGAAGTGGAAGGCGTCGTTGCGCTCGCGGCGGAACTGCTTGACCTCCTTGAGCCCCTCGGTCATCTGCCGGGCGACCTCGGCCGGGTCGTCGATGATGATCTGGTACAGGCTGTGGGCCGCTTCGCCCAGGGTCGCGCCGACGAAGGCGTGCAACTGCTCCAGGTAGGGCGCGGCGCTTTTCGGCCCGGTGAGGATCACCGGGAACGGCAGCTCGCGGTTGTCCGGGTGCATGAGGATGCCCAGCAGGTAGAGGAACTCCTCGGCGGTGCCGGCGCCGCCGGGGAAGATGATGATGCCGTGGCCGACGCGGACGAAGGCTTCCAGGCGCTTCTCGATGTCCGGCAGGATCACCAGCTCGTTGACGATCGGGTTCGGCGCCTCGGCGGCGATGATGCCCGGCTCGGTGAGGCCCAGGTAACGGCTGCCGCTCATGCGCTGCTTGGCATGGGCAATGGTCGCGCCCTTCATCGGGCCCTTCATCACGCCCGGGCCGCAGCCGGTGCAGACGTCCAGTTTGCGCAGGCCCAGCTCATGGCCGACCTTCTTGGTGTACTGGTATTCCTCGGTGCTGATGGAGTGGCCGCCCCAGCACACCACCATCTTTGGCTCCACGCCCGGGCGCAGGGTGCGGGCGTTGCGCAGCAGGTGGAAGACGTAGTCGGTGATGCCCTGGGAGCTTTCCAGGTCGATGCGCTGGCTGGCCAGCTCGCTTTCGGTGTAGACGATGTCGCGCAGGGCGCTGAACAGCATTTCCCGGGTGCTGGCGATCATCTCGCCGTCGACGAAGGCATCGGCCGGGGCGTTCAGCAGTTCCAGGCGCACGCCGCGGTCCTGCTGGTGGATGCGAACTTCGAAATCCTTGTAGGCGTCGAGGATGGTCTTGGCGTTATCGACATGGGCGCCGGTGTTGAGGATGGCCAGGGCGCACTGGCGGAACAGGGCATAGATGCTGCCGGAACCGGCTTCGCTGAGTTGTTGCACTTCACGTTGGGACAAAGTCTCCAGGCTGCCTTTGGGGCTGACCGAAGCGTTGATGACGTGTCTTGGCTGCATTCTGGATTCCTTGAAAGCGAGACCACCGGCCCATGCGGGCCCATGGCTCAAGAATAGTGAGCGGCGGGCGGGACGCCGGGAAAACATTCTCCCGGGCTTCACGATGCGAAGGCAAAGGGGGCCACCGGAGCGTGCGGCGCGTCCGCCACGCTACTTTCTCACAGCTGGTGGTCCGAAGCGAAAGCAGCGTGCATTGCCCTTGGCTATGCTCAGCCCAGTCACCCATAGGGCTGGGGAGCGCCACCAGGCGCCAGCAGTGCCAGTCTCGTCACGACATCGGGAGCGCGTGAACATGGCATCTGCATCCGACCGGTCCTCGGTCAAACAGGGCAAGGCTGCGACTACCGCAAAAAAAGCCGAGAAAAAAACCACGATAAAAACCGCTGCTGCAACGGCCGCGAAGGCTGGCAAGAAGGTCGCCGTCCGCACGACCGCCAAGGCCCCTGTGCGGGTGTTGAACGTGCGACCGGACGGCCTGGATTTTCGCGACACCATGTATATCCCGACCCTGGTGGAAGTGCCGGTACGCCGGGAACTCAGCGACTACCGCCAGACCAGGGTGCCGGTGCTCGACCAGGGCCAGGAGAACGCCTGCACCGGTTATGGCCTGGCGACGGTGGCGCATTACCTGCTGCGCACCCGCCGCTATCAGTCCGACGCCACGCTCGTCAGCCCGCACATGCTGTACGACCTGGCCCGTCGCTATGACGAATGGGCCGGCGAGGCGGACGAAGGTTCCAGTTGTCGCGGGGCGATGAAGGGCTGGTACAAGCACGGGGTGTGCCCGGCGCCGCAGTGGCAGGCCGGCAACCAGGCCACGACCCTGACCCAGGTACTGGCCGAGGAGGCGGCGCTGCGTCCGCTGGGGGCATACTTCCGGGTCAACCACACCGACATTGTCGCCATGCACGCGGCGATTGCCGAGGTCGGTGTGCTGTACGCCAGCGCCACTGTGCACGAGGGCTGGCATGTGGTCGGTGGGGATGGCCATATCCAGCCCTCGGCGAACATGCTCGGCGGCCACGCCTTCGCGATCGTCGCCTATGACCAGGACGGTTTCTGGATTCAGAACTCCTGGGGCGTGACCTGGGGGTACGAGGGTTTTGCCCATTTGCGCTATGACGACTGGCTGGCCAACGGCGCGGATGCCTGGGTCGCGCGGCTCGGCGCGCCGATCACCCTGCGCGTGCCGCTGCAGGCGAGCTCGCAGGCCAAGACGGTGGCAGCGGCTTCGTCCAGCGAGACCCTGCGGGAGATCCGCCCGCATGTCATCAGCCTGGGCAACGACGGCACCTTCGACCCGCGTGGCGACCTGGCGACCACCGCGGCCAGCGTCCAGGAAATATTCGCCGTGGACTTCCCGCGCATCACCGCCGGTTGGGCAAAAAAACGCATCGTGGTGTATGCCCACGGCGGCCTGGTGGCGCAGGCCGGGGCCATCGAAACCGTGGCCGGCTACCGCGCGGCCATGTTGCAGGCCGAGTGTTATCCGCTGGCGTTCATCTGGAAGACCGATTACTGGAGCACCCTGGGCAACATGCTGGCCGACGCCGCCCGGCGCCGGCGCTCCGAAGGGGTGCTGGATGCGACCAAGGACTTCATGCTCGACCGCCTGGACGACGCGCTGGAACCCATTGCCCGGCTGCTGACCGGCAAGGCCCAGTGGGATGAAATGAAGGAAAACGGCCTGCGTGCCACGGTCAATGCCAACGGCGGGGCGCGGGTGGTGGCCCAGGCCCTGGCGCGCCTGGCTGCCCAGGGGGTGGAGATCCATATCGTCGGGCACAGCGCGGGCAGCATCCTGCTGGCGCCTATGGTGCAGTACCTGGTGTCCAAGGGCACGATGAACAGTGGGCCGATGGCGCGCAGCCAGCTGAAGGGGCTGGAGGTGAAGATCGCCAGTTGCCACCTGTGGGCGCCGGCCTGCACCCTCAAGCTGTTTCGCGAGACTTACTTGGCGCCGATTCGCGACAAGCGCATCGAGAAGTTTGGCCTGTTCACCCTGACCGACCAGGCCGAGCGTGATGACCACTGTGCGCATATCTACAACAAGTCCTTGCTGTACCTGGTCTCCGATGCCTTCGAGGACAAGGTGCGCATCCCGCTGATCCGGCCCGATGGTGAGCCGATCCTTGGCATGGAGCGCTTCGTCACCAGCGAAAGCGATCTGGCGCAGCTGTTCGCCAGCGCCTCGAACGCCGGCTGGGTGCGCGCGCCCAACGACTTGCCGATGGGCCATCAGAATGCCTCCGGGGCCCGTCACCATGGCGATTTCGACAACGATGAAACCACGGTCCGCGCGACCCTGGCGCGGATCCTCGGGCAAGGCGGAGCGCGGCAAGCCCTGGTGCTGGCGCAACCCATCGCCGAGCGGGCGCAACGGCGGCGCCAGGTGGACCTGGCCAGCAGCGTCGGTCGGAGGCAACCATGAATATTCCTTTGCAGAACCCTCCCATCGAGGTGCCGGCCGACCAGTCCTGTGTCACCAGTGAGTTCGAAATCGAAGCCGGGCATCGCTACCGTTTCCTGGTGGAAGGCCTGTGGGCCGATGCCAGCGATAAGCCGACCCAGCCCGATGGCGTGGCGCACCCCGGCGGAATCCGCGAGCGCCTGGGCAGGGCCAAGCGCTTGCCCGAGGCGGCCTGGATGGCGCTGCTGGTGCGGACCAAGGGCCCGAAGGGCAAGTCGCCCTGGCGCCTGCTCGGGCACGGCGAGGGCGTCTGGTCGGACCTGCCGCCGGGGCGCTTGCAGTTCTGCGCCAACGACGTGCTCGGCTTCTACTGGAACAACTCGGGGAAGATGGACGTCAGGGTGATCGATGTCACTCAGGGTGGCTGACAGAGCGCTCGGCGCGGGGGCGGGAGCTGTTTGGGGGCTGGTCGCTCCTGGGGCAATCCCACTCCGACGGGCGTAAGCGACGGTGCGTGCGCTGTCTTGTGTGACACCTCGGCAGGCCGAGTGAATTTATCGGCCAGGCACTGCTCATAACTCTAAATGGCGCATTCGCGCCAGGGTCATGTACGCAGTCAGGGAGCGGCATTCACATGAGTCCAGTTTCATCCGTCAATCCAGGCCAGCCTTGTCGCCTGCTGTTGGTGGTCGAGGACGAGCCGACGATTCTGGAGTTTCTCTGCGAGATCCTGCAGGACGAAGGTTTCGCGACCCAGGCCATGCCCAGCGCGGATGAGGCGCTGCGGTTCCTGGAAAACCATCCGGAGCAGGTGCGCCTGCTGCTGACCGATATCAACATGCCGGGCACCTTGAACGGCGCGGGCCTGGCCAACCGGGTGCGCGAGCGCTGGCCGGGCATGCCGGTGCTGGTGATGTCCGGTTATGAGACGCCGCAGAGTTCCGGGATCCGCTACCCGGTGGCGTTCATACGCAAACCCTGGACCATCGGGCAGATCCTCGACAGTGTCGACGACGCGTTGAACAGGGCGGGGAAGTAGGTAGCGGAATAGGGCGGGGGTGAGGCGCGAAGCGGCTTTCGACCACCCAGGACCTCAGGTCCTCGGTGATCGCAAGGGCGGGTGAGCTAGCGGCTCACTCTTTGACGCTCATGAACTCTTTGGCCCAGACGATGTAGTCCTCGGGCTGGGTGTAGGTGTGGGCCAGCTCGGTGGCGCTGAGGTCCGAGGCCTGGGTGAAGATCTGCCGCTGTTCGCGCAGGCAGTCATAGGTGGCCTTGATCGCCGCGAAGTACGCCGCGTGGCCGTCGACGATGATCTTCGCGCCCAGTTGCGCCAGGCGCGCATCGTCGCGCAGCGCCGGGTTGCCGTAGGTCACCAGCATCAGTGGCACCGACAGGTGCTCGGAGATCTGCTCCAGTTGCTCGAAATCCTTGACCCCGACCATGCAGATACCGTCGGCGCCGGCGCGCTCGTACTGCTGGGTGCGGCTGATGATTTCCTGGATCGGCAGGATCGCCGCGTTGGTCCGGGCGATGATCGCCAGTTCCGGGTCGACCCGGGCTTCCAGCGCCGCGCGGATCTTGCCCACGCCTTCGGCGACCGAGATCAGGTCGGTGGACTTGCGCCCGAACTGGGCCGGCAGCAGGGTGTCTTCGATGGTCAGGGCGGCGACGCCGGCGCGCTCCAGTTCGACCACGGTGCGCATCACGTTGAGGGCGTTGCCGTAGCCGTGGTCGGCGTCGGCGATCACCGGCAACTGGGCGACGCGGCCGATGCGGGTGGCCTGCTCGGCGAATTCGCTCAGGGTGATCAAGGCGAAGTCAGGCGCGGCCAGCACCTGCAGCGAGGCGACGGAGCCGCCGAGAATGCCCACTTCGAACCCCAGGTCGGCGGCGATCCGCGCCGACATCGGGTCGAATACGGAGGCGGTGTGAAAGCAGGAGTCTGAAGCGATCAGCTCGCGAAAACTACGGCGTAAATCTTGGTGAGACAGCCTGGACATACGAACTCCCGGAAGGAGGTAAAAGAGATGCCGACGATAGCGTCGAGTCAAAAATGCAATCAGTCGTCCAGCGAGCCTGTGTGGAAGGTTCGCTGCGAAGACCTGGGCAGATGAAGACGGAGCAAGCAGGTATGAAACGGCGGGTGACGCCGCACCGGATGGAAAAAGCCAGGCGGGCGCTCTTGTTATGGCCGGAATGAAGGCTATCACGCCGCCGCGGCGAAAATGATGACGAATTCGTATGGGCCCATGCCAGAACGGCATAGGCTATGCCGGTTGTCATGGGCGCCAAGGCGGGTCGATCATGCCGAACAAGAGGGTTCGCTCATCACTGGCGTTTATGGGCGCGTCGATCGGTTGCGGCGAAAACGAGCGTGCGCAGCGCTGGTTGCAGCGCCACGAACCAGGGGAAAGGCTCAATAAAATGTCAGAATTTGAGTCCAGGTCTGGACCTTTTCCCCTGATGCGCAATCATTAGAGCGTGGATACCCAAAGGAGAGACGCATGTTCATTCGGTCATTGACCCTCGCAACGCTGCTCGCTGTCGTCGGCCCCGCAATGGCGGCCGACAACGAAGGCCCTCTGGCCCAGGATCAGGGCAAGGCGCGCCCCCTGATCGTCATCGCCCCCAGCACCGTGGACCCGACCCTGGTGGCGTTGAAGAAGTCCCTCGACGAGCCGGCCAACCGCCAGGCCTTCAGCGAACGCAACATGGTGCTCTACACGGTGATCAACACCATCGGCCAACGCGACGGCAAGGACCTGGACCCACAATCGACCATGGCCCTGATCCGCAGCCTGAAGCTCGGCGCCGGGGCGCAGACCAAGGTGATCCTGGTGGGCAAGGACGGCGAGAAGAAGCTTGAGCATTCCGGGGCCATCGAACTCAAGGAAGTCTTCAGCACCATCGACCAGCTGCCGGCCGCGGAGAAGGAAGCCATTGCGCCGACGTTAGCGCCGGTCTCGGAAGTCAAGGCAGCCCATGCCGGCAAAGCCGCCAAATCGGGCAAGCCTGCGGCGCCCCCCAAACCGCTGGACGACTGAGCCTGGCCATCACCCTTTCCTGATACAGCGCATCG
>NZ_JBQENK010000011.1:101651-125256 GCF_052044735.1 Pseudomonas sp. 22526
CTTGCTCGCGATAGCGTTCTAACTCACTTCGCCTGACCATCAGGCATAGGTCACGACACAGCCAGCATTCCTTCCACGCTTGTCGCATCGCCATCGGTCTCAACGTTTTGCAGCGTCCGACTGACCCCGCGCACGATCATCTCGACTTCCCGTTCATCGATAATCAGCGGTGGCAGCAGGCGGATGGTGGTGCCCCGGGTCACGTTGATCAGCAGCCCGTGATCCTGTGCTGCCCGCAGCGCCAGTTCGCGCTGAGGCTTTTTCAGCTCGATGCCGATCATCAACCCCAGGCCGCGCACTTGCAGGACCTGCGAGTGATCGGCCAGCTCCACCCACAAGCGTTGCAGCAGGTGCTCGCCCTGGCGCCTGGCGTTGGCCAGCAGGCCTTGTTCCTCGATGATCTCCAGCACGGTGCAGGCCACCCGGCAGGCCAGCGGGTTGCCGCCGAAGGTGCTGCCGTGGCTGCCAGGGGTGAACAGTTGCGCGGCCTTGCCCCGGGCCAGGCAGGCACCGATGGGGATGCCGTTGCCCAGGCCCTTGGCCAGGGTCATCACGTCCGGGACTACGCCGTCGTGCTGGCAGGCGAACCACTGGCCGGTGCGCCCGATGCCGGTCTGGATCTCGTCGAGCATCAGCAACCAGTTGCGCCGGCTGCACAGCTCACGCACGGCCTTCAGATAGCCGGGCGGGGCCAGGTGGATTCCGCTTTCGCCCTGGATCGGCTCCATCAGTACCGCGGCGATACGCGGGCCGTGGGTCTGTGCGGCTTGCTCCAGGGCGACCAGGTCGCCGAAGGGCAGCTTGAGATAATCCCCCGGCAACGAGTTGAGGCCCAGGCGCACCGCCGGCCCGTCACTGGCCGCCAGGGTGCCCAGGGTGCGGCCGTGGAAGGCGTTCTCCATGACAATCACCAGCGGCCGTTCGATGCCTTTGTGCCAGCCGTGCAACCGCGCCAGCTTCAGCGCGGTCTCGTTGGCTTCGGCGCCGGAGTTGTTGAAGAACGCCCGGTCCATGCCGGCCAGGCGGGTCAGCCGCTGTGCCAAGCGCTGTTGCCAGTCGATGCCGTAGAGGTTGGAGGTGTGCAACAGCAGGCCGGCCTGTTCGCTGATGACGCTGACCAGCCTGGGGTGGGAATGACCGACGCCCGTCACCGCCACCCCGGCCACCGCGTCCAGGTACTCGCGGCCGGCCTGGTCCCAGAGACGGGTGCCCAGGCCGCGGGTGAAGCTCAGGGGCAGTGGTTGATAGGTGCTCATCAGGCAGGTGGCGGTCATGACGGGTCGCTCCATCTAGTGTGGTGTGCTGGCAGTATCGTTAGCCACCTGAGCTAGATAAACTCGTCAATTCTTTAATCATCTTAAAGCCAGGGTTGATAATGGATCTGTTCCAGGCGATGACGGTGTACGTGAAGGTGGTGGAGGCGGGGAATATGACCGCCGCCGCCCGTGAGTGCGGCCTGTCCACCACCATGGTCGGCAATCACCTGCGGGCCCTGGAGCAGCGCCTCGGGGTCAGCCTGCTCAGTCGCACTACAAGGCGCCAGCGCCTGACCGAGTTCGGCGCCGAGTATTACCAGCGTTGCCTGGCGGTGCTGGGGTTGGTGGCGGACTCCGAGCGCCTGGCGGAACAGGTCCAGGGCGAGCCGTCCGGCACCCTGCGCATCACCGCGCCGCTGACCTTCGGCACCGAGCGCCTGGCGCCGGCCCTGAGCGAGTTCCAGCAGCGCTGCCCGCAGGTCAAGGTGGAGCTGACCCTGGCCAACCAACGCTTCGACCTGATCGACGGTGCCTTCGACGTGGCTTTTCGCCTGGGCAACCTGGACACCTCGTCGTTGATCGCCCGGCCCCTGGAGGACTACACCCTGACCATCTGCGCCGCGCCGGACTACCTGGAGCGCTGCGGCACGCCGCAAGTCCCGGAGGACCTGCAGCACCACAACTGCCTGGCGTTCGCCTATCCGGCCGGTGACGAGTGGAGCTCCACCGCCAGCCAATGGCCGTTGCGCGGGCCCGAGGGGGACGTGCTGATCCCGGTGTCCGGCTCGCTGCTGACCAACACCTCGTCCGGCCTGCACCGCGCAGCGCGGGGTGGCCTGGGGGTGGTGATGATGCCCGATGCCCTGGTGGAAGAGGACCTGCAACAGGGGCGGCTGGTGCCCGTGCTGCAGGACTATCAATTGCCCCTGCGGGCGATGCACCTGCTGTATGCCCAGGACCGTTACCGCCTGCCCAAGCTGCGCAGCTTCGTCGAGTTCGCTTTGGAGAAGTGGGGGCGCTAGCTGGCGCCAGGGTTGCAGGAGCCCGGCTTGCCGACGATGGCGGTTGCGAGGACGCCATCGCGAGCAAGCTTCGCTCCTACCGGGGGGGGGCGCGGATGGCTTCTGTAGGAGCCAGGCTTGCCGGCGATGGTGGTTGTGAGGACGCCATCGCGAGCAAGCTTCGCTCCTACGGGGGGATCGCGGATGGCTTCTGTAGGAGCCAGGCTTGCCGGCGATGGCGGTCTCAAGGAAGCCATCGCAAGTAAGCCGGACGAGGGACCTAGGGCTGTATCGCCGTGCACAACTCCACCAGCAGGCCGTCGGGGCAGCGCACATAGGACACCGTCTGCCCCCAGGGTTTTTCGCTGGGTGCGCTGAGTTCGCTGGCGCCGGCGTCCAGCGCCCGTTGATGGGCGGCGTGCACGTCTGCGCAGACCAGGCCGATTTCCATGCCCAGCGGCCTGGCCGAGCTGTGGGCCTCGACGTGGCCGCCGCTGAAGTTCATCTCGCCCAGCTCATGGGCGGCGAAGGCGAGGGCGGTGGTGCCGGTTTCCAGCTCGCCATAGGTGCCGGACTCATGGAGAAAACGGGTGGGCAGGCCGAAGGCGCGGTCGAAGAAAGCCAGCGAGGCGCTGACATCCGGGACGTAGAGAATGGTGTAGGCGAATTTCATGCTTGAGCGATCCTTGTTCATTGAAAATGGAGAGCCACGAAGGCCGGCTTATGTGTCGCCCTGACACCAGCTCGGGCGTGCGCCAGAGTAGGAGTGCCCGGTCGGCTTCAGCACTTCAGGGTCATTGTCGTCGAAGCAGCCCAGCAGCAGGGCGACGGTGGGTTCATCGTCGATCGCGCCCAATGAGCTGCCGCACTGGGGGCAGAACGCGCGGCTGGAATAGTCGGACGAACGAAAGGTCGCCGGCACGCCGCTCCAGGTCACCCGTTCCCGGGGGAACTCGACCCAGGCCGCGCTGAGCGCGCCGGTGTGCCGCTGGCACAACTTGCATGAACAGTAGTGCGGGTTGTGCGCCGGCCCCAGGGCCTGGAACCGGACCTGCCCGCACAGGCAGCCGCCGTTGTAAACCAATGGATTCATTGCCTGCTCCTCGAGTGTTCAGGGTGCCGCACAAGGGTATTACCTAATCTCATGGCCCCATGATTTTTAATGGTTACAGGCCGCTACAAGGCCGGTGATACAAAAGCGCAAACACCAGCTCAACCATAACAACAAAGAGCGTTTGCCCCATGACCCAGCCTCGTTTCCGCGCTGTCTGCGCCAATCGCGCGCCGCGCTCTTCGCTACCCCATCCTGGCCTCGCCGCTGTCTTGCGTTGCGTGCGCCACTGATCACTTCAACTCATCCCTCTGCGTCCCAAGAGTAGCTACCCATGAAAGAACTCGACCTCTATATCGGTGAAGGTTTCGAAGGCCCGGGCGTGAACGCCGCGCACATCAATATCCTGATCGGCCCGCGCAACGGCCCGGCCGGCCAGGCCTTCGCCAACAGCCTGGCATCGCCGAGCCAAGGCCATTGCCCGTTCATGGTGATCGCCCAGCCGAACATCCCGGTCAAGCCCATGACCCTGTACGTCAACAAGGCGGCCATCGGCAGCGAGCTGCACGGCAACGCCACCTGGGGCGCCTCCCAGGCCGGCATCGCCAAGGCGGTGCTCGAAGCGCTGCTCGACGGCACCCTGCCCAAGGAAGCCGAAGACGAATGGGCCATCGTCACCGCCAACTGGGTCAACCCGGCCTGCGACGACCTGGACGCGGTCTACCTGAACAACTACAACGCCTGCCGCACGGCGATCCGCGCGGCCCTGGCCGGCAAGCCCGAACGCGCGCAACTGGCGGACGTGGTCGGCCAGATCAGCAACCCGTTCTACACCCCAAAAGCCTGAGGATCGCAGCATGCAATACATTCGTTTGGGCAACTCCGGCCTGCAGGTTTCCCGTCTGTGCCTGGGCACCATGAACATGGGCACCCCGGACTGGAAACCCTGGATCTTCAACGAGCAGCAGAGCGAGCCGATTGTCCGTCATGCGCTGGACAACGGGGTGAATTTCATCGACCTGGCGGACTTCTATTCCGCCGGGGTCGGCGAGGAAGTGGTGGGGCGCATCGTCAAGCGCCTGGCCCGTCGCGAAGACCTGGTGATCACCACCAAGGTCGGCTACGGCACCCGTAGCGGCATCAACGCCAGCGGCCATTCGCGCAAGCACATCATGGACAGCATCGACGCCTCGCTGAAGCGCCTGGACATGGATTACGTCGACGTCTTCATGCTGCATTACTTCGACCTGAACACCCCGGTGGAAGAGACCATGAGCGCCATGAACGACATAGTGCGTTCCGGCAAGGCGCGCTACATCGGCGTCTCCACCATGCTCACCGGGCAGTTGGCGAAGATCCTCATGGCCTGCGAGCGCAACGGCTGGGTCAAGCCGATCAACATGCAGCTGCAACTGAACTGCGCCTACCGCGAAGAAGAGCGCGAGATGCTGCCGTTCTGCCGCGACCAGGGCCTGGGCGTCTCGGTGTTCAGCCCGCTGGCCCGTGGCCTGCTCACCGGCGATGCGCAGTCGACCCGCAACCAGACCGACTTCTTCACCCAGCAGATGTACAGCGATGAGGCCTCGTTCGAGATCGCCCATTCGGTGCAGCGCGTGGCCCGCGCCCGTGGCGTGAGCAATGCGCAGGTCGCCCAGGCCTGGGTGCTCAATCACCCTGGCGTGGACTGCATGCTGGTGGGCGCCGACACCACCGAGCAGTTCGACAGCGCCCTGGCGGCCCTGGATACCCGGCTGGATGCCGAAGAGCTGCACGAGCTGGAACGCAACTACACGCCGTGCGATGTGATCAACGACTACACCGCAGGTAAACGTATCCTGCGCACCGCCCGCCCGGGCCAGGCGCGCTTCACCTTGACCGAGGCCGTGGCATGAGCGCGCTGATCCGCAATGGCAACTACATCGACGGCCAGTGGTCCAGCGGCGGTCCTGTGTATCCGGTGTTGAACCCGGCCAATGGCGAGCTGATCGCCGAGGTGCAGAAGGCCGGTGCCGAAGCGACCGAGCTGGCCATCGCCGCTGCCAACCGGGCCTTGCCGGCCTGGCGCAAGCTCACCGCCAAGGAACGCAGCCAGCGCCTGAAACGCTGGAGCGAGCTGATGCTGGGCAACCAGCGCGAGCTGGCCACCTTGCTCAGTCGCGAGCAGGGCAAGCCGCTGGCCGAGGCCATGGGCGAGGTGGTGTACGCGGCGAGTTTTCTCGAGTGGTTCGGCGAAGAAGCCAAGCGCGCCTACGGCGATGTGATCCCCAGCCACAAGGCCGACGCACGGATCATCGTGACCAAGGAAGCCATAGGCGTGGTCGCGGCGATCACCCCGTGGAACTTCCCCCTGGCCATGGTCACCCGCAAGGTCGGCCCGGCCCTGGCGGCCGGCTGCACCATGGTCCTCAAGCCTTCGGAAGAGACGCCGTTGTCGGCCTTTGCCCTGGCGGTGCTGGCCGAGCAGGCGGGGATCCCACCGGGAGTGCTGAATATCGTATCCGGCGATGCAGCAGCCATTGGCGGCGCGCTGCAAGCCTCGAGCATCGTGCGCAAGCTGTCGTTCACCGGCTCGACCCGTACCGGCAAACTGCTGATGCGCCAGGCCGCCGATACCCTGAAAAAGGTCTCGCTGGAGCTGGGCGGCAACGCACCCTTTATCGTCTTCGACGACGCCGACCTGGAGGCGGCGGTGAAGGGCGCCATGGCCTCGAAATTCCGCAACACCGGGCAGACCTGCGTCTGCGTGAACCGTTTCTTTATCCAGGACGGCGTCTACGAAGCCTTCACCGGCAAGCTGGCCGAAGCCGTATCGACGATGCGCGTCGGCAGCGCCCTGGACGGTGAAACCGAGCAGGGGCCGCTGATCAATGCCGCCGCCCTGGCCAAGGTCGAGCTGCACGTCGGCGATGCCCTGGAGAAGGGCGCCAGGCTGCTGTGCGGCGGGCGCCGTCATGCCCTGGGCGGAACCTTCTATGAGCCGACCATCCTCACCGAGGCCAGCAGCGACATGCTGATCGCCCAGGACGAAACCTTCGGCCCGGTGGCCGCCTGTTTCCGCTTCAAGGACGAGGCCGAGGTGCTGCAACGGGCCAACGACACGCCATTCGGCTTGTCCGCCTACTTCTACAGCCGCGACATCGGCCGGGTCTGGCGCATGGCCGACGGCCTGGAGGCGGGCATGGTCGGGATCAACGAAGGGATCATTTCCACCGAGGTCGCGCCCTTCGGCGGCATCAAGGAATCCGGCCTGGGCCGTGAAGGTTCGAAGTACGGGCTGGAGGATTACCTGGAGATCAAATACCTGCTGATGGGTGGTCTCTAGGCATCAACCCTTCGTTGCCGGAGCCAGTGAAGCCTTCGCCGGTTCCCGCAAAGGGCGCACCACCCGATTCATCTCTTATTCAAGAACAATAAAGGGAGACGAACATGACCACCGCAACCACCAAGATCGACGACCTGCCCATCGGCCGGTTCCACCTGAAGATCGCCGGCCTGACCTTCGGCGCGCATTTCACCGACGGCTATATTCTTGGCCTGATCGGCATCGCCTTTACCCTGCTCAGCCCGCAGATGCAGCTCGATGCCTTCTGGCAGGGGCTGATCGGGGCTTCGGCGTTGATCGGGCTGTTTCTCGGCAGCCTGTTTTTCGGCTGGATTTCCGACCGCCTGGGGCGGCAGAAAATCTTCCTGATCAGCTTCGTGCTGATCACCCTGGCCTCGGTCATGCAGTTTTATGTGCAGAGCGCCATGGCCCTGTTGCTGTGCCGGATCCTGATCGGTATCGGCCTGGGCGGCGATTTCAGTGTCGGCCATGCGATGCTCGCCGAGTTCGCGCCGAAGAAGCACCGGGGCGTATTGCTCGGTTCGTTCAGCGTGATCTGGACCTTCGGTTATGTAGCGGCGACCTTTGTCGGCACCGCCATGCTCGGCCTCGGCGACGATGCCTGGCGCTGGATGCTGGCGTCGTCGGCGATCCCCGCCGGGCTGATCCTGATCGCCCGTATCGGCACCCCGGAATCGCCACGCTGGCTGGTCAACCAGGGGCGGATCGCCGAGGCCCGGGCCGTGGTCAAGAAGCACCTGGGCGCCAATGTGGTGCTCGATGAAGAACCGTCCGGCGAAACCCGTTCCGGCTACGCCGTGTTGTTCAGCCGCGAGTACCGCAAGCGCACGGCGTTCAACTGCCTGTTCTTCGTCTGCATCGTCATGCCGTACTTCGCCATCTACACCTTCCTGCCGTCGATCTTGCAGAAGATGGGGCTGGCCGAAGGTTTTGGCACCGAGCTGATGTTGAACATGCTGCTGATCCTCGGCGCGCTGATCGGCATCTGGTGCACGGTGAAGTTTTCCCGCCGGGGCTTTCTGATCAACTCCTTCATCATCCTCGCGGTGGCGCTGTTCCTGCTGGCGGTGCTACCAGGCAGCGCGGCCTGGTTGATGGTGCTGGTGTTCGGTCTGTTCACCCTGGTGCTGTCGGCGGTGAGCAACCTGGTGGGGGTGTTCCCGGCCGAGAGCTTCCCCACCGAAGTGCGGGCCAGTGGTATCGGCCTGGCCACGGCAGTCAGCCGCCTGGGATCGGCAATCAGTACCTTCCTGCTGCCGGTCAGCGTGGCCGGGATCGGCCTCAGCCCGACCATGGGCATCCTCGCCGCGATCCTTGCATTGGGTGCGTTGATCTCCTGGGCCTGGGCCCCGGAAACCAAGGCGCTGACCCTGAGCCAGGCGTGCAAGGTGCGGAGCTCGAAGGAGGGCGCGGTGGAGGGTGGCGCGGTACCCGTGGCGCGCAAGGTCGTGGCGCCGATCTGAGGTCCGTAACCTGCGGTTCCATCGCGAGCAAGCTCGCTCCTACAGAGGCGCNGTAGGAGCGAGCTTGCTCGCGATCGCATCGGGATGGCGCAAGCGTTCTAAGGGTTGCTCACCAGGCGCAACCATTCGGTAAACACCCGCACTTTCGACAGGCCCTGCTTGTCGTTGGCCACGTCCAGCCAGTAGCCGTAAGGGCCGAGCACTTCCACCGGGGTGATCGGCAGCAGGCTGCCGTTGGCCAGTTCTCGCTCGATCATCTGCCGGTCGATCACCGCCAGGCCGCCGCCCGCCAGGGCGGTATGGATCACCTGGTCCAGGGTGCTGAACTCCAGGCCCTGGCCGGCATCGACATCGTCGCGGCCCATGGCGGCCAGCCAGTTCTCCCAGACCTTCAGGCGCTTGCCGTCGTGCAGGATGTGCAGCAGCGGAAACTGCCGCAGGTCCGGCGCCTGGCCGTCGACGAACAGCTCCGGGCTGGCGACGGCGATATGCCGTTCCATCACCAGCAACTGGCTCGAACAATGGCTGGCCGGCTCCAGGCCGAAACGGATCTGGCAGTCGACCTCGGCCAGGCTGTCGTGGCTGTTCTGGTTGGTCACGCTGAGGCTGATGTCCGGGTAGCGCTGGCAGAAGTGGCGCAGCTGCGCCGACAGCCAGCGGGTGGCCCAGGTCGGCGGGGCGAGGATGCGCAGGCGCTGGCGCAGGTTGGGCACGCGCACCGCCTCCAGGGCGCGCTCGATATGGTCGAAGGCGGCCCCCAGTTGCGGCGACAGCGCCGCGCCGGATTCGGTGAGCGCCAGCCCCCTTGGCGTGCGCACGAACAGGGCGACACCCAGGTAGTCTTCCAGTTGCTTGATCTGGCGGCTGACGGCGCCCTGGGTCACGTTCAGGCCCAGGGCCGCCTGGCTGAAACTGCGATGCCGGGCGACTTCCTCGAAGACGCGCAACATGTTCAGAGCGGGCAGTTGACGCATGAAAAGATGCACTCCGCACCGGGCGCCGAAGCCCCACGGCCAGGCTGCGGACAGCGACGGCGGTCGAGGCGGCGGGCAGGCTTGTTGTTGTTTTGCAGCACAGATGGCCGAGGGCCTATCTGACCTGCTGTGACCGGGCGGTGCAAGTGTTGCCGGGCGGATTTTCGACGGCTTTCTACAGCGGCGGCGAAAGCCACCAGGGCTACCCGCCAGCGGGCTGCCGCTGGCGGGTTTGCCGCGGGCGCGGACGGGCTGTCGAGGGCGGCCTCAAGACCGCCCGGGATGGGTCAGAAGTAGTACCCGATGTTCACATACAGCTGGTTTTCCCACTGGTCGCTGCCGCCGGCCCCCAGGCTCTGGGTGTAGCTGCTGCCACCGATATAGGGATCGTTCTTGCCGATCAGCCATTCGCTGGCGATCCACAATTTGCTCAGGGAGAACGAGCTGCCGAGGATCAGCCGCTGCGAGGTCTTGAACTCGTCGGCGGATTTGTCGAAGGCGCTGTAGTTGGCGTACAGCTTGATGCCGCTGAGCTGGTCGAACAGGTACTTGCCGGCGACGTCGTAGCTCAGGTCCGCCACGTACAGGTTGCCGCGGCTGGCGACGTTATAGGTGCCGTCGTAACCGCCGAGGGTGACCACTTCGTCGGTGCCGGCGTTGCGTGGCGACATCTGCTGTCGCGCCGCTTGCAGTTGCACGCCCCAGGGGCCGTTCTTGCCGAGGTAGTGCACGGCCACGGCGTTGCGGCGGCCGTCGTTGTCGGTGTCCTTGTTCTCCAGGGTCGAGGTCAGGCCGGAGATCCCCACCTCGGATTTCCACGACCCCAGGTCCAGGGCCTTGGCCAGCCGCAGCACCACAGTGTCGCGTTCCTGGTTGTCGCTGCCGTCGGCCACGTAGCTGTCGGCCCCGGACACCACGCTGGAATAGGTCACGCCTTTGCTGGTGCCTTTGCCCTGCCACGCCGGGCGCAGGTAGTAACCGGCCTGGAGGTTCCAGTCGCCGCTTTGCTGGATGTACTTGGCGCCGACCTGTTGCACGTCCTCCAGGCCGATGACGTTGCCCAGGGTTTCGTAGAAGGTGCTGCCGAAGTACGGCTGCAAGCCGAACGGCACCGTGTTCAGGCCCACCTGCACCTGCCGGTCGGGGTTGAACCTGTAGCCGACCCAGGCGAACTTGGCGAACTGGATGTCGCCGTAGTCCTTGGTGTACTGGTAAGGGTAGGAGCGTCCGTAAAAGCGGTATTGGGCCTCGCCGATCCAGGTGTCGGAGTTGTACTTGGCGCTGAGGAACAGGGTGTCCAGGCCGAACTTCTGGATGTCGCGATCGGGGTCGTAATCCCAGCGGGCGCGGACGGCGCCGCCGAGGTCGAGGTTATCGGTGACCTGGATCGCCATGGCCGGCGCGGCGAGGGTGGACAGGGCAGCCAGGCAGGCTGCGTTTAGGCACAGGGAGGTGGGGCGGGGCATGGGGCGGCTCTCGTTTATTGTTATGTGAGATGCCCGGCAGTCTTGCCAGCGCGCGCAGGATCGACAAACGATTATTTGGTCGATCAAACCTTCCTCAAATGCAGGTTACTGGTTGAAAAAGTTGCCGCCGCTGTAGGAGAAACGACAGCGGCCGTGGGATGCTTGCCACCTCGTCAGCCGTTCTCGAGTATCTCCATGAAACGCAGAATGCCCGGCCTCAACGCACTCAAGGCCTTCGAGGTTGCCGGCAGCACCGGCAGCTTCACCCGCGCCGCCGAGTTGCTCAACGTCACCCAGAGCGCGGTCAGTCGCCAGGTGCGCCAGCTCGAGGAGCAGCTGGGCGAGAGTCTGCTGGAGCGCCGCCACCATCACCTGGAACTGACCAGCGCCGGCCGGGTGCTGCTGCGGGCGCTGCACCAGTCCTTCGACAAGATCGAGCTGACGGTGCGCAGCATCCAGCAGAAGTCCCATTCCAATCGCCTGCACATCAACGCGCCGCCGACCTTCACCAGCCGCTGGCTGATGCCGCGCCTGGGGCGCCTGCGCGAGCAGCACCCGGAGCTGGAGCTGAGCATCACCACCCGCTTGCAGGACAGCCTGGCGGAAACCAGCACCCTGGATTGCGCCATCCGTTTCGGCGACGGCGAATGGGATGGGCTGGACAGTTCGCTGCTGTTCCAGGAGCGGCATATCGCGGTCTGCGCGCCGTCGCTGTACGCCCGCGAATCGGGCGAGCAGGGCGTCGACCTGAACCGCATGACCCTGCTGCATGTGCTGGCCCGGGAAGACCAGCGCTACCTGACCTGGAAGCACTGGCTGGACGCGGCGCGCATCAGCGGGGTCGACACCCAGGGCGGGTATGAGTTCGACCTGCTGGACCTGGCGATCCGCGCAGCCATCGACGGCCTGGGCATCACCATCGCCGACTGGCACATGGTGGCCCCGGACCTGGCCTGCGGGCAGCTGACCCAGGTGCTCAACGTGCATGTGGAGGGGCATCAGTCCTATTGGCTGGTGACCCGTCCGGAGCAGACCCAGATGCCGCAATTGCAGGTGTTCAGCCAATGGCTGCAGGAAGAGATCTGGTTGGCGCAACGCCAGTTGGAGCCTTCTACTGCGGCGGCTTCAGCGTCTGAATAGAGGCCATCGCGGCGAGGCTGCTCTCGTGGGGAACACTCGCGGCTTGGGTGTCTGGGCGGAGGTCATCGCGGGCAAGCCTCGCTCCTACGGAGGCAACGAAGATCTTCTGTCGGCCGGCGCCATGGGGCTGCGTCGGTCGCGACCCTCGGTAACATGCATTTTTCGAATGTTTGTCCGCGCAATTAATCGTTTGTCCTCCCCGCGGCGGATGACAAAACTGCTGGCTACTCACATAACAACAACCTTGAGTGCCAAGCCATGCCGTATCCGGCCACTGTCGATCCTCTGTCCTCGCTTCCCGCGCCCTCGCCGAGCCTGAGCGCTGCCCGTCACGGGCGGTCGTCGGGGTGTTCGGCCGTCTCCGGCAACCTGCTCCAGACTCTTTAAAAGGGGCGGCCTGGATCGCCTCCGGGCCGCTCAGCCATTCATGTAGCAACGATGGGCAATTTCCATGCGACTCGAGCGAAATTTTGTTAACGGCCACTTCATCGAACCTGCCAGCCCGGCATCGATCGCGGTGTACAACCCGGCCACCGAAGCCTTGATCGGGCAGGTAGCGGCCGCCACCGCCGAGGAGGCGACCGCCGCCGTCGATGCCGCCGCGCTGGCGCAGAAAACCTGGGGCAAGCTCACCAGCATCGAGCGCGCCGAACACCTGCGGGCCTTTGCCGCGGCCCTGGAAGAGCGCGCCGAGCAGATCGGCGCGGCGCTGGCCGCCGAGTCCGGCAAGAGCCTGATCGATGCCAGCAACGAAGCCCGTTACGCGGCCCAGATCACCCGTTACCACGCCGAGTGGGCGCGGCGCATCGAAGGCGAGATCATCCCCAGCGATACCCCGGACGAGAACCTGTTCCTGCACCGCGAACCGATTGGCGTGGTGGCCTGCCTGATTCCGTTCAACTACCCGGTCTACACCCTGCTGCGCAAGATCGCCCCGGCGCTGATCGCCGGCAACACAGTGGTGGTGCGGCCGAGCAACAACACCCCGACCTCGGCCTTCGAGATCGCCAAGGCGGTGCAACAGGCCGGCCTGCCGGCGGGCGTGGTGAACATCCTGACCATGGACCACGCCACGGCGGCCAGCGTCTGCACCCACAAGGCGGTGGGCCTGATCACCCTGACCGGCAGTGTCAATGCCGGGCGCATCGTGCTCGATTACTGCAAGGCCAATATCGCCAAGCCGTCCCTGGAACTGGGGGGCAAGACCCCGGCGATCATCGAGCCTGACGCCGACCTGGAAAAGGCCGCCAGCGATATCGTCGGTTCCAAGACCACCCACTGTGGCCAGCTATGCACGGCGGTGGAGCGGGTCTATGTGCATGCCAGCGTGCACGAGCGCTTCCTGGCGCTGCTCAAGGCGAAGATCGCCGCGGTGAAGTTCGGTGACCGCGCCAACGACCCGAGCCTGATGGGCCCGCTGGTCAACGCCAGTTCGCAACAGAACATCCATGCCATGGTCCAGCGCGCGGTCGCCGCGGGCGCGGTGCTGGAAACCGGTGGCGTGCTGCCGCAAGGACCGGGGCATTTCTATCCGCCGACCCTGCTCAGCGGCTGCCGCCAGGACATGGAGATCGTCCAGGAAGAAATCTTCGGCCCGGTGCTGCCGGTGCTGCAGTACCGCGACCTCGACGAGGCGCTGGCCATGGCCAACGACCATCAGTTCGGCCTGTCGTCGGTGCTCTACAGCGAGAACTACCGCACCGCCATGAAGGTGGCCAATGCCATCGAGGCCGGCGAGCTGTACGTCAACCGCACCCCGGCCGACCCGTACCAGGGTTATCACGCCGGTTGGAAACGCTCCGGCCTGGGCGGCGATGACGGCAAGCACGGCATGCTCGAATTCACCCAGACCCGACTGGTGGTGATGAAGTACTAGAAACAGCTGCAAGCTCTGAGCTGCAAGTGCAGGCACCGCGGTCATTCTTGCCGCTTGTAGCTTGCCATTTGCAGCTGCTCCACCTGCTCCACCTCCTATAAAAACAATTATCAGGGCGCCCGGAACGCCGGGTGGCCCGAGGTCTCATCCATGTCCAAGCACGCTGCCAATGCTGCCGCTGTCCAGGGTTCCATCTCGCTTGCCGACGGCAAGAGCGACAAGGGAAGTCGCTATTTCCAACTGATGCTGCTGGTGCTGGCGGCAGGGGCGATCTACCCGATCCTGTACCTGCGCCAGGTCTACCAGACCACCATGCTCGAGGTGTTCCAGATCAACCACAGCGAGCTGGGCTACCTGTATTCCATGCTCGGCACCATCTTCCTGCTCAGCTACCTGCCCAGCGGCTGGCTGGCGGACCGCATCGCGCCACGCTTCCTGATTTTCTTCTCGCTGGTGGCCACCGGTGCCCTGGGCCTCTGGTACTCCACCGCGCCGTCGATGACCGGCTTGATGATCATCTTCGGCTGCTGGGGTCTGACCACCGGCCTGACCTTCTGGGCCTCGGTGCTCAAGCGGGTGAAGATGATCGCCGGGCACAGCGAGCAGGGGCGTTTCTTCGGCATCCTCGACGGCGGCCGTGGCTTGGTGGAGGCGTTGCTGGCCACCATCGCCCTGGCGCTGTTCGCCCTGGCCACCGAGACCCGTGGCGAGTCGGTGGCCGAAGGGTTCAAGCATGTGGTGTACCTGTATTCCTTCACCTGTATCGCCATCGGCTGTGTGCTGGTGCTGCTCAAGGACCCCAAGTCCATGGCCGACACGGCCTCGGTGGAGAAGGGCAAGTTCAACCTGCTCACTGACCTGGCGACCCTGGTGAAGATCCCCGAGCTGTGGCTGGTGACCGCCATCGTGTTCTGCGGTTATCACATCTTCTGGGCCACCTACAGCTTCTCCGACTACCTGCAAGGCAACGGCATGACCGCGGTCATGGCCGGTACCATCACCACCATCAAGCTGTGGATGCGGCCGATCGGCGGCATCGGCGGCGGCTGGCTGGGCGACCGTTTCTCCAATGTCTCGGTGCTGGTGGTGGCGTTGTTCCTGGCGTCCCTGGCGATGCTCGGCCTGATTGTGTTCCCGAACCTGCACAGCCTGGGCCTGTTGATCGGCACTGTGATCTTCATCGGCCTGATGACCTATGCCATTCGCGGGCTGTACTGGGCCATCCTCGATACCTGCGACATTCCGTTGCGCATTACCGGCCTGGCCATCGGCATTGTCTCGGTGGTGGGTTACCTGCCGGACGCCTTTATCCCCTTGATCAACGGTTATCTCACCGAACATTTCCCCGGTGCCCTGGGCTACCAGCTGTACTTCGGCTACATCGCCGCCGTCGGCCTGCTCGGCACCCTGGCCGCGGTCACCCTGCGTGCCCGCGTCAAGCGCAAATCAGTCAATCAGAAGGCAGGTGCCTGATATGAAGATCGTCTCCCTGGAAACCCACATCGTCGCCGTACCGCCACCGCATATCGGCGGCATGTACTGGCTGTTCGTCAAACTCAAGACCGCCTGCGGCATCGAAGGCGTCGGCGAAATCTACGCCGCGACCTTCGGCCCCAAGGCCATGCTGCCGATCATCGAGGATGTGTTCGAGCGTTACCTGCTGAACCAGGACCCGCACCATATCGAGCGCTTCTTCCGCCAGGCCTATTCCAGCGGTTTCACCCAGCGTCCGGACCTGACCATGATGGGCGTGGTCAGCGGCCTGGAAATGGCCTGCTGGGACATTATCGGCAAGGCGGCGAACAAGCCGGTCTACGAATTGCTCGGCGGCAAGGTCCACGAACGGCTGCGCTCCTACACCTACCTGTATCCGCTCGATAGCAACGGCGAATACAACTATGACGATCCGGACCTGGCCGCCGAATGCGCCGTGGAGAACATGAACAAGGGCTTCACCGCGCTCAAGTTCGACCCGGCCGGCCCCTACACCGCGTACTCGGGGCACCAGATTTCCCTGGAGGTGCTGGAGCGCTGCGAAACCTTCTGCCGCAAGATCCGCGAAGCCGTGGGCAACAAGTGCGACCTGCTGTTCGGCACCCACGGGCAGATGGTGCCGTCCTCGGCGATTCGCCTGGCCAGGCGCCTGGAGAAATACGACCCGCTGTGGTTCGAGGAACCGGTACCGCCAGGCCAGGAAGAGGCCATGGCGCAAGTGGCGGCCAAGACCAGCATCCCGATCGCCACCGGCGAGCGCCTGACCACCAAGTACGAGTTCTTCAAGCTGCTGCAGGCCGGCGGCGCGTCGATCCTGCAAATGAACGTGGCGCGCTGCGGCGGGCTGCTGGAGGCGAAGAAGATCGCCAGCATGGCCGAGGCCTACTACGCGCAGATCGCGCCGCACCTGTACAACGGGCCGATCGGCGCCGCGGCGAGCTTCCAGCTGGCCACCTGCACGCCGAACTTCCTGATCCAGGAAAGCATCATGACCTGGGGCGGCTTCCACGCCGAAGTGCTGACCAAGCCGCTGCAATGGGAAGACGGCTACATCATCCCGTCGACCGAGCCGGGCCTGGGGGTGGAGCTGAACATGGACGTGGTGCGCAAGCATTCGCCGTACACCGGCGAGCGCCTGCACCTGCAAATGGCCGCCACCCCGGCCGACGTCAAGGACACTTCGCCGGCCAAGGGCTGATGAATTTCCCGCCCGGTTTCGGGCGGGACATGGGCCGCCGGCATGGCGGCCTTCAACACGACTTACGCGGTAACCCTGCATGACATACGACTACATCATCGCCGGCGCTGGCGCCGCGGGCTGCATCCTCGCCAACCGGCTGTCCGCCTCGGGCCAATACTCGGTGCTGCTGCTGGAGGCGGGCGGCAAGGACAGCTCGTTCTGGTTCAAGATCCCGGTGGGGTTCGCCAAGATGTACTACAACCCGACCTTCAACTGGATGTACTACAGCCAGCCGCAGAAGCAGCTGGGCGACCGCGCCATCTATGCGCCGCGGGGCAAGGTGCAGGGCGGTTCCGGCTCGATCAACGCGATGATCTACGTGCGTGGCCAGGCCCATGACTTCGATGACTGGGCGGCCAACGGCAACCCGGGCTGGAGCTTCAAGGAAGTGCTGCCGTACTTTCGCAAGCTGGAGAACCACCCGCTGGGCGACACCGAATACCACGGCGGCAGCGGGCCCATCAGCATCACCCCGATGAAGGGCCAGACCCACCCGATCTGCGATGTCTTCCTCAAGGGCTGCGAAGAGCTGGGTTACCCCCTCAGCGACGATTTCAACGGGCCGCGCTTCGAGGGCGCGGGGCTGTATGACGTCAACACCCGCAATGGCCAGCGCTGCTCCAGCAGCTTCGCGCACCTGCATCCGGCGTTGCGTCGGCCGAACCTTGCGGTCGAGCATCATGCCCTGGTGGACCGGGTGCTGTTCGACGATCTGCAACAACGCGCCACCGGCATCAGCGTGACCCAGCACGGCGTGACCCGCACCTTCAACGCCCGCAAGGAAGTGATCCTCTGCGCCGGCGCGGTGGACACGCCGAAGATCCTGCAACTGTCCGGCGTGGCCGATCGCGCGTTGCTGGCCAAGCACCAGATTCCGCTGGTCAGGCACCTGCCGGCGGTGGGGCGCAACCTGCAGGATCACCTGTGCGTGAGCTACTACTACAAGGCCAATATCCCGACCCTCAACGACCAGCTCAGCTCGCTGTTCGGCCAGCTCAAGCTGGGGTTGCAGTACCTGCTGACGCGCAAGGGCGCACTGGCCATGAGCGTCAACCAGGCCGGCGGTTTCTTCCGCGGCAACCCGCAGCAGGAGAATCCCAACCTGCAGCTGTACTTCAACCCGCTGTCGTACCAGATCCCGAAAAACAACAAGGCCAGCCTCAAGCCCGAGCCCTATTCAGGCTTTCTGCTGTGCTTCAACCCGTGCCGGCCGACCAGCCGTGGGCATATCGAGATCGCCTCGAAGAACCCGCGGGATGCGGCGTTGATCGACCCCAACTACCTGAGCACCGAAAAGGACATCGACGAGGTGATCCAGGGCAGCCGCCTGATGCGTCAGATCATGCAGGCGCCGGCGCTCAAGGGCGTGACCGTGGAAGAAGTGCTGCCGGGCCCGGCGGTGGCGAGCGACGAGCAGATGCTGCAGTACTTCCGCGAGAACAGCGGCTCGATCTACCACCTGTGCGGTTCCTGCGCCATGGGCAGCGACGCGCAGACCTCGGTGGTGGATTCGCGGTTGAAGGTGCATGGGTTTGAGGGGCTGCGCATCGTCGATGCTTCGATCTTCCCCAACGTCACCTCCGGCAATACTCACGCGGCGGTGCTGATGGTGGCGGAGAAGGGTGCCGACCTGATTCTCGAGGATGCTTGAGGTCGGGATGCACAGCTGACGGCTTCTGTAGGAGCCAGGCTTGCCGGCGATGGCGGTTGTGAGGGCGCTATCGCGAGCAAGCTTCGCTCCTACGGAGGCGGGGTGTGCGGGCGGCTTCTGTAGGCGCCAGGCTTGCTGGCGATGGCGGTTGTGAGGGCGCTATCGCGAGCAAGCTTCGCTCCTACGGAGGCGGGGTGTGCGGGCGGCTTTTGTAGGAGCCAGGCTTGCTGGCGATGGCGGTTGTGAGGGCGCTATCGCGAGCAAGCTGGCTCCTACAGGGAAGGGGGGGGCGGGCGGCTTTTGTAGGAGCCAGGCTTGCCGGCGATGGCGGTCGTGAGGGTGCCATCGCGAGCAAGCTTCGCTCCTACAGAGGCGGGCATTGAGGCCTTAACGCAACCGTTCGAGCATCTGGTAGTACCACATGCCCGCCGCCAGCATCGGGTTGCCCAGCTGGTCGCCGAAGGGCACGCGGATGTGCTGGCAGGCGGCGAAGGTGTCGTAGTCACCCAGGTGCCCGGTGATGGCCTGGGCCATGATCTCGCCCATGATGTGGCTGGTGGCGATGCCATGGCCGGAGTAGCCCTGGCAGTACCAGACGTTGTCCGAGAGTTTGCCCAGTTGCGGGATGCGGTTGATCACGATGCCCATGGCGCAGCTCCACTGGAAGTCGATGGCCACGCCCTTGAGCGCCGGGAAGGTGCGTTCGATGCACGGGCGCAGTTCGCCGGCGATGTCCCGCGAGTCCTTGCCGCTGTAGTTGGCGCCGCCGCCGAACAGCAGGCGGCCGTCGGCGGTCATGCGGTAATAGTCGAGCACGAAGCGGCAGTCGTAGACCGCCAGGTCCTGGGGGTTCAAACGCTTGGCCAGCTCGCCCAGGGGCGCGGTGGTGACGATGCCGCCCATGGCCGGGAAGATCTTGCCCTTGAGCTGTTTCGGCTCCAGCTTGTGGTACACGTCGCCGGCCAGCAGCACCTGTCTGGCGTCGATGCGGCCCTGGGCGGTGATCACCGCCGGGCGCTCGCCGTGGACGATCTGCAGCACCTCGCTGTGTTCGAAGATCAGCGCGCCGAGGCTCTCGGCGGCGCGGGCTTCGCCGATGCACAGGTTCAGCGGGTGCAGGTGCATATTGCGAGTGTTCTTGATCGCGCCGTGGTACAGCGGGCTGTCCAGCACCTCGCGCACTTGCTGCCGGTCCAGCAGGCTGACCTCGTCGCCCATGCCGCGGCGCACCGCTTCCTCGTAGTCGGCGCGCAGGCCGGCGAGGTGGCTGGGCTTGTAGGCGGCGTGCAGGTGGCCGTGCTTGAGGTCGCAGGCGATGGCGTATTTGTCCACGCGCTGGCGGATGATCTGGTGCCCGCGCCAGCGCAGCTGCCAGATGAAATCGTCGACCTCGTCGCCCAGGGTGCGGCGCATCTGCTTGCGCATGGCCTCGTCGCCGGACAGGCTGCCGGTGACCTGGCCGCCGTTGCGCCCGGTGGCGCCCCAGCCGATCTTGTGGCTTTCGACAATGGCCACTTTCAGGCCACGTTCGGCCAGTTCCACGGCGCTGGCGACGCCAGTGAAACCGCCGCCGATGATTACCACGTCGACGCTCACCTGGCCTTGCAGGGACGGGTAGGCGGTTTCGCTGTTCAGGGTGGCGCTGTAGTAGGAAGGGCAGCGTTCGGCTGCCGGTGTTACCGGGTTGAATGCGGCTGTCATGGACTGTTCTCGAATGCTGGGAGGGGGGCCGGGCCGGCGCCGTGACGCCGGCCAGCGCGTCACGCCTGGGTCAGGTACCAGCGCCAGTCCTGCTCGCCGACTTCGGCCATGAACTGGCGGTATTCGGCGCGCTTGACCGCCAGGTAGACCCCGAGGAATTCACTGCCCAGGGCCGCGCGGGCCCAGCTGGAGTTCTCCAGGGCGGTCAGCGAGGTCAGCCAGTCGGTGGGCAGCAGTTCGTTGGCTTGGGCATAGCCGTTGCCTTGCACCGGGTCGCCCGGATCGAGTTGTTCGCGCAGGCCGCGATGGATCCCGGCGAGGATCGCCGCGGCCGCCAGGTAGGGGTTGGCGTCGGCGCCGCAGATGCGGTGCTCGATATGCCGGCTGTTGGCCGGGCCACCCGGCACCCGCAGGCTGACTGTGCGGTTGTCGACGCCCCAGGTCGGCGCCAGCGGCGCGTAGCTGTTGGCCTGGAAGCGGCGATAGGAGTTGGCGTTGGGGCAGAACAGCAGCAGCGAATCCAGCAGGGACGCGAGCATGCCGCCCACCGCCTGGCGCAGCAGCGGGGTGCCGGCCGGGTCTGCGGCGGCGAACAGGTTGTGGCCCGCGGCGTCGGCGAGGCTCACGTGCATGTGCATGCCGGTGCCCGCCAGGTCATCGAAGGGCTTGGCCATGAAGGTCGCCTGCATCCCGTGCTGGTGGGCCACCGCCTTGACCAGGCGCTTGTAGCGCACCGCCTGGTCCATGGCCTCCAGGGCGTCGCCGTGCTCCAGGGTGATCTCCACCTGGCCCGGGGCGTACTCGGAAATCGCCGTGCGCGCCGGGATGCCTTGCAGCTTGCAGGCGGCGTAGAGGTCGGCGAGGAAGGGTTCGATCTGTTCCAGTTCGCGCAGGCCATAGACCTGGGTCTGTCGCGGTCGACCGCCATCGGCGTCCAGCGCCGGTTGCGGGCGGCCGTTGCCGTCGCGCTTGGCGTCCAGCAGGTAGAACTCCAGCTCGCAGGCCATCACCGGGTGATAACCCTCGGTCTTGAGCTGGTCGATGACCTTGATCAACAGGTGGCGCGGGTCGGCGATGCTGGCGGGCAGGCCTTCCTGCGGGTGCATGCTGACCTGCACCGCGGCGGTGGGGATCTGCCGCCACGGCAGGCGCACCAGGCTGCCGGCCAGGGGGTAGGCGCGGCAGTCGATATCGCCGACGTCCCAGACCAGCCCGGAGTTTTCCACGTCGTCGCCCTGCAGGGTCAGGCCGAGGATGGTGCTGGGCAGGGGGCGGCCGCTTTCATAGACCGCCAGCAGTTCTTCGCGGTGCAGCAGCTTGCCGCGCGGCACGCCGTTGGCGTCGAGGATGAACAGCTCGATCATGTCGATATCGGGGTTGGCGGCCAGGAAGCTACGGGCCTCGTCAAGGGCTGCAAATTTCATGATGCTCTCGCTTGCGCCATGGCGGCGCGCAGGTTCGGTTCATGCAGCGGCGCCGGCATGGCCCGGTTGCAATGGCAGATATCAAGGCGGCAAGGCTCGACGCGCAGGGGCGCGCGTTCAGAGCGAAAGCGAGAGATCCGGAGGGCGCGAGGAGTGACGCAGGCGGGAGCGGCACAGGGCCATGGGCAGGTTGACCAGCAGTTTCATCGCAGGTCCCCGGGGTTGCCGTGGAGATCGCCGTGGGTGCGTTGCGTTGTTGCCATCCCAATGCCGATGCCGAGGCGGCTGCACGAGGCAGTAGCGCATGTCTGGCGGGGCGGGCGGCAACACAAGGCGTTCATCGGCCGGCGGATCTCGTCAAGAATTCACGGACATTTCGTGCAAGTGAGGCTCACCGTTTTACCGGGACTGGTCCTCGCTGCCAAGGGGCGCGTCACAAAATATTTAACACCGCCCCGGCTGCGCCGCGGAAAAAGTCCTCAGTAGATCCAGGGCACCAGGCGCCAGGTGTAGGCGCAGTAAGTGTCGTATTGCTTGCCGAACTCTTTGCGCAGCAAGGCCTCTTCGGCATGGATGCGGGCGATCAGTGGGATCAGCATCAAGGCGGTCAGCAGCAAGCCGACCCCAGAGCGGAAGGCCAGGGCCCAGCCCACGGAGTTGATCAGCAGCCCCAGGTAACTCGGGTTGCGCAGGGTGCCGTAGATGCCGGTGGTCACCAGTTGGTGGCCGGGCTGGATCGCCACCAGGCCACTGAAGCGATTGCCCAGCACGAACACCGGCCACAGCCGCAAGATGCCGCCGGCGATGAAGAACACCACACCGAACCAGCGCGTGTCGGTGCCGCCAATGGTCCAGAAGTCCAGGCGGTCGGTGTAGGCGGGGAGAAAGGCCAGCAACAGCCCGAGGATGCCGAAGGCGACGAGGACCCAGCGGTTTTCCCGGTCTTCCTGTTTGCCGGGGCTCAGGTTGCCTTCGCTGAACTGGGCCACGCCGGCCATGGCCAGCAGGGACAGGGTGATGACCCACAGCGCCGGGTGGGAGAAGAACGCCACCAGCCCGCCCATGCCGAGGATGGCCAGGCCGAGGTAGACAAGGGTGGCGACCAGGCTGAGCGCCGCGAGTTTGGGAGAGTTACGCATGATGGCCCCTCACGAATGCCGAGGTGTATGCAATCAGTGTAGGTCCATCGTCGAGACAGCCCAGGTCGCCTGCATCGCCGGCAAGCCTGGCTCCTACAGAAGAGGGGGGGTACGCATGTCTGTAGCCGCTGCCGAGCCTGCGAGGCTGCGATCGAGGACGAAGTCCTCGCCAATCCTGCCCACGCGGTTTACCGGGAGGAACGCGGTGCCTGGTTTTGCGGCCCCTGCGGTGCCGATCGCAGCCTCGCAGGCTCGGCAGCGGCTACAGGGGCGCCATGGTGTTCCCGGCTTCTGTAGGAGCGAGGCTTGCCCGCGAGGCGGTGTATCTGACACCCCATCTCGCCTGGATCACCTACGGATGCACAGGCGGTTTCTCCGCCAACTGGGCCACCAGGAACTCGATAAAGGCCCGGGTTTTCTGCGGCACGCGCCGAGCCGAGGGGTACACCGCGTGGATGCTGATCGGCGGCGCTTGCCATTCGCACAGCACCGGCACCAGGCGGCCGGCGGCCAGGGCGTCGGCGACGATGAAGTCGGGCAGCAGGGCGATGCCCATGCCGGCCTCGGCGGCCTGGGCCAGCAGGTCGCCGTTGTTGGCGTGCAGCGGGCCGGTGACGTGGACGCGCTGGGTGTCCTTGCCGTTGCTCAACTGCAGGCTGACCCCGCTTTGCAGGTAGCCATAGTTCAGGCACTGGTGGGCGGTCAGGTCGCGGGGCGTCTGCGGGATGCCGGCGCGCTTCAGGTAGTCCGGCGAGGCCACCATGATCCGCGGCGCCGGGGCCAGCAGCTTGGCGACCATCGAGGAGTCGGCCAGGCTGGCGATGCGGATGGTCACATCGAAACCGCCGCGCACCGGGTCCACCTGCTGGTCGCTGAGCACCAGCTGCAATTCGATGTTCGGGTGCTGCTCATGGAACAGCGGCACCAGCGGCCCGAGGCGGCGCAGGCCGAAGGACATCGGCGCGTTGACCCGCAGCACCCCGCGCAATTCGCCGATGCCGTCCCGCGCCCGTTGTTCGGCCTCGTCCACGGCGGCCAGGACTTCCCGCGCCGACTCGTAGTACTCGGCGCCGGCTTCGGTCAGGTGCAGGCTGCGGGTGGTGCGGTGCAGCAGCTGCACGCCGATGGCTTCTTCCAGTGCCTGGATCTGTTTGCTGACTTTCGAGCGCGGCACGTCCATGGCCCGGGCCGCGGCGGCGAAGCCGTTGGCGTCGACTGTGACGACAAACGCGCGCATGCATTCGATGCGATCCATGATTGTTCCTGTTTTGGAATCAATAAATCTCGATTTTAGGGAATTGTCCCATTTTGATCCAGTCCCTAAATTAGCCACCAAGCCGGCAGCAAAGCCTCCCTAGCGGAACCCGCGCCGAGCCCCCGAATTGT
>NZ_JBQENK010000011.1:125306-153341 GCF_052044735.1 Pseudomonas sp. 22526
CGACCTTGATCACCGTATCGAGCAGGCGCATTTTCGCCGCGCCGCCGATCTTGCTGTAGTTGTCGGCCGGGTGGTTGTCGTCGTCCACCGGCAGCATGTTGAAGGATCCGCGCCCGCCGCTGCGGCCGGTGCCGGAGTCGAGCTTGAAGCCATCAGCTGTCATGTCGCCTGGGGCGTTCTTGTTAGTTGTACTCGCGAACCCTCTGGTTAACGGCTGGAGTCAAGGCCGATAGTTGCAAGCAACAGATAACGCCGAGATGGCCTGGTTATTAAAAATCAGTAAGCTTGAAAGTTGGAGTTGGTTTTTCGTGATCGCTGGAAGTCTTGTTCTGTATGGGTTTCGCACTTGGGAAAGAGGCGGCCTGAAGTTTATTACATATAAGTAATGTGCGCGTGATCTTCCTGACAGCGGCGGCTGATTATCCTCGTCATAACTAACCGGAACGAGGAAGCAGTCATGAAGTTATTTAAATTGGGTATTGCCACCCTGGTACTTTCCCTATCGTCCCTGGCCATGGCCGAAGGCGGTGGCGACCGCACTTTCGAACGTGCCATGCAGGCGAACGAGCGGGCCATGGCGGCCTATGCGGCGAAACAGGGCAAGGAGGCACCGGTCGTCAAGAACTACAGCTACGAGACGGAGCTGGATATCAAGAAGGTGGTCAACGTCACTCCGCCGATCAAGTCCTGCAATATCGTGCCTTCGCGCATGACCTATGAGGACTCGGCGGGCAAGCTCATCACCATCGAGTACAAGGTGCTCGGGGAATGCCGTACCAACGGCAGCTGAATGTGCAGCCTATGTGCGATGAATCGCGAGCATTGGAGACTGCATTGATTGACCGGCATGTGGCCGAGTATTTCCTGACCAGTGCTCGTTGTGCGTGTTTCAAGCAGGCTGCACGCAGCCTGAATATCAGTCCGACGGTGTTGCGCAAGCAGCTGCGACAGCTGGAGGAACGCCTCGGCGGTCCACTGTTCGTCTACCGGCAAAACGTCCTGAGCCTGACCCTCAAGGGGCAGAGACTGCAGGCATCGTTGTCGGCGCAGCTCGATGAGTCCTTGCCCAAGGCCAGCCGCGCGCCTGTGCCTGTGGTGCGCCTGGCGGTGGCAGACGCCTTGCTGCATGACCTGGTCCTGCGTGATCTGCTGGCATTCCTGCGACGTAACGCTGCTGTGCGCCTGGACCTGGATGTCTCTTCCAACCCCTGCGATCCGGGGCGTCCGGTCGACATCATGCTCTGGCTCGCCGAGCCGGGAAGCCCGCGACCCGACCCCGGATTCGCGACCACCACGCCCGTCGCCCTGGCCCGGATCGGCTATCAGGCCTGCGTCGCCAAGCGTTATTCGCGAGAGGCGGCATTACCCAGCCAGGCCAGGCATCTGGATGATTACCTGCTGGTGCAGGTCCGTGAGTACCAGAGCGTGGCGGTACTCGAACCCTGGAACCGGATGGTCCGCCAGCGACCCGCGGGAGTGGCGCAGGTGCCCAGCCATGAGCTGGCCCTGGAACTGATCAGGCGCGGTGCCTGTGTCGGCGTACTGCCTGCCTACATCACTGCCCTCGATAACAACCTGGTCGCGCTCCCT
Organism: Pseudomonas sp. 22526; assembly: GCF_052044735.1. NCBI lineage: Bacteria > Pseudomonadati > Pseudomonadota > Gammaproteobacteria > Pseudomonadales > Pseudomonadaceae > Pseudomonas > Pseudomonas sp. 22526. The sequence continues at coordinate 126,897 of NZ_JBQENK010000011.1, forward strand.
GAGCTGTTCCAACAGAAGATGGAGCGTAACGCCTGGCTGAGCACCCATGCGCAGTCGGCCAAGCGGGGGGAAGTCCAGGCGCTCGTGGCGCTGATTCGCCAGACGTTCAACGATCGGCAGGAGTGGTTTTGAGGCGGCCTGGGAAGAGCGTTTTTCAGCGGCGCTGCCAGGGGGCGTTTTCGGTGTTTGTTCGAACTTTTTAAAAAAGTGAAATTTTTCTGACATATCGGTGCCGGGTAACGGCAAGGTGGTTTTTTTGTGAGAGGCAGGTGTTTCCAAGGGGGCGAGGAAGAGCAGTATTGCGCTGGCTTAGTTGTCATTGAAATATCTTTTCAATAAACAAAAAGTGTCATGTGGGATTCCCAGGATCGCCCAGGGTCAACCTGATTCAGTTATTGAATTTGCTTGTTACAGGTTGCCGCCACACTAAAAGCCAAATCGGGAGTCTCGAATGTTTATTAAAAAGCTCTATATGGGGTTGGGGAACAGTATTGCCTGGAGTCTGATTGGCGCATCGCTGTCAGCGACGGTCCAGGCCGGCACCGTGACCACTGATGGGGCCGACATTGTACTGAAGACCAAGGGCGGCCTGGAGCTGGCAACCACTGACAAGGAGTTCAGTTTCAAGTTGGGCGGCCGGGTACAGGCGGACTACGGGACCTTTGACGGTTACTACACCAAGAACGGTAATACCGCCGATGCGGCTTACTTTCGGCGAGCCTATCTGGAGTTGGGCGGCACGCTCTACCGGGACTGGAAGTATCAGATCAACTACGACTTTTCCCGTAACGTGGGCAACGACAGCACGGGTTACTTCGACGAGGGTAGCCTGACCTATACCGGCTTCAATCCGTTGAACCTGAAAGTGGGGCGTTTCTATACCGACTTCGGTCTGGAAAAGGCTACCAGTTCCAAATGGGTCACTGCCCTGGAACGCAATCTGTCCTATGACCTGGCGGAGTGGATCAACGACAACAGCGGCATGGGCGTCCAGGCCAACGGCGTGGTGGGAGGGATGGCTTACCTGTCCGGCAGCCTGTTCAGCGAGAACAACAACGACACCGATGGCGACAGCGTCAAGCGTTACAACCTGCGGGGTGTGTTCGCGCCGCTGCATGAGTCCGGCAATGTGCTGCACCTCGGCGCCCAGTTCGCTTATCGCGACCTCAAGGACAGCGCCGTCGATACCCGTATCCGTTCGCGCATGGGCATGCGCGGGGTGGAGACCAACGGCGGCAACAGCGCCGGTAGCAATGGTAATCGCGCGGTATTTGGCGGCAGCACGGCGCAGCAGGGCTTATGGGCGGACGACTCGGTCTGGGGCGTCGAGGGCGCCTGGGCCATGGATGCGTTTTCCGTCCAGGGCGAATACCTGCGCCGCACGCTCAAGGCCGATGCGGCGCAAAGCGACATAAAGGCCTCGGGTTATTACGCGCAACTGGCCTATACCCTGACCGGAGAGCCGCGCATCTACAGGCTGGATGGTGCCCGGTTCGATACGATCAAGCCGCAAAACAAGCAGTGGGGCGCCTGGGAGTTGTTCTACCGCTACGACGCCATCAAGGTCGAGGATGACAATGTGGTCGTCAGCACCGCCACCCGCCAGGTCGGCGATACCGAGGGCAAGGCCCATACCCTCGGGGTCAACTGGTACGCCAACGAGGCGTTGAAACTCAGCGCCAACTACGTCAAGGCACGTACCGATAACATCAGCAATGCGGTGGGCGACGACACCGGCAGCGGCATGGTCATGCGCGCGCAATACCAGTTCTAGAGCCCTGGCCGTGCACCTTGGATGAAGGGCAACGCCTTCGCGGGATTTCTCGCGAGGGCGCTGCCCTAACCGGCAAAAGATTCGAGCCTCGTCCCGCCGATTGCCTGCGATGCCATATCCGTTGCCTGCTGGTTTTTATGTCGCCGCGCGCCACTAAGGCCTAAAATTCTCGGCCAATACGCCAGACTGTCGACGACTCCGCAGGGGCTGCCTGTCGGGTCGCGTCAACCGCCCCTCGTTTTCGCAAGTACCTCAAGGAAGGTTCCCCATGCTACTGAGGTCCCTCGCAGCTATTGGCATTCTGTTGCTGGGTTTTCTTTCACCGATATTTTCCGCTCACGCACATGACATCGCGTTGTCCGGTCGGATGGCCGCGAGCAATCACCCCTGGCTGGACGCCAAGGCGCGGCAGTGGCTGGAAGGGCGAGGGCCGCTCAGGGTCGGGGTCGTGCTGCTCGATTATCCGCCCCTGTCAGTGTTCTATGGGGATCGCTACCAGGGCATCACGGCCGACTACCTGGCCCTGATATTCGAGCAGCCGCCCCAGGTGCGCGCCTACTCGTCGCGGGACTCGGCGCTGGCGGCCTTGCGCAGTGGCGAGATCGACCTGCTGGGCGCGGGCAGCGAGGTTGAAGGCCGGGAAAACGGGCTGCTGCTCAGCGAGTCCTATCTGTCCGACCGGCCGGTGTTGGTGACTTCGGACGCCCAGCCCTTCGATCCCGGCCAGGCCGGTAGCGTCCTGGGCATGACCGTCGGTTATCTTCAGGAACAGGCGGTACGGGAGGCCTACCCCCATAGCCAGCTGGAGTTTTTCGCTTCGCCGCAACGGGCGCTCGAAGCGCTGGCGCTGGGGGACGTAGATGCGGTATTGGGGGATGCCGTGTCCTCGCATTACCTGATTCAAACCCATTATCTGCTGGGCTTGCGGATCGACAACTTCGCTCCCGTCGACAGCCAGGGCTTCCGCTTCCTGCTGCGTCCGGGAGACGAGTCGCTGAGGGACATCATCGACCGGGCGATACCCAGGATCTCCAGGCGCCATGGGGAAGACATCCTGCGCAACTGGAGCGCCGGCCGCCGCTTGAGCATCGACGAAGAGCGGGTGAAGCTGACGCCCGCGGAACAGCGCTGGCTGGACAGCCACCCGCAGGTCCCCGTCGCCATCAACTACTCGCTCGGGGCGCTGGGTGAGTTGGGACGGGACCGCAGCGTCACCGGCATTGGCCGCGACTATCTGGAATTGATCAGCCAACGCAGTGGCCTGAAGTTCTCTTACCTGGGCACGCAGAACACCCTCGCAACCAACAAACTCATCGCCGAGGGGCGGGCGCTTTTGACCCCGGCCATGCCTCAGTCCGACCTGTTCGAGACGCCACTGGATGTCTTGCCGCCGTACCTGCGCAGCTCCACCGTATTGATGACAGCCGCCAGCGGTGGCCGTCACGCCGGCCGGCGTTTCACCGGGCTTGCCGATCTGAATGGGAGGACGCTGGCGACGGGGGAGGGTTACTTTTTCATCGACATGATAAGACGTGACTATCCGGCGATTCAGCTGAAGCTATACCCCACCTTCCTCGAGGCCATGCGCTCGGTCGATTCGGGGCTGAGCGAGGTATACCTGAGCAGCGACTACACCGGCCGCTATCTGTCGGCCCAGTACTTCGACAATCGCATCCAGGTCACCGGGATCCTGCAGAACATCTCCACGCCCATCGGCATCGGGGTGGCGAAGAACCAGCCGGAGTTGCGCAGCATCCTGGAGAAGGCGCAGCTGGCAATCACGCCGGAAGAGGTCGCGGAAATAGTCCAGGCCTGGGCGCCGCGCTTCGCCAAGGGCGGGAGCGACTTCTGGCATGACCATCGCGACAAGATTCTCCAGCTGGGTGGGCTCTTCGCTGTGCTGATCGCCATCTCGCTGATCTGGGCGTTCTACCTGCGGCGCCAGGTCCACAGGACCCGGGCGGCCGAGGAGCGGGCCGAGGCCGCCAACCAGGCCAAGACTGTCTTCCTGTCGACGATGAGCCATGAAATACGCACGCCGCTGAACGCGATCATCGGCATGCAGGAACTCGCCCTGCGGAGAGCGAAACGGGGGGAGGCCGACAGCCTGTCCCTGTCCGTGGCCCAGGAAGCGGCCCAGGGGCTTCTGTTGTTGCTGGGCAATGTGTTGGATATTTCTCGCATCGAGTCCGGAAAGATCGATTCGTTTCCTGAGCCGGTGCTCATCAACCACCAGATTGAAGGCGTCGCCTCGGTCGTTGCGGGTATGGCGCGACAAAAAGGCCTGACCCTGGACGTCAAGGTGGAAGGCGACCTGCAGGCATGGGTGCTGATGGACCCGCTGCATTTCAAGCAGGTGTTGTTCAACCTGCTGAGCAACGCCATCAAGTTCACCGAGCGCGGAGGCGTCACCCTACAGGCCCGCACCCGCCGTGACGGGGACAGCTTGCGCCTGGACCTCGATGTCATCGACACGGGCGTCGGCATTTCCGTCGAGGACATGGGCAAGCTGTTCAAGCCCTTCTCTCAGGTGGGCGCACCAGGCGCGGGGCAGGCGTCCGGAAGCGGCCTGGGGCTGAACATCAGCCGCCGTCTGGTGCAGCTGATGGGGGGCAAGATCAACCCGCGCAGCGAACCCGGCAAAGGGTCCTGCTTCAGCCTCGAATTGAGCCTGCCCATCTGCGACCCGCCAGCCGCTGTCGAGGGCGAAGCTGCGCAGCAGGCGCAGCCCATTGCTGCCGAAGCGCATCCATTGTCGATCTTGCTGGCCGAAGATAACGCCTTCAATCGCGCCACCCTCACCACCCAGCTTGAAACCCTGGGGCATAGGGTCGTGGTCGCTGAAGACGGGCAGGAAGCCTTCATGCGCTGGCTGAGCGCGGACTTCGACATTGTGCTCACGGACGGCATGATGCCGAGGATGGACGGCTTCGAACTGGCCAGGCGGATCCGTTGGGAGGAGTCCCAGAGTAGCCGTCTGCGCTGTCGCATCATTGCCCTGACGGCCAGCATCGAGAGCAGTGCGGTGGAGCGATGCAAGGCCGCTGGCATGGACGAGATCCTGTTCAAGCCTGCAACGCTGGAAACGCTGCAGCAGGCTATTACGTCTGCCGCGCAGGATCAGAACGGCCCGAGCTTGAGCGGGTACTGAATGACGATGTACAGCCTGTCGATGTCGTCGCCGGCCTGGGCGGCGTTGGCGCGGTGGCTGACGTGGGACAGTTGCAGCGACAGGTCCTTGGCCGGGCCCGACTGCACAATGTAGTGCAGGTCCAGGTCGCGTTCCCAATGGCGTCCGCTCCGGCCTTGTTGCGGGCTGTAGGTGCCGCTGGCGCTGTCGAAGGGGTTGTAGGCGCCGCCCTGGGGCGCGTGGCTGCCGTCGATGCCGCGGCCGCTCACATAGCGGGCCATGAAGCTCAGGCCGGGAATGCCCAGGGTGCCCAGGTCGAGGTCGTAGCGCGCCTGCCAGGAGCGCTCGCCGGGGCCGTTGAAGTCGGCGTATTTGATCGAGTTGGCGAGGTAGATGGAGTCGCCGCCGACGAAGTCGAAGGGCGTGTCGCCATGGATTTTCTGGTAGGCCAGGGTGAACGCCTGGGCGTCGATCCGGTACTTGCCGGAGAGGCTGTAGGCCGTGGTGTCGATGGCGCCGGCCACGGCCTGGCCCTGGTCGCGGCTGTGGTAGAGGTTGCCGTCGAGGAACAGCTGGCCAAGGCTGGCATGCAGGTTGGCGTAGTACTGGCGCCAGGTGTCGCTCAGTTCCGAAGCGTAGAGGGCGCCGCCCAGTGCCTGGCCGGCGAACAGGTCGGCGCCGATGAAGTCGATGCTGGCGTGGCGGGTGGTTGCACCGTAACCGGCAAAGTCACCCTGGCCGGTCGAGGCGTCCTGGTTCTTGAAGGCGCTGAAGTGACCGGCCTGCAACTCGACTCCCTCGAACTCCTGGCTGGAGAGCAGCAGGCCGCTGGCGTATTCCGGTTGCAGGCGTTTGTCGGCGGTGTCGAACACCGGGGTTGCCACGGTCATTTCACCGAGTGCCAGGGTCGTTTGCGAAGCCTTGAACTTCAGCGCGCCGCCAGCGCTGGAGTAGCTGTCTTCGCTGCGCCCGTGATGATCCAGCGGCAATAGGCCCGTCCCGGAATGCCCCTTGCCGCCGTCCAGTTTCAAGCCGAGGAAGCCGTGGGCATCGACCCCCACGCCAAGAGTGCCGGGGGTGAAGCCGGACTCGAAGGAGGCGATGAAGCCCTGGGCCCATTCCTGCTTGTAGCTCTTGCCGGCCGGGGTCGGGGAGCGATAGTCGTTGTTGAGGTAGAAGTTGCGGCTGAGCACTTCAAGCCTGGCGCCCTCAAGGAAGCCGGGGGTGTCTTGCGCGCTCTGCGCGGCCAGCGCCGGGGCGCCGCCGCTGAGCAAGGCGAGCAGCCACAGCGGCTTCAGGCGGATGCGCATCGGCCCTGGGGCGGTGAGGTGTTTCGAGGCAAGCAGCATGCTTATTTTCCGCATCAAGGTGGCGGGCCCGGGACGCGGCTGGCCTCGGTTCTGGCAGCTACCGGCAGGCCTTCGGTCAACCCGCGTCCGCTTGGCGTGGCCATCGGATCGAGGCGAAGCATGGTTGCCTATTACAGGGCGTAGGGATTGTACGGCTGTGCTGCGTTCGGCCGTTTGCGCAGTCGGACGCCGTTCGTAGCGGGCTGTGCGGCCGTTTTTGAATTGTCCCTTTTTCGGAATCAATGATTCTCGGTTTTAGGGAATTGTCCCCTTTTGATCCAGTCCCTAAATTAGCCACCAAGCCGGCAGCAAAGCCTCCCTAGCGGAACCCGCGCCGAGCCCCCGAATTGTGCAACTCAACCTTTGAACCCACTCGACAGCAAAAGGAACGCGCCATGTCTATCCGTGAACTGCTCAACCCAAGCAACTCCGCCCTGATCCTGATCGACCACCAGCCGCAGATGTCCTTCGGCGTGCAGTCGATCGACCGCCAGACCCTGAAGAACAACACTGTGGGCCTGGCCAAGGCGGCGAAGATCTTCAAGGTGCCGACCATCTTCACCTCGGTGGAAACCGAAAGCTTCAGCGGCTACATCTGGCCGGAACTGCTTAGCGTGTTCCCCGACCACCAGCCGATCGAACGCACCTCGATGAACTCCTGGGAAGACAAGAAGCTGGTGGAAGCGGTGAAGGCCACCGGACGCAAGAAACTGATCATGGCCGCGCTGTGGACCGAGGTCTGCCTGAACTTCCCGGCCCTGGAAGCCCTGGCCGAAGGTTATGAGGTGTACATCGTCACCGACGCCTCCGGCGGCACCACCCAGGAAGCCCATGACATGTCGGTACAGCGCATGATCCAGGCCGGCGCGGTGCCTGTGACCTGGCAGCAAGTGCTGCTCGAGTTCCAGCGCGACTGGGCGCACAAGGAAACCTACGACGCGGTGATGGACCTGGTGCGCGAGCACAGCGGCGCTTACGGTATGGGCGTGGACTACGCCTACACCATGGTGCACAAGGCGCCGCAACGTCAGGTCAAGTAAGCCTGCCGTGAATGACCTCCGGCCGACGCAACCCGCTTGCGCCGGCCGGTGGTCGTTGGCAGCGTAAAAAACGCCCGGACTGTAAACCGCTTCCCCGACTCAAGGACCGTCATGAAACAGACCCTCGACTCTTCCCGTAGCGCGGCCTCCCGTTCGCCCTGGAGCCCGCTCAAGCATGGCCTGTTTCGCGGGCTGTGGCTGGCCAGCATCGCCTCGAACATCGGCACCTGGATGCACGAGGTGGGCGCCGGCTGGCTGATGACCTCGCTGTCGGCCAGCCCGATGACGGTGGCGCTGGTGCAGGTGGCCGCCGCGGCGCCGATGTTTTTCCTCGCGCTGCCGGCGGGGGCGCTGGCCGATATCGTCGACAAGCGCCGCTACCTGTTGCTGGTGCAGGGCTGGATGGCCAGCGTCGCCATGCTCCTGGCGTTCCTCACCCTCAGCGGCCTGATGACCGTACCCTTGTTGCTGCTGCTGACCCTGGCCATGGGCATCGGCACGGCGCTGATGATGCCGGCCTGGTCGGCCCTGACCCCGGAGCTGGTGCCCGCCGGCGAGTTGCCCGCGGCCATCGCCTTGAGCAGCGTCGGGACCAACGTGGCGCGCGCCGTGGGCCCGGCCATTGCCGGAGTCCTGGTGAGCCTGGCCGGGCCCTGGGCGACCTTCGCGGTGAATGCGCTGTCGTTCTTTGCGGTGATCGCCGTGCTTGCCTGCTGGCGGCGCGAACCGAAAGTCGCGGTGCTGCCGGCGGAGCGGCTGTTCAGTGCGATCCGCGTGGGCTGGCGCTACGCTCGCAGTTCCCATCCGCTGCAACGGGTACTGATTCGCACCCTGGGGTTTTTCTTCGGCGCCAGCGCTGGCATGTCCCTGCTGCCGTTGATCGTGCGGGGCGAGCTGCAGGGCAGCGCGACCCAGTTCGGCGTATTGCTCGGCAGTGTCGGCCTCGGCGCGGTGCTGGGGGCGATGCTGTTGCCGCGGCTGCGCCAGCACCTGGCGGTGGATCGCCTGGTGGCGCTGGCCAGCGTGACCTACGCCCTGGTGCTGTTCGCCCTGGCCTGGCTGCGCGATTTCTATCTGTTGATCCCGGTGATGCTGATCAGCGGCGGCGCCTGGATCGCCGTGCTCTCGAGTTTCCAGGTGGCGGCCCAGACCTCGGTGCCGGCCTGGGTGCGGGCGCGAGCGCTGGCGGTGTATATCCTGATGTTCTTCGGCAGCATGGCCCTGGGCGGGTTGCTCTGGGGCTGGGTGGCTAGCCTGTTGTCCATGAGCCTGGCCCTGAGCGCGGCGGCAGCAGTTTTGCTGGCCGGGGTCGGGCTGACCTGGCGGGTCGGCTTGCCCCAGCGCAGCGCCGAAGACCTGGCGCCGTCGTTGCACTGGCCGCAACCGCTGCTCAGTGACGACCAGGACCTGGAGCGCGGCCCGGTGATGATCAGCCTGGAATATGACATTGCCCCCGAACACGCCCAGGCCTTCCAGCAGGCGATGAACCCGGTGCGCCGCATGCGCCAGCGCAACGGTTCGTTTTCCTGGTGCCTGCTGCAGGACAGCGAAAACCCGCGCCTGTGGTGCGAAGTGTTCTTCGACGAGTCCTGGGTCGGCCACCTGCGTCACCATGAGCGGGTGACCCGCGCCGAGCTGAAGATCGAGGCGGCCGCCCGCCGCTTCCAGAGCGAAGGGGTGCAGATCCGCATCCGCCATTTCCTCAAGGGGCAGGGCTGAGGGGCTGCTTGCCGTAAGCAATCGATCGCAAGACTGCCCCTAAAAGCCCAGCACCAGGCTGGGCTTGGTGACGAGCTGGCCGCCTCACATCTGTGGAGGCCAGTTATGGGATTCGCTCTGGCAATCCTTGCACCAGGCGTAGAGCGCGTCGTACAGGATCAGGCCGTGGGCGAGCATTTCATGGTCATCGCCATAGCGCTGCGACAGGCCCAGTGAAATCGCGTACAACCCCGCCGATTGCGGGGTCAGGTCCAGGCGCGAGGTATCGGCCCCGCGCACGATCCTGGCCAGATGCTGCAAGGCCGGCTCGCCGAGCCGGTACTTCTTCAGGAAGGCGTCGAAGCTGCACAGCTCACCCTCATGGCTCAGCTCTACACCGGGTATGTCGTAGGGGGCCGCGTCTTTCTCTGCGGCGATCCGCAGCACATCGGCGCTGGGCACGTACAGAAACTCCGCCTGAGGATCGATGAAGCGGGTGATCAACCAGGGACAGGCGATGCGGTCGATCTTGGGTCGTTCGCGGGTAATCCACCTCATGGAACACCTCCTGCCTAACTCGGTAGGCTGGGTGAACTGGCAGGCCCAACGCCTGCCAGAGATCGTCAATCAGTTCACATGCCCTAGCGCAGCAAGTGCACGGCCAGGCCCACAAGCGCGCAGGCCAGCAGCACCTGGATCACGCCGCGCTTGAAGCGGAACAGGGCAAGCGCCGCGGCAACGGCGATCAGCGCCGAGGGCCAGTCGAGGGCGCCGCCGAAGCCGTTCGGCCACAGCACGTGGTAACCGAAGAAACACGCCAGGTTGAGAATCACCCCGACCACCGCGGCGGTGATCCCGGTGAGCGGTGCGGTGAACTTGAGCTCGTTGTGGGTCGATTCCACCAGCGGGCCGCCGGCGAGGATGAACAGGAACGAAGGCAGGAAGGTGAACCAGGTGACCAGGGCCGCCGCGACCGCACCGGCCAGGAACACCTGGTCGGCACCAAACACCTGGGAGACATAAGCGCCGACGAAACCGACGAAGGCCACCACCATGATCAGCGGCCCGGGAGTGGTTTCCCCCAGGGCCAGGCCGTCGATCATCTGGGTCGGGGTCAGCCAGCCGTAGTGGCCGACGGCGCCCTGATACACATAGGGCAGCACGGCATAAGCGCCGCCGAAGGTCAGCAAGGCGGCCTTGGTGAAGAACCAGCCCATCTGGGTCAAGGTGCCTTGCCAGCCGAACAGCGCGGTCAGCGCCGCCATCGGCAAGGCCCACAACAGGGCGCCGATAAATGCCAGCAGCGCGAGTTTCAGCCAACTGAAACGGGCATGTTCGGGGGAGGGGGTGTCGTCATCGATCAAGGCCGGGCCGAAGGACTTTTTAGCCGCGCCATGCCCTCCGACCTTGAACTTCTCGGGCGCCAGGCGACCGCCGAGGTAACCGATCACGGCGGCCCCCAGCACGATCAACGGAAACGGCACATTGAAGGCGAAGATCGCGGTGAATGACGCCGCGGCGATTGCCCACAGCCAAGGGTTCTTCAGGGCCCGGGAGCCGATCCGGTGCGCCGCCTGCACGACGATCGCCGTCACCGCGGGCTTGATGCCATAGAACAGCCCGGCCACCACCGGTACTTCACCGAAGGCGATGTACAGCCAGGACAGGGCGATCAGGATGAACAGCGAAGGCAATACGAACAGCGCGCCGGCAATCACGCCGCCCCAGGTCCGATGCATCAGCCAGCCGATGTAGGTCGCCAACTGCTGGGCCTCGGGCCCGGGCAGCAACATGCAGTAGTTGAGGGCGTGCAGGAAGCGTCGCTCGGAAATCCAGCGCCGGCGTTCCACCAGCTCCTGGTGCATGATCGAAATCTGCCCCGCTGGCCCGCCAAAGCTGATGAAGCCGAGCTTGAGCCAGAACCAGAAGGCCTCAAGCAAACCGATTGGCTCGGGTCTTGGCAGATCCGCTTCAAGCGTCGACTCGGAAACCTTACTCATGGGCTTGTTCCTCTTTCACGAACTCGGCGAGCAGGCCGTCGAAAATGGCACTGGCAGCGGCCAGCAATTGGTCGTCATGGCTGATGGTTTCGCGCAGCCCGGCCAGGACTCGCTCGATGCCGGCCGCTTCCACGGGCTGGATGCCGCCGATATCGAGGTAGTGCACCAGGGCTGCGAGACGCTTCAGGCCGGGTTGCCGAAGGGCAAAACTGGCTTGCAGGGTTTCGAAGGTCACACGGTTGCCGACATGGCTGAACGTCGCGTCATCGAAGTCGAAACCCAGGGCGTCGGCCGGGCAGTCCCGAGGCTGGTCCAGCCAGAGGATCCGCGCCTTGGGGTCGATGAAACGGCGGATCAGCCAGGCACTCGCCAGGCGGTCGACCCAGGGGCGCTTGCGGGTCGCCCAGACCCGGCCCTGATAGTCGCCGAGGCTGAGCAGGGTGATTGGCAGGTCCCGGCTATGCGGCTCATCCGTGGACAAGGCCCGGCTGACCGCTGTCTCCAGTTCCTGCAAGGCGGCGTCGGCCTGCTGCTTCGGCTGGCCGGGGAAAAAATCGATGCTGGCCAGCTGATCGTAGGTTTTGCGCAGCTTGCGAATCTGGCGGGTGCTGGCCAGCGCATTCTGCGCCGTCAGTTGCCCCCGGCATTCCTCGATTTCGCTGCGCAGCTTGCTGTAGTCCTCGTTGCGCTCGAACAACCCGATAAAGCGTTCGCCGTCCGGGTCCACCACGGGCAGGACAAAGGCAGTGCCATTGATCGCCAGGATGTCCCGCTCAACCGCGGCCAGCGCTTCGCGACAGGCAGCGGTGTCCGGCAACAGGTAGGCACCGTCGCGCAACACTGCGGCCCCGGAGGCTTTCAGGGCCCGCCAGGCGCGCATGCGCGCCGTTGCGTTCGCGGTGGGTAATCCGAGGATCAGCGCTAGCCAGTTATTCATGTAGTGACAGATCTAAAAAATGTAGATATCGCTACATTATTATTGCGCAGAGATATTGCAAAGGGATTTCAACAGGCTTGTGATGAATGGCGAGACGTTGCCCCGGCCTGGACCGGCGAGCGGGCTGTCGAAGCCTTGTCACCGGGCAAAAAAATGCCCGGGGCACGGGCCCCGGGCAGGTGAGGGTCAAGGCATTTCTGGCAGTTCCTGCGCACGCAGATCGAACACCAGCACTTCGGCATCCATGCCCTGGCTCAAGGTCAGCGCCTGTTCCTTGCGGACCCGCACGCCATCGCCTTCCTGCAAGGGCAGGCCGTTGAGGTCGACCGAGCCGCGGGCCACATGCACATAGGCGTAGCGGTTGGCGTCGAGCTTCAGGGTGGCGCTTTCCTGGCCGTCGATCAGCCCGGCATAGACCCGCGCATCCTGGCGCACCTGCAGCGAACCCCCGGTCCCCTCGGGGGAGATGATCAATTGCAGGCGGCCGCGTTTTTGCTGCGGGCTGAAATGCTCTTGCTGGTAACGCGGTTTGGCGCCGCTGACATCCGGCACTATCCAGATCTGCAGGAAGTGCACCGGCTGGGTGGCCGAGTGGTTGTACTCGCTGTGCGCCACGCCGCTGCCGGCGCTCATCAGTTGCACGTCGCCAGGGCGGATCACCGAACCTGTGCCCAGGGTGTCCTTGTGTTCCAGGGCGCCTTCGAGCACATAGGAGAAAATCTCCATGTCCCGGTGCGGGTGTTGGCCGAAGCCTTTGCCGGCGGCGACCCGGTCGTCGTTGATCACCAGCAGGTCGGAAAAACCCTGTTCCCGCGGGTTGCGATAGTTGGCGAAGGAAAAGGTGTGGAAGGACTTCAACCAACCGTGGTTGGCGGCGCCGCGATCAGAGGCTTTGCGAAGGGTCAGCATGAGGGAATCTCCTGTCGGGACGGGAATTCGTCCGGTTGAGGAGAAGGCTAATGTTTACCCGCTGGTGCAATAAGTAGATGGAAACTGAAAGACTGTCCCTTTTAAGTTGACAATTTTGTGTGCTGAATCACGTATTCTTGGCCGACGACCGCGCGCCGTCCGGGCATAATCCCCAGGCTCGCGTCAGGCTTCCAACCCTTTGATATCAGTGATCTTTACCCATGAAAACCGTGGCAATGGTGCTGTTCCCAGACTTTCTCCTGCTCGACATGGCCGGGCCCATGGAGGTGTTTTCCATCGCCAATCGTTACCTGGAGCCGAAGGACCATTACCAGCTCTCGACGATCGGCACCGAGCACGGCGCACTGCGCGCCTCCAATGGCGTCAGCGTGCAGGCCGACAGGCATATCGACGAAGCAGACGGCAGCTATGACCTGCTGCTGGTGCCGGGCGGCCCGGGCGCCTACAACGAAAAGCACCCACCCTTGCTCGACTGGCTGCCGGGGGCTGCGCGCCGCTCGGCCGTCTATGGCTCGATCTGCACCGGGGCCTTCATCCTCGGGCATGCCGGTTTGCTCGACGGGTATCGGGTGACGACCCACTGGCACTACACCGAACGCCTGATCCGGGCCTTCCCCGAGGCGAGGGTGGAGACCGACCGGATCTTCGTCGAGGACCGCAACCTGATCACCTCGGGCGGCATCACCGCCGGCATCGACCTGGCACTGGCGGTGGTCGCCCGGGACCATGGCAAGAAAGTTGCCCAGGACGTGGCCAAGGTGCTGCTGGTGGTGATGAAGCGCCAGGGCGGGCAGGCCCAGTTCAGCCCGCTGACGGCCGCGGTGGCGCCGCAGGAAACGCCGGTGACCCGGGTGCAGAATCACGTGCTCGAACACCTGGACGAAGCCTTCAGCATCGAACGCATGGCCGGCCTGGCGAACATGAGCACGCGGCATTTCGCCCGGGTGTTCGCCCGCGAGGTGAACATGACGCCCATGGAGTTCCTGCAAAGCGCGCGGATCGACCGCGCGAGGAACCTGCTGGAGAGCAGCGACCTGCCGCTCAAGACCGTGGCCTACAAAAGCGGCTTCGGCAGCGTGCGGCACATGCGCTTCCTGTTCAGTGCAAAGCTCGGCCTGACCCCCACCCAGTACCGCGAACAGTTCAGCTAGCGCCGGCTTGTCCGTCTGGCGCACCCTGATGGCCGTGACGCTCCCCCCATGGCGGTTGTGCCGTCATCGTCGCCTGCGAAGATACCGGGGAATTCTTGGCAATGGAGGTGCGGGAGCCTGGCGCCGGGCCAGGTTTCCAGCACGTGGATGTGCATGAACAGCGTCAGAGATTTGAACAGCGACGGGGTGCTGCGGTTCGGCCCCTACATCTTCCACTTGCGGCAGCGGCTGATCCTCGACGGCGATCGGCCGTTGCGCATGGGCGGGCGCGCCCTGGATATCCTGCGGGTGCTGGTCGAGCGCGCCGGCCAAGTGGTGAGCAAGGACGAATTGATCGCCTGCGTCTGGCCGACCTCGGTGGTCGAGGACATCAACCTGCGCGTGCACATCGCCGCCCTGCGCCGCGCCCTCGGCGAGGGCCCGGACGGGCAAGGCTACATCCGCAACATTCCGCAGCGCGGTTATTGCTTCAGCGCCCCGGTGCTGCGTGAAGCGCAAGAAGAGACCGTCTCACTCGCGGCTCTGCACCAGCCCCAGCACAACCTGCCGGCACGGCTGACCCCGGTCACCGGGCGCGACCCGGTGGTCGGCAGCCTGGTCCGGCAGTTGCCGGTGCGCCGGTTCATGACCCTGGTCGGTCCGGCGGGAGTCGGCAAGACCACCGTCGCGCTGCGGGTCGCCGAGCTGCTGTTGCAGCACTACCGCGACGGCGTGTGGTTCATCGACCTGGCGGCCATCGAGGATCCGGCGCAACTGGTCGAGCACTTGAGGCACAGCCTGGAACTGGACGCCGGCCTGGAGGCACTGACCGCACGGCATGCCTTGCTGGTGCTGGACAATTGCGAGCATCTGCTCGAACGCTGCCGGGCCCTGGTGGAGCAGTTGCTGGCCTCGGCGCCACGGCTGTCGATCCTGGCCACCAGCCGCGAGCCGCTGCGGGCCTCGGGGGAGACTGTGCATGGCCTGGCGGCCCTGTCGGTGCCGCCGGCTTCGTCGTTGCACAGCGTGGCCGAGGTCATGAGCCATTCGGCGGTGCAGCTGTTCGTCAGCCGCGCCCGGGCCTGCCAGCAGGGCTTTGCCTTGCGGGAACAGGACCTGGCAGCGGTGCGCGAAATCTGCCAGCGGCTCGATGGCCTGCCATTGGCCATCGAACTGGCGGCGGCGCAGATCGACGCGCTGGCGCTGGTGGGGCTGCAAGCGCAACTGGACAACTGCTTTCAATTGCTGACCCAGGGCCGGCGCACCGCCGTGGCGCGGCATCAGACGCTCAAGTCCGCCCTGGACTGGAGCTATCAACGGCTGAGCCCGCTGGAGCAGAGCCTGTTACAGCGCCTGGCGGTGTTCGACGCGGCCTTCAGCGTGCAGGCCGCCATCGACGTCATCAGCTGTGCGGTGCTGCGGCCCGAGTGCGTGGCCGAGGTGATGGCGCAGCTGGCGGGCAAATCGCTGCTGGCGGTGGAGCAGGGCCAGGGCACGACGCAGTACCGCTTTCTCAACACCACCCGCGCCTACGCGCTGGAGAAGCTGGAACGCAGCGGGCAGCTGCGGGTGTTCGAAAGGCGGCATGCCCACACCATCGGCAAGGCGCGCTGGCTGTCAGTCAGGAGCCTGTCGTTGCAGCTCATCGAGCAATTCACGGACGCGGGTTAGGTCCGGCGTGGCAAAACCTTCGGTGAACCGGGCGTAGAGCGGTTCGAGCAGCTCATGGGCGCGCCGGGCCTGGCCCTGGCGCTGCCAGAGCCGGGCCAGCGAGGTGGCGCTGCGCAATTCCCAGGTCAGCGCGCCCTGGGCCCTGGCCACTGCCAGCGCCTTGTGCAGCAGCGCCTCGGCGGCGTCGGCCGCATTGTCGGTCAGCAGCGCCTCGGCCCTGGCGCGCAGGATCTCCGCCGTGCTCCAGCCCGCCGTGCCGTTTTCGGCCCGTTGCAGCAAGGCGTTATCGATGAAAGCGCCGTCCAGGGTCACCATGATTTCGCCGATCAGCCCGATACCGGATTGCGGCGGCGAGAACGCCAGGCCGCTTTCGATGACCTGCGCATAGTGCTGGCCCCAGGTGTAGAACAGCAGCACCGAATGCTTCTGCGCCTGCTCCAGCAGCAGGCGCAGGAGTTCGCGGGCGGTCGCGGTGTCGCCGTTGTAGTGGGCGATCAGGCAGCCGGCCAGGGCCAGGGTGTAGCAGATGGACGTGCCGTGGTTGATCTGCAGCGCAATGTCCAGGGCCTGGCGCGCGGTGCGCCAGGCCTGTTCCGGATGGCCTTGCAGCCAGAGGATTCGCGCCTGGATCGTCAGGGCTGCGACGCTCTGGTCGTACTGCACGCCAAAGCCGCGGGTGAAGCGGCTCAGGTTGCCGCTCTGGGCCATCAGCTGGAGGACTCGCTCGGCCTGGTCCCGGGCCTGCGGCTGGTCGCCGGCAAAGTGCAGGGCCAGTACCTGCAGGCGCTGGGTGCTGAGGGACATCGCGGCCGGGCCGGCGTCGCGCAGTGCCAGTTGATCGAACTGCCGGCTTTGTTCCAGGGCCAGTCGGTAGTGACCGCAACTGAGGTTGACCGCCATGTGCCCGGACACTGCCTTGAGCTGGCCGGCCACGTCGTCGTTGCTTTCGGCCAGGGTCCTGGCCGCGACGAAGGCATCGATGGCTTCGACGCTGCTGCCCTGGGTGTGGTAGCAGGCGCTGCCGAGGGCCAGCTTGAGGGCCTGGGTCAGGCGCGGGCAGGGCTCGCCCGCAGCGTGCAGCAAGGCCAGGGCCTGGCGCACATAGCCGCCGTGTTCCTTGAGCAGCGACAACTCCTGCCACAGCGGCGCGGACGCCGCGGCCAGGTGGATCGCCAGCTGTTGCGGGGCCTGGGCATGCAAGCCCCAGTCGAGCGCCGCGCGGATGTCTTCCAGGCTGCGGGCGTAACGCTCGATCCAGAGGGGCGAGGGGGTCTGCTCCCAGTCGTCCCGGGCCTGATGCATCAAGGCCAGGCAACGTTCGGCGTGCCGTTTGCGGGTATCCGGCAGTTCGGCGGCCTGTTCGAGTTTTTCCAGGGCATAGCTGCGGGTGGTGTCCAGCAGGCGATAGAACACCTCCTCGTCGCCGACCTCCACGTTCAGCAGGGACTTGGCCACCAGTTGGGTGATCGAGGTAAAGACCACGCGGGCTTCGATGTGCTCGCCGACGATCACCGCCGCGGCCGATTGCAGGGTGAAGCCGCCCCTGAAGATACCTAGTCGGCGCAGGCAAGCCTGCTCGCAGACATTGAGCAACTCGAAGCTCCAGTCCAGGGTGGCGCGCAAGGTCTGATGACGCCCCGGGGTGATCTGGCGGCCCTGGGTCAGCAGGCGAAAACTGCCTTGCAACTGGTTGAGCAAGCCCGCGAGCCCCAGGTTGCCGACCTGGGCGGCGGCCAGTTCGATCGCCAGGGGAATGCCGTCCAGGCGCCGGCAGATATCGATGGCCAGGGGCAATTCGTCATGGCTCAGTTCGAAACTGTCGTGGCTGGCCATCGCCCGTTCGACGAACAATTGCAGGGCCGAGAAGGTCAGGGCCTGGGCGCGGTCCAGAACCGCGATGGGCGGTGGGCAGTCCAGGGATTCCAGGCGCTGCACGAATTCGCCCTCGGCCCGCAGGCTCTCGCGGCTGGTGGCCAGGACATGCACCTGTGGCGCCGCGCGCAGGATGCTTTCGCAGAGCGGCGCAATGGCGTCGAGCAAGTGCTCGCAGTTGTCGATCACCAGCAGCATCTGCCGCTCGCGCAGGAAGCTCGCCAGGCTGGCCAGCGGCTCGTCGTCGTGCAGCGCCAGGTCGAGCAGGGTCGCCAGGTGGCTGGTGAT
Source organism: Pseudomonas sp. 22526 (assembly GCF_052044735.1). Lineage (NCBI taxonomy): Bacteria > Pseudomonadati > Pseudomonadota > Gammaproteobacteria > Pseudomonadales > Pseudomonadaceae > Pseudomonas > Pseudomonas sp. 22526. The sequence continues at coordinate 144,716 of NZ_JBQENK010000011.1, forward strand.
CATCCGCGGGTCGTTGAGCGGGGCCAGGTCCAGCAGGCGAATGCCGTCCCGGTACTGGCCGATCAGCTGTTCGGCGACCCGCAGGGCGACGGTGGTCTTGCCGATGCCGCCGGGGCCGACCAGGGTGATGAAACGCTGGCGCGCCAGTTGCCGCATCAGGTTGTCCACCAGGATCTGGCGCCCGATCAGGCGGGTGCGCCGCACCGGCAGGTTATGGCCGCCCGGCTCGGCGGGAGCGCCTGCGGGGCTATGCTCGAAACGCTCGGGGGAGAAGGGCTCCAGGGCGAAGGGCGCGACGAAGCTGTAGCCGCGCTGGGCCACGGTGACGATGTAGCGCTGGCCGGCCTGGCCGTCGCCCAGGGCCTTGCGCAGCGCCGCCATGTGCACCCGCAGGTTGCTGTCTTCGACCACGCTTTTGGGCCAGACTCGGGCGATCAGTTGCTGCTTGCTGACCACCTCGCCGGCGTGCTCCAGCAGGATCAGCAGAATGTCCATGGAGCGGCGCCCCAGGCGCAAGGGCCGCTCGGCTTCCAGGATCAGGCGTTGCCCGGGGTAGATCCGGTAGGGGCCGAAATGCACGGCCTGTTCGGGGGCTAGGGTCAACGGCTCACTCCTGCGGCGATTGTCTTTTTTATCCTCCCCGTTGCACCTGTGCGGGAAGGGCGGACGAGGGCACGGCCTCTATCTCGCGGTTTTCGAGCATGTTCCTCAGGTTTTTCGCACAACGCAACGCAACGCGGACGGGCGTGCATCCTGTGCGCCAGCCGCAGCAATCTCCTTGCCAGCGATGGCGCCCGTATTCATTGGCCGCGGCCTTGGCGACCAGCGGCCAGGGGCTGTGCCTGGGCCATTGAAAATTAACAACGTTTAACTCGCCCTGCGTCCGCCCTGCAGCCAAAACTCCAGGCCTTCGCGCTCGCCGATCGAAGGGACGATTGTGCGTGCGGTGCGAAGAAAAAAGGATGAACAGGTCTGGAGGATGCCGGAATGAGCAAGGTGGTGGTGGTCTATCACAGTGGCTATGGCCATACCCGGGTCATGGCCGAAGCCGTGGCCCAGGGGGTGGAAAGTCACCTGAACAGCGCCTGCCGGCTGATTCCGGTCGAGGAGGTGCATGAGCAGTGGGAGCGCCTGCACCAGGCCGACGCCATCATCTTCGGCGCCCCGACCTACATGGGCAGCGCCTCGGCGCCGTTCAAGGGCTTCATGGAGGCCACCGCGGCGTTCTACCTGGCCCAGCCCTGGCGCGACAAGCTCGCCGCCGGCTTCACCAATTCCGGTTGCCTGTGTGGCGACAAGCTCAACACCTTATTGCAGATGGCGGTCTTCGCGGCCCAGCACTCGATGATCTGGGTCGGCCTCGACCTGCTGCCGGCGCGTTCCAGCATCGGAGTATTCGATGGCCAGTTGAATCGCCTCGGCAGTTCCCTGGGCGCCATGGCCCAGTCGAATGTCGAACAGTCCCCGGAACACGCACCCCCTCTGGAAGACCGCCGCACCGCCGCGCACCTGGGCGAGCGGGTGGCGCGCCTGGCCGAGCGCCTGGGCCATTCATCGATTTGAGTCACCCAACCCTCTGAAGGAGCACATGCCATGAGTACATTCACCACCCGCGACGGCACCGAGATCTATTACAAGGATTGGGGCAGTGGCCAACCCGTCGTCTTCAGCCACGGCTGGCCGCTGAACAGCGACAGCTGGGAGGCGCAGATGATCTTCCTGGCGTCCAAGGGCTACCGGGTCATCGCCCATGACCGCCGCGGGCATGGCCGCTCCAGCCAACCCTGGTCCGGCAACGAGATGGACACCTACGCCGACGACCTGGCGCAGTTGATCGAACACCTGGACCTGCAAAACGCGGTGCTGTTCGGTTTCTCTACCGGCGGTGGCGAAGTGGCGCGCTACATCGGTCGCCACGGCACGGCGCGGGTCGCCAAGGCCGGGCTGATTTCCGCGGTGCCGCCGCTGATGCTCAGGACCGCGGCCAACCCCGGCGGCCTGCCGATCGAAGTGTTCGACGGCCTGCGCGAGGCCTCCCTGGCCGACCGTTCGCAACTGTACAAGGACGTCGCCAGCGGGCCGTTCTTCGGTTTCAACCAGCCTGGCGCCACACCTTCCCAGGGTATGATCGACTGGTTCTGGATGCAGGGCATGCTGGCCGGCCACAAGAACACCTATGACTGCATCAAGGCCTTCTCCGAAACCGACTTCACCGAAGACCTGCAGAAGTTCGACGTGCCGACCCTGGTGGTGCACGGCGACGCCGACCAGATCGTGCCGATCGAAGCCGCCGGCATCGCCTCGGCCAGGCTGGTCAAGGACGCGAAGCTGCTGGTCTACCCAGGCGCGCCCCATGGCCTGACCGACACCCACAAGGATCAGCTCAACGCCGACCTGCTGGCATTCGTCGAGGCCTGAGTGGCTCGGCGACCTGCGCCTTACCCATGAAAAAACGCCGAGAGGTTCTGCCCCTCGGCGTTTTTTATTGCCGGTTATCGAGTGTGTCGCGGCCTTATGTGCTCGCCTGGTTGAGGCCGGGGCGGGCGCGCAGGACCCGGCACCGCCAGGCAAAGGGGTTGATGCCTTCGCTGTCGGTGAAGATGTGGCAGAAGTGCGCCTGGTCGCAGAAGCCGCATTCCAGGCTGATCTGCGTCAGGCTCAGGTCGGTGTTCCGGATCAGTTGCTTGGCCCGGGCGATGCGCTGGCAGCGAATCCATTCCTGGGGCGACAGGCCGGTGCTGCACTTGAAGGCGCGGGAGAAATGGCTGCGCGACAGGGCGCAGGCCCGGGCGAGTTGGCTGACTTCCAGGGTGCTGCTCAGGCCGTCGAGGATCATTTGCTTGACCAGGCTTTCGCGCCAGGGAGAAAGGCCGCCGGGGGTGGTTTTGCGGGTTTGCGGGACGGACGCCCGGACGGTGTTGTGCTGAGCGTGGGCCATGACGAAATTCCATGTCGGTGGGCAGGCGCCGGCGCACCGCAGGGTGGGCCGGGCGCTTCCCGATTTAGAAAACAGGTCTGCGCAGAGGGCTTCATTCTTGGCGGCGGGGCAGAGGGCTTGCGAGTTAAACGTTGTTAATTCCGCTCACTTGCAAGGCTGGGCTACCGCAGCAACTCAGCACATGGCTGCAATTTTTCCGTGGGGCAGGCGTGCATGCTCCCGCAAGCCGGGGCCGCATACCGCCGGATAGTTCATGCCTGGCTGACAAGACAATGGAACTGCACCTATGAACCGTAACGATCTGCGCCGCATCGACATGAACCTGCTGGTGATTTTCGAGGCCCTGATGTTCGAGAAGAACCTGACCCGGGTTGCCGAGAAACTGTTCATGGGCCAGCCCGCGGTGAGCGCCGCCCTCGGCCGCCTGCGCGACCTGTTCGACGATCCGCTGCTGTTGCGCAACGGTCGCGCGATGGAGCCGACGGCCCGGGCGCTGGTGATCCTCAAGGAGCTGCAGCCGGCGATGGACGCGATCTCGGGCGCGGTCAGCCGGGCCAAGGAATTCGATCCGGCGACCAGCTGCGACCTGTTCCGCATCGGCCTGTCGGACGATGCCGAGTTCGGTCTGTTTCCGCCGCTGTTGAGCCAGTTGCGCGAAGAGGCCCCGGGCATAGTCGTGGTAGTGCGCCGGGCCAACTACCTGCTGATGCCGGCCTTGCTGGCCTCCGGGGAGATCTCGGTCGGGGTCAGCTACACCACCGAATTGCCGGCCAATGCCAAGCGCAAGAAACTGCGGGACATCGGCTGCAAGGTGCTGCGCGGCGACAACCGCCCCGAGCCCTTGACCCTCGATGAGTACTGCCGGCGGCCCCACGCCATGGTGTCGTTCTCCGGTGACCTGAGCGGCAATATCGACCTCGACCTGGCCAAGGTCGGGCGCACTCGCCGGGTGGTGCTGGGGGTGCCGCAGTTCAGTGGTCTTCGGGCCTTGCTCGCCGGCACCGAAATGATCGCCACCGTGCCCGACTACGCGGCCTGTGCCCTGGTCGAAGGCTGCGCCTTGCGCGCCGAGGACCCGCCGTTCGCCATCGAGGCGGCGCAGCTGTCCATGGCCTGGAGCGGAGTACATGACAACGATCCGGCCGAGCGCTGGTTGCGTTCGCGGATCGCCCAGTTCATGTCCGAGCCCTTGAAGATCCACAGCGCCTAGGCGCGGGCAGTCGCGCCGGGCCCGGCGGCAAAGAGAGCACATACGTGCAATTTTTCCCGGCCGTGCAGCGGCACCATGCAATCTCGGCGTTGACGCCGGGAATTTTTCAAATTGTGTGGGTGCGCCAATGAACGCTTCAGCATGGGATGCACGGGCCCGGGATTTCGGGCTGCTGTTTTTGCGGGTCAGCGCCGGGCTGTTTCTGCTGTGGGTGCACGGCCTGCCGAAACTGCTCGACTACAGCGCCGAGCTGCAACGCATCGAAGACCCGTTCCAGCTGGGCGCCAACCTGACGCTGATGCTGGCGATTTTCGCCGAGGTGCTGTGCCCATTGCTGATCGTCGCCGGGGTGGCGGTGCGCCTGGCCTGCCTGCCGATCCTCGCGGTGCTGCTGGTGGCACTGCTGGTGGTGCATCCGCAGTGGAGCCTGGCCGAAGGGCAGTTCGCCTGGCTGCTGTTGATCCTGTTCAGCAGCATCCTGATCGCCGGCCCGGGACGGCTGGCCCTCAATGATCGTTTCACCGGAGCCTTGCGTTATGTCTGATTCCAATCGCCTCGAGACTACCGCGCGGCCGGGTGCCGATGAGGTCGTGACCCTGATCGTCAAGCACCGGGTCAAGGCCGGTTGTGAAGCGCCCTATGAAGCCTGGTTGCGGCGCATCGTCGGTATCGCCGGGCAGCACGATGGGCATCTGGGCGTGGATGTGATTCGCGGCAAGAGCGGCGGCCTCGACCTGTTCACCTGCGTGCTGCGTTTCTGCTCCACCGAGGCGATGCAGCGCTGGCTCGAATCGCCGCTACGCCAGGCGCTGGTCGACGAAGCCGCGCCGATGCTGGCCGACGGCGACCAGACCGAAGTCCACCCGGTCCACGAGTTCTGGTTTTCCATCCAGGCCGATGCCGACTCGCCGCCGCCACGCTGGAAGCAGGCGCTGTTGACTATGCTGGTGATTCTGCCGCACACCCTGCTGGTGCCGTTGATCTGGGGGCCTGTGCTGCAACTCAACGCCTGGCTTGCCAACTACGTGGTCGCCACCTTCCTGATCACCCTGACCATAGTGCTCTCGGTGGTCTACCTGTTCATGCCCCTGGCGACCCGGTTGTTCGCACCCTGGCTGCAAGCCTCTGTCACCGATCGACACCTGGAGCCCGACCATGGCCAATAACGACGAACCGACCGATCCGCTGCGCCGCCAACTGCTCGCCGCCGGATCCCTGCTCAGCGCTGCGGCGGCTTTCTGGCCGCGCCTGTCCCTTGCCTCTTCCCATTCAGAAGGACATCCGATGAACGCCGATCTGATTCTGTTCAATGGTCAATTCCACACCGTCGACCGTGAGAAACCCCGTGCCAGCGCGGTCGCCATCAGCCAGGGGCGCTTCGTCGCGGTGGGCACCGACGCCGAGGCCATGGCCCTGCGCGGCAGCGCCACCCAGGTCATCGACCTCAAGGGCCGCACGGTGATCCCCGGCCTCAACGACTCGCACCTGCACCTGATCCGCGGCGGCCTGAACTACAACCTGGAACTGCGCTGGGAAGGCGTGCCTTCGCTGGCCGATGCCCTGCGCATGCTCAAGGAGCAGGCCGACCGCACGCCGACTCCGCAGTGGGTGCGGGTGGTGGGCGGCTGGAACGAATTCCAGTTCGCCGAAAAACGCATGCCGACCCTGGAAGAGCTCAACCAGGCGGCGCCGGACACCCCGGTGTTCGTCCTGCACCTGTACGACCGTGCCTTGCTCAACCGCGCGGCGCTGCGGGTCGCCGGCTACACCCGCAACACACCGAACCCGCCGGGCGGCGAGATCGTGCGCGACAGCAACGGCGAACCCACCGGCATGCTGGTGGCCCGGCCCAACGCGATGATTCTCTATTCGACCCTGGCCAAGGGGCCGAAGCTGCCCCTGGAATACCAGGTCAACTCGACCCGCCAGTTCATGCGCGAACTCAATCGCCTGGGCCTGACCAGCGCCATCGACGCCGGCGGCGGCTTCCAGAACTACCCGGACGACTACGCGGTGATCGAGCAACTGGCCCGGGAGCAGCAGTTGACGGTGCGCATCGCCTACAACCTGTTCACCCAGAAGCCCAAGGAAGAACTCACCGACTTCAAGAACTGGACCGGCAGCGTCAAGCTGCACCAGGGCGACGACTTCCTGCGGCACAACGGCGCCGGGGAGATGCTGGTGTTCTCCGCCGCCGACTTCGAGGACTTCCTCGAACCGCGTCCGGACCTGCCGCAGACCATGGAGCAGGAACTGGAACCGGTGGTGCGCCATCTGGTGGAACAGCGCTGGCCGTTCCGCTTGCACGCCACCTACGACGAGTCGATTTCACGGATGCTCGACGTGTTCGAGAAGGTCAACCGCGACATTCCGTTCAACGGCCTGCCGTGGTTCTTCGACCACGCGGAAACCATCACGCCAAAAAACATCGAGCGGGTGAGGGCGCTGGGTGGCGGCATCGCGATCCAGGACCGCATGGCGTTCCAGGGCGAATACTTTGTCGACCGCTACGGCGCCAAGGCCGCCGAACAGACGCCGCCGATCAAGCGCATGCTGGCCGAAGGCGTGCCAGTAGGCGCCGGCACCGATGCCACCCGCGTCTCCAGCTATAACCCCTGGACCTCGCTGTACTGGATGGTCAGCGGCAAGACCGTGGGCGGTATGGAGCTGCACGCCGAAGGCCTGCCGCGGCAGACCGCGCTGGAACTCTTCACCCATGGCAGCGCCTGGTTCTCCTCGGAACAGGGCAAGAAGGGCCAGATCAAGGTCGGCCAACTGGCGGACCTGGCGGCCCTGTCCGCGGACTTCTTCAGCGTCGAGGAAGAAGCCATCAAGTGGATCGAGTCGGTGCTGACTGTGGTCGACGGCAAGGTGGTGTACGCCGCCGGCGACTTCTCCAGGCTTTCGCCGCCCATGGTGCCGGTGCTGCCGGACTGGTCGCCGGTGGTCAAGGTGCCGGGGCACTGGCGCCCGACCTCGCCGCTGGTGGCCCAGGTGCACCAGTGCAGCGGCCCGTGCGCGGTGCACTCCCACAGCCACGAGCGGGCGCGCCTGTCCAATGTGCCGGTCAGTGACTTCCAGGGTTTCTGGGGCGCCTTCGGCTGCTCGTGCTTTGCCTTCTGACCATTCATACCCGGCGCCGGTCGCAGTGGTCGGCGCCCTCAGCTATATCCACCCACCGAGGAGTTCCACATGAGCAACGCAACCTACAAGCGCCTGGACATCAACGATGCCGTCGTTCTGCTGGTCGACCACCAGACTGGCCTGATCTCGCTGGTCCAGGATTTCTCGCCGAACGAGTTCAAGAACAACGTGCTGGCCCTGGCCGACTGCGCCAAGTTCTTCAAACTGCCGACCATCCTCACCACCAGCTTCGAATCCGGCCCGAACGGCCCGCTGGTACCCGAGCTGAAAGAGATGTTCCCGGACGCGCCCTACATCGCTCGTCCAGGCCAGATCAATGCCTGGGACAACGAAGACTTCGTCAAGGCGATCAAGGCCACCGGCCGCAAGCAACTGATCATCGCCGGCGTGGTGACTGACGTCTGCGTGGCGTTCCCGACCCTGTGCGCACTGGAAGAAGGTTTTGACGTGTTCGTCGTGACCGACGCTTCCGGTACCTTCAACGAGGTGGTGCAGCAGGCCGCCTGGGCCCGCATGGCCGCCGCCGGCGCGCAACTGGTCAACTGGTTCTCCGTGGCGTGCGAGCTGCAGCGCGACTGGCGCAACGACATGGAAGGCCTGGCCAACCTGCTGTCGCAGCGTATCCCGAACTATCGCAACCTGATGAACAGCTACTCGGCGTTCACTGCCAAATAAGCTTCGCGTCATCGCTGAGCTGAAAAAATGCCCGCCATTGTGCGGGCATTTTTTTGCCTCGCGGACACCGTGATCCCTGTAGCCGCTGGCGTAGCCTGCGATCGGCGGCGCAGCCGTCGTAAAACCAGGTGATGTGGTTTTCCAGGCAGATCGCGGACTCAGGTTTTGCGGCAACTGCGTTGCCGTTCGCAGCCTCGCAAGCTCGGCAGCGGCTACACAGGCATCGCGGTCCCTGTAGCCGCTGGCGCAGGCTGCGATCGGCGGCGTAGCCGTCGTAAAACCAGGCGATGTGGTTTTCCATGCAGATCGCGGACTCAGGTTTTGCAGCAACTGCGTTGCCGTTCGCAGCCTCGCAAGCTCGGCAGCGGCTACACAGGCATCGCGGTCCCTGTAGCCGCTGCTGCAGATTGCGATCGGCGGCGCAGCCGTCGTAAAACCAGGTGATGTGGTTTTCCAGGCAGATCGCGGACTCAGGTTTTGCGGTAACTGCGTTGCCGTTCGCAGCCTCGCAAGCTCGGCAGCGGCTACACAGGCATCGCGATCCCTGTAGCCGCTGGCGTAGCCTGCGATCGGCGGCGTAGCCGTCGTAAAACCAGGCGATGTGGTTTTCCAGGCAGATCGCGGACTCAGGTTTTGCGGCAACTGCGTTGCCGTTCGCA
>NZ_JBQENK010000011.1:153391-170349 GCF_052044735.1 Pseudomonas sp. 22526
GCAACTCAACCTTTGAACCCACTCGACAGCAAAAGGAACGCGCCATGTCTATCCGTGAACTGCTCAACCCAAGCAACTCCACCCTGATCCTGATCGATCACCAGCCGCAGATGTCCTTCGGCGTGCAGTCGATCGATCGCCAGACCCTGAAGAACAACACCGTGGGCCTGGCCAAGGCGGCGAAGATCTTCAACGTGCCGACCATCTTCACCTCGGTGGAAACCGAGAGTTTCAGCGGCTACATCTGGCCGGAACTGCTCAGCGTGTTTCCCGACCATCAGCCGATCGAACGCACCTCGATGAACTCCTGGGAAGACAAGAAGCTGGTGGAAGCAGTCAAGGCCACCGGGCGCAAGAAGCTGATCATGGCTGCGCTGTGGACCGAGGTCTGCCTGAACTTCCCGGCCCTGGAAGCCCTGGCCGAAGGCTACGAGGTGTACATCGTCACCGACGCCTCCGGCGGTACCACCCAGGAAGCCCATGACATGTCGGTACAGCGCATGATCCAGGCCGGCGCCGTTCCTGTGACCTGGCAGCAAGTGCTGCTCGAATTCCAGCGCGACTGGGCGCACAAGGAAACCTACGACGCGGTGATGGACCTGGTGCGCGAGCACAGCGGCGCCTACGGCATGGGCGTGGACTACGCCTACACCATGGTGCACAAGGCGCCGCAACGTCAGGTCAAGTAAGCCCTTCGCCAGCGGACGCTGCAACAGCCGTCCGCTGGCCCCTTTCTTCTCATCCGCGGCCTGGAGACTGTCATGAACCTCGAACTTTCCGACGGCGTGGTCACCCTGCTGGTGCGGCACCGGGTCAAGGCAGGCCAGGACCAGGCATACGAAGCCTGGTTGCGCCGGATCATCGGCACCGCCCGCAGCTACCCCGGGCACCTGGGGATCGATGTGGTGCGCGGTCACAGTGGCGGCCTGGCGCTGTTCACCAGCGTGCTGCGCTTTGCCAGCACCGAGCAGTTGCAGCACTGGCTCGATTCCGCCGACCGCCGCGACCTGGTGGCAGAGGCCCAGCCCATGCTGGCCGACGGCGACCGGACCGAGATCAACGCCGACCGCGAATTCTGGTTCACCCCCAATGAAGCCGGGACCGCCACACCGCCGCCGCGCTGGAAGCAGGCATGCGTGACCTTCCTGGTGATCCTGCCGCTGAGCTTGCTGGTGCCGGCCCTGTGGCAACCGCTGTTCGCCTGGTTGCCATGGTTCGCTGGCTACATTCCGGCCAACGTGCTGATCACCTTGAGCATCGTGCTGCTGGTGGTCTATGTCTTCATGCCCTGGGCGACCCGCCTGTTCAGTCGCTGGCTGCAACCGCGAACCCCTGCATGAGCGGCCCGAGCGGGCCTTACTTTTCGCCGACAAGGAGTACTGTCATGAGCAACGCCATTGCCGATCTGATCCTGCATAACGGCCGCCTGCACACAGTCGACCGGGCCCGGCCGACGGCCACCGCGGTCGCCATCAAGGACGGCCGGTTCATCGCCGTGGGCAACGACGCCGAGGCCATGGCCCTGCGCGGCAGCGCCACCCAGGTCATCGACCTCAAGGGCCGCACGGTGATTCCCGGCCTCAACGACTCACACCTGCACCTGATTCGCGGCGGCCTGAACTACAACCTGGAACTGCGCTGGGAAGGCGTGCCGTCGCTGGTGGATGCCCTGCGCATGCTCAAGGACCAGGCCGAACGCACCCCGGCGCCGCAATGGGTGCGGGTGGTGGGCGGCTGGAACGAATTCCAGTTCGCCGAAAAACGCATGCCGACCATCGAGGAACTGAACCAGGCCGCGCCGGACACTCCGGTGTTCGTCCTGCACCTGTACGACCGCGCCTTGCTCAACCGCGCGGCACTGCGGGTGGTGGGCTACAACCGCAACACGCCGAACCCGCCGGGTGGCGAGATCGTCCGCGACGCCAACGGCGAACCCACCGGCATGCTGGTGGCCCGGCCCAACGCGATGATTCTCTACTCGACCCTGTCCAAGGGGCCGAAGCTGCCGCTGGAATACCAGGTCAACTCGACCCGCCAGTTCATGCGCGAACTCAATCGCCTGGGCGTCACCAGCGCCATCGATGCCGGGGGCGGTTTCCAGAATTACCCGGACGACTACGAGGTGATCAACGAGCTGGCGGCCAAGCAGCAGTTGACGGTGCGCATCGCCTACAACCTGTTCACCCAGAAGCCCAAGGAAGAGCTGGCGGACTTCAAGAACTGGACCAGCAAGGTCACTTACGGTCAGGGCGATGACTTCCTGCGCCACAACGGCGCCGGGGAGATGCTGGTGTTCTCGGCGGCGGACTTCGAGGACTTCCTCGAACCGCGTCCGGACCTGCCGCAGACCATGGAGCAGGAGCTGGAGCCGGTGGTACGCCATCTGGTGGAACAGCGCTGGCCATTTCGCCTGCATGCCACCTATGACGAGTCGATCTCGCGCATGCTCGACGTGTTCGAGAAGGTCGACCGCGATATTCCGTTCAACGGCCTGCCGTGGTTCTTCGACCACGCCGAAACCATCAGCCCGAAGAACATCGAGCGGGTGAGGGCGCTGGGCGGCGGCATCGCGATCCAGGACCGCATGGCGTTCCAGGGCGAATACTTCGTCGATCGTTACGGCGCCAAGGCGGCCGAGCAGACCCCGCCGATCCAGCGCATGTTGGCCGAGGGCGTGCCGGTGGGCGCCGGCACTGACGCCACCCGGGTTTCCAGCTACAACCCCTGGACCTCGCTGTACTGGATGGTCAGCGGCAAGACTGTCGGCGGCCTGGAGCTCTATCCCCAGGGCCTGAGCCGCGACACCGCCCTGGAGCTGTACACCCATGGCAGCGCCTGGTTCTCCTCGGAGCAGGGCAAGAAGGGCCAGATCAAGGTCGGCCAGTTGGCGGATCTGGTGGCGTTGTCGGCGGACTACTTCAGCGTCGAGGAAGAGGCCATCAAGTGGATCGAATCGGTGCTGACTGTGGTCGACGGCAAGGTGGTGCACGCCGCCGGCGATTTCTCCAGGCTGGCACCGCCGACCCTGCCGGTGACTCCGGACTGGTCGCCGGTGGTCAAGGTGCCGGGCCACTGGCGCCCAGCCTCGCCGGTGCTCAACCAGGTGCACCAGTGCAGCGGCCCGTGTGGCGTGCATGCCCACGGTCACGAGCGGGCGCGGCTGTCCAATGTGCCGGTCAGTGACTTCCAGGGGTTCTGGGGGGCTTTTGGTTGTTCGTGTTTTGCCTTTTGATCAGTGGCGGCTGCATCGCGGGNGAGGCTTGCCCGCGATGAAGGATAACGCGGTTCAGCAGAAGTACCGCGTCATCCAAATAACCGACAATAAAAAAGGGACGCTCTTATTGGGAGCGTCCCTTTTTATTTAATGGATCAACGATTGATCAGCGACAACGACAAGTTGTACTTAGCAGAACCGGTCAATCACCCGAACTTCCGACTTGTTCTGCAGCGATTGCCATTCATTCTTCAGGGTATCCAGTACCCGTCCGATGAAGTCCCTGTCGGCGGCGGCCTTCTTGCCGACGTAGCCCTGGCCACGGCGGTACATTTTCAGGCGGGCCAGCAGGTCCTGGTTGTTCTTGTCGAACTCTTCTTCATGGGCGTGGGGCGACAGGCAGTCGATATGGACCTGGCCAGACTTGGCAATCCACAGGATGTGGCTGTCATGTTTGTCTTTCTGTGCCGCGAACATACGAGCCAGTTCATCAATAGTTGGTTGATTGTTCAGATTCATTTGTAAGCCCCTTGACCATTTCGATCTATCTAGTTGAGTCGCTAATTGATATCGCTACATCGGTAAGTTGAACCCTGATACCGGAAACAGGGCGACAGAGGGTGTCTGTCGGATACAGATAAGGCCCAGAGCCTGATGCGTGTAGTCGTCTTGATTAACTGCTACGCAATAGCGTCACAACGAAGAGAAGCAGCGTAAACCTGGATCAAGCTGCCGAAGTTTTCAGTTTCGGCCACAAGCATCTTGAGGAGTTTTCGCCAGCTTCCCGCCCTTTGTACTGGACGTTCATGCCAGGTCAGTTTCATCAATCTGCCTTGTGGGCAGTACACATCCGGGTTAACAGCTCGGCGGTCAGACGAGCTTGCTCATAACACCTTTGCCAAGTCTCCCGATCGGGGAGACGCCTGCATCATGCAAGGGCAAATTCGCCTCGTCAACGGTTTTGTAGTGAAAATTTTCAAGCACTACATATTGTCCGACAAAACCTTTAGGCACATGCCCGGAACGGGCTATCGCGAGCGAGGACAGGTAGAATCGAGGCCTTGAAACAGGTGCTTGAGGTTGCAGTGGTGGATTTACAGCAGGGCTTCGTCCTGACCCGGCATTGGCGTGACACGCCGGCAGGCACGGAAGTCGAGTTCTGGTTGGCGACCGACGCCGGGCCGCGCCAGATCCGCTTGCCGGTGCAGACCTCCGTGGCCTTTATTCCCGCCGAACAGCAGGAACAGGCCCGGCGCCTGCTGGCCGACGATCGCGATGTCGAATTGCGGCCCCTGGGCCTGTGCGACTTCCAGCACCGCCCGGTGCTCGGCCTGTATTGCCCGCAGCACAATCAATTGATCCGTCTCGACAAGACCTTGCGCCGCGCCGGCGTCGAGGTGTTCGAGGCCGATGTGCGTCCGCCCGAGCGCTACCTGATGGAGCGCTTCATCACCGCGCCGGTATGGTTCGGCGGCACCCCGGGCGAGGGCGGGATACTGCTGGAGGCGCAGATGAAGCCGGCGCCGGACTATCGGCCGGCGTTGAAGCTGGTGTCGCTGGATATCGAGACCAGCGAGACCGGCGAGTTGTATTCCATCGCCCTGGAAGGCTGCGGCCAGCGCCAGGTGTACATGCTCGGTCGCGCTCGCGAGGACGACAGCGCGGTGGACTTCGACCTGGAGTTCTGCGCCAGCCGCGAGCAGTTGCTCGAACGGCTCAACCAGTGGCTGGAGCGCCACGACCCGGATGCGATCATCGGTTGGAACCTGGTGCAGTTCGACCTGCGGGTGCTGCACGAACACGCCCGCCGCCTGGCGGTGCCCTTGCGCCTGGGGCGCGGTGGCGAGGAGATGCAGTGGCGCGAACACGGCAGCCGCACCCACTATTTCGCCGCGGCTGCCGGGCGCCTGATCATCGATGGCATCGAAGCCCTGCGCTCGGCGACCTGGAGCTTCCCGTCCTTCAGCCTGGAAAACGTCGCCCAGACCCTGCTCGGCGAAGGCAAGTCGATCGACAACCCTTACCAGCGCATGGATGAAATCAACCGCATGTTCGCCGAGGACAAGCCCGCCCTGGCGCGCTACAACCTCAAGGACTGCGAGCTGGTGACGCGGATTTTCGCCAAGACCGAACTGCTCACCTTTCTTCTCGAGCGGGCCACGGTCACCGGCCTGCCGGCCGACCGCAGCGGCGGTTCGGTGGCGGCCTTCACCCACCTGTACATGCCGCTGATGCATCGCCAGGGCTTCGTCGCGCCGAACCTCGGCGAGAAGCCGCCAGAGGCCAGCCCCGGCGGTTTTGTCATGGACTCGCGCCCCGGTCTCTACGAGTCGGTGCTGGTGCTGGACTACAAGAGCCTGTACCCGTCGATCATCCGCAGCTTCCTGATCGACCCGGTGGGGCTGGTGGAAGGCTTGCGCCACCCGGCGGACGACGAATCGGTGCCGGGCTTTCGCGGCGCGCGGTTTTCCCGCAGCCGGCATTGCCTGCCGTCGATCGTCGCCCGGGTCGCCGAGAGCCGCGAAGTGGCCAAGCGCGAACGCAACGCGCCGCTGTCCCAGGCACTGAAGATCATCATGAACGCCTTCTACGGCGTGCTCGGTTCCAGCGGTTGCCGCTTCTTCGATCCGCGCCTGGCGTCGTCGATCACCATGCGTGGCCACGAAATCATGCGCCGCACCCGCCAGCTCATCGAGGCGCAGGGTCACAAGGTGATCTACGGCGACACCGACTCGACCTTCGTCTGGCTCGGCAGCGCCCACGCCGAGGCGGATGCCACGCGCATCGGCCGCGCCCTGGTGCAGCACGTCAACCAGTGGTGGCGCGATCACCTGCGCGATGAATACGGCCTGGAAAGTGCCCTGGAGCTGCAATTCGAAACCCACTTTTGCCGCTTCCTGATGCCGACCATCCGCGGCGCGGAGGAGGGCAGCAAGAAGCGCTACGCCGGCCTGGTGACCCGCGCCGACGGCACCCAGGACATGGTCTACAAGGGCCTGGAAGCGGTGCGCACCGACTGGTCGCCGCTGGCCCAGCAGTTCCAGCAGGAGCTGTACCAGCGGATCTTCCACCGCCAGCCGTACCAGGACTATGTACGCGACTACGTGCGGCGCACCCTGGCCGGCGAGCTGGACGAGCAACTGGTGTACCGCAAGCGCCTGCGCCGCCAGCTGGACGACTACGAACGCAACGTGCCGCCCCATGTGCGGGCCGCGCGCCTGGCCGACGAATACAACCAGCAGCAGGGCCGGCCCCAGCGCTATCAGAACGGCGGCTGGATCAGCTACGTGATCACCCTGGCCGGTCCCGAACCCCTGGAAAACCGCACCGCGGCCATCGATTACGATCACTACGTGACCCGGCAATTGCAGCCGGTGGCGGATGCCATCCTGCCGTTCGTGCAGGACGACTTCAGCACCCTGGTGGGTGGGCAGATGGGGCTGTTCTGAAACAGCTGCCCTGAAGTGGCGGACGGGGCGCGCAACCCCGTCTACCCATTGGTTCAGTCGACCACGAACAACTTGGCGCCGACTGCGGTGAACGAGCGATGGGGTTCGGCGTTGTCCGCCACCTGGTAGCTCATGCCGGGCGTCAGCACGAACCGGCGGCCGTCTTCGAGTTCGGTGTGCAGCTCGCCTTCCAGGCAAAACAGGATATGCCCCTTGGAGCACCAGTGATCGGCCAGGTAGCCGGGGCTGTATTCGACCATCCGCGCGCGGATGGCGCCGAACTGCCGGGTGCGCCAGTAGGCGCTGCCGGTTTCGCCGCGATGCTCGGTGGCTTCGATCTGTGACCAGTCGGTGGTGCCGAAGGGAATGCCTGCAATGTCCATTGAATGCCTGTTTGTCCGGGTTGAAGTGGCTCAGTCGTCGACCGAGGTGCAAATGCCGCTGGCGCCTTGCTTGCCGCTGTAGGTCACGACCACCGAGTCGTCGTCCTCCACGCTGATGGCCACCATGATGCCCGCGCCCGTGGCCTCGAAATAACGCTCGTTGACGGTCTTGGTCTGGGCTTGCTTGCCGTTGATGAACACCGGCCCCCCTTCGTCCGCGCTGACCGGAATATTGCCCGGACAGTCGACGTTGAACAGCGGGATGCCTTCGGCGTGGGCGGCGCTGGCGACCAGCGACAGGGCGCAGCTCAGGAGGATTTTTTTCATCGTGGACTCCTTCAGGAAACAGGCAGAAGCTCGGGTGCGGCAGTGTGCTCCGTTAGCGCTGAAGCTTAGCGTATGGCGTGCCTGGGCAAGGGATTGGCGGCGATTTTAATGATATGAAAGGTTGTCTGGGCAGATTGTCGGACAATAAAAATCGTGGACGAAGCGCCGGCCTCTGTGTCAGTTTTTCCCCGCCTTGAATAGGGCGAGTGATAGGACGATCTCGCTAACAGGTCGCCGTGGTCTATCGGAAACTTTCAGCGTTGAACAAGGATGTAAATGATGGCAAAAGCCAAAGAAAATGCCGGTTTTTCGGCAGCTCCAGGCAGCGATGCCTACCAACTGATCACTGCTTTCAGCCACGCCTATGACCGTGGCGGCTCGGAGCTGGTGAACGGCAAACCGTCGTACACCGCGGACCAGGCCGCCGACCAGATCCTGCGCAAGAACCTGTCCTGGCACGACCAGAACGGCGACGGCAAGGTCGAGCTGAGCTACAGCTTCCTCACCCGCGAACCGGCCAACTACAACCCCAAGCTGGGCACCTTCAGCGAGTTCAGCGCGTTGCAGAAAGCCCAGGCGTTCCTGGCCCTGCAATCCTGGTCGGACGTGGCCAATGTGAGCTTCAACGAAGCGGCGAGCGGCGGTGACGGCCACCTGAGTTTCGGCAACTACAACGTCAGCACTGGCGGCGCGGCCTTTGCCTACCTGCCTTCGGGCAGCAGCTATGACGGCCAGTCCTGGTACCTGATCAACGATCAGTACCGGGTCAACGAGACCCCGGGCAACGGCAACTACGGTCGCCAGACCCTGACCCACGAAATCGGCCACAGCCTGGGCCTGTCCCATCCGGGTGCCTACAACGCCGGCAACGGTAACCCGACCTACAACGATGCCACCTACGCCCAGGACACTCGCGGCTACAGCCTGATGAGCTACTGGAGCGAGAGCAACACCGGGCAGAACTTCAGTAAGGACGGCGGTGGCGCCTACGCTTCGGCACCCTTGATGGACGACATCGTGGCCGTGCAGAAACTCTACGGTGCCAACCACGAGACTCGCGCCGACGACACCGTGTACGGCTTCAACTCCAACACCGGGCGCGATTTCTACAGCGCCAGTTCGGCAGCCTCCAAGCTGGTGTTCTCGGTGTGGGACGGCGGCGGCAACGACACCCTGGACTTCTCCGGCTTCACCCAGAACCAGAAGATCAACCTCAACGAGGGTTCGTTCTCCGACGTCGGCGGCCTGGTGGGCAACGTGTCCGTGGCCCAAGGCGTGACCCTGGAAAACGCCATTGGCGGTGCGGGCAACGACCTGCTGATCGGCAACGCCGCGGCCAACATCCTCGAAGGCGGTGCCGGCAACGACATCCTCTACGGCGGCGGTGGTCGCGACACGCTGTGGGGCGGGGCAGGGGCGGACACCTTCGTGTTCGGCGAGGCTGCGGATTCGACCCTGACCGAGCCCGACTGGATCATGGATTTCACCAGTGGCCAGGACAAGATCGACCTCAGTGGCCTGGCGCAGTTCGCCTCGGGCCAGGCGACCCTGAACTTCGTCAGCGGTTTCACCGGCCATGCCGGCGACGCGATCCTGACCTACTACGCCGAGACCGACCAGACCAGCCTGATGGTCGACCTCACCGGCCTGGGCGCGGTGGACTTCGCCGTGGGCACCGTCGGCCAGGCGGCGACCACCGATATCGTGGCCTGATCGACAGCAACGGAAGCGGCGCGCAATGCGCCGCTTTTTTTCCAGCAGCACCGCTTCTCTCTCCAGCCTGTTGCCCAATCCCAAGCTGTGATTTTTCGCGCGACATTTCTGGCAACATTTTTTCGTCCTTGGTCTAGGCTGACTGCAAAAGCTCTCACCCGCACTGCGACAAGGAGGTCGCCATGCACCCAGCCGTTCGTTCGTCTTTTGTCCTCGCCTGGACTCTGCCCCTGGCATTTTGCGCGGTGGCCGCCCAGCCACCGCTCGATCCGCTCGAGACCCTGAACCGCATCAACCGCAACTACAACACCCTCAAGGACGCCTGCCGGGAGCCCGACACCGGCGCCGCGCGCGGGCATTACTACTGCAGCGGCGTGACCTTGCGCATGGTCAATGACGGGCCGTTCAACCCCTGGGACTACAGCCCTTACGCGATCAAGATCGGTGCGACGTCCTACTCCTGGATCCGCAAGGACCTGAGCACCAAGATCCTCATCCACCCGGCCGGTTTCATCCTGCGCACGCCCACTGACGCGGTGGCCTTGAAGCTGCCGGTCAAGGAGCAGGGCTGGACCTGTATCTACGCCTTCGACGGCGGCACCGGGCCGGAACGCAAGTGGTACGGCTGCGGCTTCTTCGACAGCCGCGAACCGCCGCGCGCCGCCCAGGGCACCATGACCAACCGCAATGCTGCGCTGGCCTACGGCACCTGTTCGGAAGTAGGGGTCAGCACCGCCGAGCAGTGGACGCAGAAATACACCGGCTTGATGAAGGGGCCGATCCAGTACAGCCAGTGTTCCTGGAACGCGGAAAAACCCAGCGATTGGAGCGCCATGATCCGGGTCCACGAATCGCGGGTGAACACCACCAACAAGGACCCCTTCGCCTACAGCGCCCAGGTCAACGAATTCATGCTCAAGAATGCCTCGGCGACCAACGATGGCAGCGAGAACATGAAGTACATCGATGCCTTCATCTACAACGTCAACAGCACGCAGAACTTCGCCACCCGCGGTGACCAGGCGCCGCCGAAACCGGAGAACGGTCTGAACAGCGCGCGCAACTTCCAGAAGAAACTCCAGGCCCAGGGCTACAGCGTGCCGATCCTGCGGCTGGACTTCACCAAGCCGGCGGAGCAGCGCTTCAGCTATGTCGCCGCCGACCAGGCGATCGACCTGACAACCGCCGGTGGCGGGCAGCCCGCGCCGGTGCCAGCTGCGCCGCGCTATATCGCGGCGGCCACCTGGGTCGAGCGCTACGACCCCGGCAGCAAGAAAAACGAATGGACCCTCAACGTCACGCCCACCGCCCAGGGCAAGGCGATCCAGGCCAGCGACCAGGAGGCGTTGTACAAGGAACTGTTCGAGTTGCGCAGCGCCGACAGCCAGTGGCGCGACAACGAAAAATCCCCGGGCAGCATGCGCCAGCAACTGAGCTGCCTGGTGCAGAACTACCCGGCCAAGACCGAGTGGAACCTGGAACCGTTCCGCCCCAACGTCACGCCCCAGGAAGCGGCCAAGGCCGGTTGCAATCCCGTGCCGGTGCAGGCGCCGCAGTACATTGCCTCCGCCGACTGGGTCAAGCGCTACGACCCCGGCACCCGCCAGGACGAGTGGACCTTGAGCGTGGTGCCCACGGCGGCCGGGCGCGCCTTGCCCAACGAGCAGGCCGGGATGCTGTACGACCAGTTGTTCGCCCTCAAGGGGGCCGATAGCAACTGGCGCGACAATGAGAAATCCGCCGGCAGCATGCGCCAGCAATTGAGCTGCGTGCTGGTCAATTACCGCGGCAAGACGCCGTGGAATCTCGAGCCTTTCCGGCCGGCGTTGTCGGACAGCGACACCCGGGCCGCAGGGTGCAATCCGGTGCTGCGTTGAAGGGCCGGTAGATCGATCTTTGCGTCAGTCAGCAGGAACCTGATGTCGGGTTCCGATGGATCGCAGAGTGCAGGTCGTGTTTTGGCTAATCAGGGAGATGCATGCCATGAAAAAACCTTTGAACAGGATGGTCCCGATACTCGTATTACCGTTGTTCTTGCACATGACATCGGCCAATGCCGAGTCCTGCGAGGAGACGCTGAAACAGGTCGAAAGCCTCTACAACAAAACCGTCGACAGTTGTGGGAAAGATCCGGCCTCGGACTGTTCCGGCTTGCTGATCAGGGGCACGCACCGCGCCGACCCGGCGAAGGGGCAGCAATGGGACGTATGGAACCCGAGCCCAAAGGCCCGGGAGCTGGGGACCTTTGCCGCGTCCTGGATGCGTGCCGACGGCATCAGCTATGAAGACCCGGGCATGAGCACCCAGAACGGCTACATCATCAAGCCGATCGACCTGGTGCGTGAGCCCGAGACCCCGGTGCACGTTTACTGCGCGTTTCCCAACGACGCCTGGACCGACTTCAGGGATGACCGGGGCTGCGGCAATAACCGCAACACCAGCCAGACAGAGGCGGTATGCCAGGCCATGGCCCCGCCTATCAACAGCTCCAAGGCCTGGGTCGCGCACTTCACCCGGTTCAACAACGACCGCAAGCAGGACCAGTTGCAATGCGGCTTCAATATGCGCAATCCCATGAGCAGCCAGGATCGGGCCAGCGCGTTTCAAAACTTCATGGGGGCCCGGCGAGTCATCAATCCCCGTGAGTTCCAGACCCAGACCGAGTTGCGCCTGGGTAACCCGAAAGACAACGAACTGCCGATCCTGGCGTTTTTCTACAGCGATCAACGGGGCTTGAACGATGCCCTGGCCAATCAGCGCGACTACAAGAGCAAGACCGGCAAGGATCGCAACATCGTCAAGATCGACTTTCCGCGCACGCCAGCCGGCAAGGCCAGCTTCTCGTGCATCCAGACCGCTCCTGCGCCCACGCAACAATTTTGCGACAAGTACATCGAGTCAAGTTCCTGGGTGCAACGCGACGATCCGAAGCTCGGGCCCAAGGCCTGGTCGCTCCAGGTAGTGCCCACCGCTTGCGGCCGGGCGATCAAGGACGATCAGACCGACAGGATGTTTGCCGAGTTGTACAACCAGCACAAAGACGATGAGCAATGGCGGCAATACAGCGTCAATGGCGGCTCGCTCCGCCGGCAACTGGTGTGTCACCTGGCGGCCAGCTATGACGGCAGGCCCGTCCGGAACAAGCCCGAGTGGAACCTTGAACCGGCGCGGCCTTACGTCGACCAGGCCACGGCTGTAGCCCAGCGCTGCAATCCTTACTGAGGCTTTTTCATCCGCAACGCAAACGGCCCGGATCTTCTGATCCGGGCCGTTCTTGTTTCTGGGTCCAGCGGGTGGGGGGCTAGAGGTTTGCGGTGGTCCTGGGATTGATCGCGAGCAAGCTCGCTCCTACAGGGAAATGTGCAGGCCTTGCAGGAGTGAGCTTGCTCGCGAAAGGAGCGACATCAGTTGTTGTCGATATCGACGTTGCGGGTTTCCCGCAGGCAGATCAGGCCGACCAGCAGGCTGACCCCGGTGATCAGCACCGGGTACCACAGGCCGTAGAAGATATCGCCGGTATACACCACCAGGGCGAAGGACACGGTGGGCAGGAAGCCGCCGAACCAGCCGTTGCCGATGTGGTAGGGCAGGGACATGGAGGTGTAGCGGATACGGGTCGGGAACAGCTCGACCATCAGCGCCGCCAGCGGGCCGTAGCACATGGCGGCGATCAGGATCAGGGCGACGATCAGCACCACCACCATGGTTTTGTTGACGTTCTGGGTGTCGGCCGATTGCGGGTAGCCGGCCAGGGTCACGGCACCGCGCAGGGCCGCCTCGTCGAAACCGTCGATCTGTACTTCGCCGACGTTGACCTGCACCGGGCTGCCGGCCGGCGCGGCGACGCTGGTGTAGGGCAGGCCCTGCTTGACCAGGAAGGTCTTGACCTTGTCGCATGGGCTGTCGAAACGCGCCTTGCCCACCGGGTCGAACTGGAAGGTGCAGGTGGCGGGGTCGGCCAGCACGCTGATCGGCGCCTGGCGGCTGGCCTGGTCGATGGCCGGGTTGGCGTAGTGGGCCAGGGACTTGAAGATCGGGAAGTACAGCGCGGTGGCCAGCAACAGGCCGACCATCAGCACCGGCTTGCGGCCGACCTTGTCCGACAGCCAGCCGAAGAAGATGAAGAACGGCGCGCCGATCACCACGCTGATGATCAGCAGCATATTGGCCAGGGCCGGGTCCATCTTGAGGAACTGGGTGAGGAAGAACAGCACGTAGAACTGCGCGGCGTAGAAGGTCACCGCCTGCCCGGCGTTGATGCTGAACAGGGCGATCAGCACCACCTTGAGGTTTTCCCATTTACCGAAGGATTCGCGAATCGGCGCCTTGCTGGCCTTGCCTTCTTCTTTCATCTTCAGGAAGGCCGGCGACTCGTGCAGGCTCAGGCGGATCCAGGTGGAAATGCCCAGCAGCACGATCGACAGCAGGAACGGCAGGCGCCAGCCCCAGACTTCGAACTGGTCGCCGGTGAAGTAGCGGCAGCCCAGCACCACCAGCAGCGACAGCAGCAGGCCGAGGGTCGCGGTGGACTGGATCCAGCTGGTGTGGAAGCCGCGCTTGCCCTGGGGCGCGTGCTCGGCGACGTAGGTCGCGGCGCCACCGTACTCGCCGCCCAGGGCCAGGCCCTGGAGCATGCGCAGGGCGACCAGGATGATCGGCGCGGCGATGCCGATGCTCGAATAGGTCGGCAGCAGGCCCACGGCGAAGGTCGCCAGGCCCATGAGCACGATGGTGGCGAGGAAGGTGTACTTGCGCCCGATCATGTCCCCCAGGCGCCCGAACACCAGGGCGCCGAACGGCCGCACCACGAACCCGGCGGCGAACGCCATCAGGGCGAAGATAAAGGCGGTGGTGTCGTTGACCCCGGCGAAGAACTGCTTGCTGATGACCGCCGCGAGGGCGCCGTAGAGGAAAAAGTCATACCACTCGAACACCGTCCCCAGGGACGAGGCGAAGATGACTTTCTGGCTTTCCTGGCTGGTGGGCGCGGCGACGGCCGCGTCCATCGATTGAGCATGTTCCGACATATCGATATCCCTCACAGTGATTGTTTTTGTTGTTCCACTGTCGGCGCCAGCGTGGCGTCGCTATCTGCATCTTGTCGCTATTGCTTCTGTAGGAGCGAAGCTTGCTCGNCTTCGCTCCTACCCAATTCAGGCGGGGGAGGCGGTTTGTTTTTCGGCGGCAGGGCTCCTGGTCGAGGTGGCGAGAATCAGCTCGGCGGCTTTCTCGGCGATCATCAGCGTCGGCGAACAGGTATTGCCGGAGGTGATGTACGGCATGATCGAGGCATCGGCGATGCGCAGGCCGGGGATGCCATGCACCCGCAGCTCGGCATCGACCACCGCATCTGTGCCCTGGCCCATGCGGCAGGTGCCCACGGGGTGGAAGATGGTGGTGCCGATGCGCGCGGCGGCTTGGTGCAGTTGCTCTTCGCTCTGCAACTCGGCCCCCGGCAGGTATTCGCTGGGCTTGAAGGCTTGCAGGGCCGGCGCTGTGACTATGCGCCGGGTCAGGCGAATGGCGTCGGCGGCGACCCGCAGGTCCTCCGGGTGGCTCAGGTAGTTGGGCTGGATCAGCGGCGCCGCCTGCGGGTCGGCGGAACGGATTTCCACCCGGCCCCGGCTTTGCGGGCGCAGGTCGCAGACCGACGCGGTAAAGGCTGGGAAGCTGTGCAGCGGTTCGCCGAAACGCTCCAGCGACAGCGGCTGGACGTGGTATTCGAGGTTGGCCGAAGTCTGCTCTGGCCCGGAGCGGGCGAAGGCCCCCAACTGGCTCGGCGCCATGGACAGCGGGCCGCTGCGGTCGTACAGGTAGCGCAGGCCCATGCCCAGCTTGCCCCACAGGCTGCCGGCGATCTGGTTCAGGGTGCGGGCGTTTTCCAGCTTGTAGATCAGTCGCAGTTGCAGGTGGTCCTGCAGGTTGGCGCCAACCCCCGGCAGTTCGTGGGCAACGCCTATGCCTAAACGTTGCAGTAGGGCGGCGGGGCCGATTCCCGAACGCTGCAGGATGCTCGGCGAGCCGATGGAGCCGGCGCTGAGGATGATTTCGCGGCGGGCCTTGAAGGTCTGGGGCTGGCCCTGGTGCCGGGCGCTGACCGCGGCCGCGCGGCCGTTTTCCAGGAGCACGCGATCGACCTCGACAGCGGTCAGCACTGTAAGGTTGGGCCGCTGGCGGATCGGCTTGAGAAAGGCCTTGGCGGCGTTCCAGCGCACCCCGGCTTTCTGGTTGACCTGGAAGTAGCCGCAGCCTTCGTTGTCGCCGTCGTTGAAGTCGTCGATGCTGGCGATGCCGCTCTGTTCGGCGGCGCTGCGGAAGGCATCGAGGATCGGCCACGACAGGCGCTGGCGCTCGACCCTCCATTCGCCGGCGGCGCCGTGGAACTGCGAGTCGCCGGCAAAGTGGTTTTCGCTTTTGCGGAACAGCGGCAGCACGTCCTGCCAGCCCCAGCCGGGGTTGCCGTCGGCGGCCCAGCGCTGATAGTCGCCGGCCTGGCCGCGCATGTAGATCATGCCGTTGATCGACGAGCAACCGCCCAGCACCTTGCCGCGCGGGTAGCTCAGGCTGCGGCCTTGCAGGCCGGGTTCGGCTTCGGTCTTGAAGCACCAGTCGGTGCGCGGGTTGCCAATGCAGAACAGGTAGCCGACGGGAATGTGAATCCAGGGGTAGTTGTCGCGGCCACCGGCTTCCAGCAGCAGGACGCGGTGGGCCGGGTTGGCGGACAGCCGATTGGCCAGCAGGCAACCGGCGGGGCCGGCGCCGACCACTATGTAGTCGTAGGGATCGAAGGCAGGCAGCATCCATGACCTCGCTTTATCGTTCTTGTTGCGACTCATCCTAGTTGTTAGCTTTCGTTAAAAGAATGTTAGTTTTTGCTCAGCCGCTGTGCGTTTTTAAACAGCGGCTTCCCCCGGCACCTGCAAGGAAGAGTCATGTTCGACTGGAACGACCTGCGGTTTTTTCTCGAGCTGCAACGCAGTGGCCGCCTGCTGACCGCGGCCCAGCGGCTGAAGACCACCCACGCCACGGTGGCCCGGCATATCGAGGCGATCGAGAAAAGCCTGGGCACCGCGCTGTTCGTCCAGCATGCCCAGGGCTATGAGCTGACGCCGGCCGGGGAGGCCTTGCTCAAGCACGCCGAGGCCATGGAGAACGTGGCCTTGCTGGCCCAGGAGGAAATCACCCAGTCCACCGCGCCCCTGGGCAAGATCCGGGTGGGCGTCACCGAGGGCCTGGGCATCATGTTTCTCGCCAGCCGCCTGCGCGGCCTGTTCGAGCGTTATCCGGGGCTGGAGGTGGAACTGGTGGCGGTGCCGCGTTTTGTCAGCATCCTCAACCGCGAGGCGGAAATCAGCATCCACCTGGAGCGGCCCAACGCCGACATGCTGGTGACCCGCAAGCTCACCGACTACCGCCTGGCCCTGTACGCCAGCCAGGCGTACCTGGACCGCGCGCCGCCGCTGCGCAGCCGCGAGGACCTGGGGCGGCATGCCTGGATCGACTATGTCGACGACCTGCTGTTCAGCCAGGAACTGAAGTTCCTCAACAGTTTCTGCCGCACCCCCCAGGTGGTATTCCACAGCACCAGTGTGCTCGCCCAGCAACAGGCTGCGCGTTCCGGCCTGGGCATCGCCGTGCTGCCGTGCTACATGGCCGCCGGCGATCCGCAACTGGTGCCCTTGCTGCCCGGCGAGAGCATCCAGCGCGCCTACTGGATCAGCACCCGGCGCGACCTGCACAAGTCAGTGCGCCTGCGGGTGGTGTGGGATTACCTGGTCGAGCTGTGCGCGGCGGAGCAGGGCTTGTTGCTGGCTGAGACTTCGGAAACCGGTTAGGACAATTGTTTTTTGTAGGAGCGAGGCTTGCCCGCGA
>NZ_JBQENK010000011.1:170359-210970 GCF_052044735.1 Pseudomonas sp. 22526
CCACCATCGCGGGCAAGCCTCGCTCCTACAGGGGCGCGGATCAGGTCTTTTTCGCTGCGCCCTTGAGCTGGACCAATTGCCGCGCTTGCTCGGAGCAGTCCTTGGCCTGGCTGACCATGGCCTCGAACGGCGCGCTGATGATGTCCTCATGGCTCAGCCAGCGTTTTTTCTGGCTCAGGCGGTAGTGATAGCGGTACTCGCCCTTGACCCGTTCGCTGCGCAGGTCCATGTCGAACCAGGGCGAGCGCACGTTGCAGGCCTTGACGTCCTTGTCCAGCTGGGCGCCGGAGAGGGTGATGGTGTAGCGCAGGGTATTGGCGTCGCCGATGTACAGGTCCGCCAACTGGCCGTTGCGGCGGTAGTTGACCAGGAAGTCCCAGTCGCCTTCCAGGGCCGGACTCTTGTAGAAGTAGCTGCCGGAGATGTTTTCCAGTGGCTTGAGGTCGGTCAGGGAGGCCTTGACCCGGTAGGTCCTGGGGGCGACGAAGGCGGTCGGCTCGCGGTCGATCTGGCAGTCGCGCAGTTCCCGGGTGAAACGCTCGCACAGGCTCTGGTCGTTGCTGGCGATGCCGCTCTGGTTGTCGGACACCATCAGCCGCATCAGCTCCATATGGCTGAATTCGATACGGGCGTTGACCCGGGCCTGGCCGGCGCGGTCGAAGTGCTCCTGCTTGTCCAGCACGAGGCTGGTGTCCGGCGCTTCCAGGGGAATGTAGTCCTCGCGCACCTGGCCGTTGGCGTCGCTGACAAAGGCCCAGCGCTCCTGGATGTCCGGCATGCTGCGACCCGGGTCGAACACCGGGTTGGTCGGGTCCAGCCACCACACCTTGCCGTCGACCTCGGCCCGCACTATGGCGTGGTTCGGCGCGTGGGTGCCGGGGATCAACAGCGGCGCGACGACGTTCTCGCGACTGACCCAGGCCGTCTCGGCCTTGATCCCGCTGGCCTTGAGCATGGCGGCCAGGAGCACCGCCAGGTCCTTGCAGTCGCCGTAGCCGCGCTGTTCGATCTGCTCCAGCTCGAAGGGCACGTAACCCCGTTCGGTGGCGCGCCAGTCGCCCAGGTAGCGGTAGTTGTCGTTGATGTGCTGCATCAGCCCGGCGACTTTCTCGGCGGGCGGCAGGTCGCGCAGGCCGGCCACGGCCTTGGCGCTGGCCGGTGGCAGGGGCGTGGCGAGGATCTGCTGGTAACGCTGGGCCAGTGGGCCGAAATAGTCCTGCACCTCGGCGCTGCTGCCCAGTTCGACCCGCGGTACCCGCTGGATGAAGCCGATCGAGGGTTCATTGATGTAGTTGAGGAAGACCGGCGCCTTCTGCTCGATGGTGAGTTTTTTCCGGTCGCTGGAAGCAGTAAAGCGGTAGTCGTCCATCTGCTCGCTGCGCCAGATGATCGGGCGCGTGGCGCGGTAGGTGATCTTGAAGCTGTCCTGGCGCACCGGCTTGGGGCCGAACTGCAGCACCGAGTGGAACTGCCCCAGCAGCGGTTTGGCCGCGTAGTGCTGCTGCACGGTGTAGCTGAGCCGAGTGCCGACCCGCAGATTGGGGAAGGCCAGGGAGGTCTGCTTCTCGCGCAGGAAACCCTGTTCCGGATTGGGCGCGGTGCGGGTATCGATCTGCGCCGGCGCCAGCGCGATGGGCTTGCCGCCCGGCTGGGTGAATTCGGCCTTGCGCAGTTCGAAGCCATCGGTCTCGGCGTAACTGAAGTCGATGCGCGAAAGCATTTCCCGACCCGCCGGGGTGAGGATGGTGTAGTGCTGGGTGGTGGTGCAGTCGCTGCTGTGGTCGGCGTTGAACTGGCATTCCATCTCGGCGTCGGCGGCCAGGGCGGCTTCCGATTGCGGTTGATAGGCAGCCAGAGCTTGCCAGGAGAGCAGTCCGAGACCGGCGCAGATCAGGGGACGGTAAAGCGGAAAACGGTACATGAGCGCCTCGGGTGAATCATTGGAATCAGCCACCTCGCACAGGGTAAATCAGACGTGACAGGCGGGTGGCTAGCGGGGGAGGCGCCAAATGATAATTTATCGCAATACGGATTTACAGCATTGTCTGACAATTCGTGCTGGCTGAAAGGCTTGAGATAGAGCGGTTTCTTTGAATCGGTCGGGATTGTTGGACGGCTGGAGAGGGCGTCCACGGCGCTGGGATTCTTCCGCGAAACAGGCTTTTCGTCCCCGCAGATATGGCTCAAAGCCATATCTGCGAGCTGAACGATTCCAGGTGGTCTTCCGTTGTTTTTGCAAGAAGTTGCCTGGCTGATTTTACGAAACAACTTGTTACAAGATCGGCGCCCGCTGGCTCAGCCGTCGAGCAGGTCGGTGCCGTAGGAATTGTCGATCACGCAACGCCAGGCGCCCGACGGCTCATGGCGAAAGACATAGGTGGCGCGCCGTTCCAGGGTGCTGGCGACCCCGTCGCGGTCCAGGGTGTCGAGCAGGGTGTGCATGATCACCAGCGCGGTGTCGGCGCCTTCGATGACCTGCATCGCGCCCTGCCTGACCAGGATGCTGTGGTTGAAGTGCTCGGCGATGGCCACGAAGGCCCGGCGGATCTGTTCCTTGCCCCGGGCTTCCAGGCCTGGCTTGACCACCAGGGTGGCGTCCTCGGCGTAGAAATCCATCAGGCTGTCGAAGTCTTCGGCGGTGATGGCGCGGTCGGCGGCTTCGATCAGTGTTTTCAGCGGGTGGGCCGGCATGGTCGCTCCTTGCGGTTTCAGTTGTGGATATCGAACGCCGTGCTGCCCAGGCGCTCGCCGTTGACCAGGATATGCAGCACATGGCGCCCGGGATAGTGGCGGCGGGTGGTCAGTTCGCGGATGTGCTGGGCGCGGCCCAGATGTTCCCGGGCCTTGGCGGGCAGGGTGAAGGCCTTGAGCTTGAACACCTTGGCGCTGGTGCCGCCCGAGGCCTTGACGTAGTCGATCGCGTAATCCACCACCAGGCGCTGGCTGGTGTCGGCGGTGGATTCCAGGGCAAAGGACAGGTTGATCCGTTCCCCCAGGCGAATCACCGCCGGCTCGACCCGCAGGCCATGCAATGTCACCTGCGGCGCATGCCCGGCGCCGACGATCGCCAGCGCCCGGCGATTGCCCTGCTTGATCAGGCTGCGCAGGGCGTGGCGGGCGATCCAGGCGGTGTGCGGGTTGTCCAGTGACCAGCCTTCGAGCAATGCCAGCACCCAGTCGGGATGGTCCTTGGTGATGTCGTTGAGGTGATTGGCCACCGACTTGCGCACGTACAGGCTGGGGTCGGCCTTGAGGCGTTCGAGGATAGGCGCCGCCAGGGTCGGGTCGGCCTGGATCCGCTCCAGGCGGAACGACCAGGGCAGGCGCGGGCGGCTGCCTTCGCTGGCCAGGCGGCGCACATGCTCGTTGTCGTCCCGGGCCCAGTCCCGCATCACCGCCAGGGTGCGCGGCAGGTCATTGGCGAGGAACGGGCGGATGGCGAACTCCGAGGAACCGAAGGCGGTGAAGTACTTGAGCGCCTGCATCGAACGCTCGAAGGCATGGCTGCCATAGCTGGCCACGTAGTGCGGCAGGAACATGCAGACGAAGCGGCTGTTCAGGCGCGGGGCGAGCTCGTACAGCCGGGCGAGGTTGGCGTCGTAATCCGCCGGCAGTACCGCCTGCAGGCTCTCGCTGACCCGCGCCAGGCGTTGCATCACCGAGAGGTCAGCGAGGTCCTGTTGCGCATGGGCGAGAAAGCCCCGGTGATCGAAGGCCGGGTACACCACGAGCATTTCCCGGGCTATGTGTTCCAGGCGTTCGGCGTTGAAGATTTCCTTGAGGGCGGGGGCGCTGGGGCTGGCTGCGGTCATCGGCGTATCCATTCGGGACGGGGCGCCAGGCACTGTAGCGCAGTGGGCTGACAGATTGTGTCAGGAGCCTAGGGGATGGAATCAGACCCGACGCCATCGCGGGCAAGCCTCGCTCCTACAGGGATCGTGGTGCTTCTCTGTAGGAGCGAGCTTGCTCGCGAAAGATCTCAGCCGCACCGCATAGCTCGATATTCAACGCGGTGGCGGCAGCACTCCGTCGGACTGCTCGTCCTGCTCATCCGCCTCGAACAGCCGCGCCAGTTCGGCCCGGGCTTCCTGGGCCGATTGCAGGATCTTGGCGTGGTCGTCGTAGATCGCGTGCTGGGCTTCGAGTACCTGTTCGTCGTGGTCGGTGAAGCGCTTGATCCGCGAGTCGGCCTGGGCGTGGGTCAGGCCCAGACCGATCAGTGCCTTGCGGCTCATTTCCAGGCTCGAGTAGTAGGTTTCCCGCACTGCCTCGGCACCCAGGTCCACCAGCTTGTGCACGTGCTGGCGGTTACGGGCGCGGGCGATGATCTTGATGTGCGGGTAGAGCTTGCGCACCACCGCCGCGGTGTTGATGTTGGTCTGCGGGTCGTCGGTGGCGATCACGAAATATTCCGCTTCGCCGACCTTGGCCGCCTTGAGGATTTCCGCGCGCATCGGGTCGCCGTAGAACACCGGCATGCCGCCGAAGCTGCGGGTCAGCTCGATGGTGTCGACCGAGGTGTCGAGGGCGACGAAAGGGATCTTCTGCGCCCGCAGGATCCGCGCGACGATCTGGCCCATCCGGCCCATGCCGGCGATCACCACCCGCGGTGCGTCGGTTTCGATCTCGCGGTATTCGGCAGGCATCTCCACGGGCTTGGCCTTGGGCTGCAAGAAGCGCGCGCAGGCCAGGAGCAGCAGCGGGGTCACGGCCATGGACAGGGTGATGGTCAGCACCAGCAGGTCATACAGGCGCGCCTCGAACAGGCCTTGGTCGCGGCCGATCTTGAACACCACGAAGGCGAATTCACCGCCGGCCGCCAGTACCACGCCCAGGCGCACCGCGCTCAAGCGCCCCAGGCCACCGGCCAGGCGCCCGACCACGAACAGCAGCGGCAGCTTGATGGCGATCAGCAGCAGGGTCAGGCCCAGCACCGCGATCGGCGCGCTGAACAGCAGGCTGATATTGGCGCCCATGCCGACGCTGATGAAAAACAGCCCCAGCAGCAGGCCCTTGAAGGGTTCGATCTGCGCTTCCAGTTCATGGCGGTATTCCGAGTCCGCCAGCAGCAGGCCGGCGAGGAAGGCGCCGAGGGCCATGGACACGCCGACCATATCCATCAGCCAGGCGGTGCCAATCACTACCAAGAGCGCGGTGGCGGTGGACACTTCCGGCAGGCCGGTGCGGGCTACCACGCGGAACACCGGGCGCAACAGGTAGCGGCCGCCGATCACCACCACGGCGATGCTGCCCAGCACTTGCAGGCCATGGCGCAGGTCTTCGGCGCTGCTGGTGTTGTGGTCGACCCCGGCCAGCACCGGGACCATGGCGATCAGCGGAATCGCCGCGATGTCCTGGAACAGCAGGATGGCGAAGGCCAAGCGCCCGTGGGGGCTGGTCAGCTCCTTGCGTTCGGCCAGGCTTTGCAGGCCGAAGGCAGTGGACGACAACGCCAGGCCCAGGCCCAGCACTATGGCGCTGTTCAGCGGCTGGCCGAACAGGAACAGGGCCACGCAGCCGATCACCACCCCGGTCAGCAGCACCTGGGCCAGGCCGACGCCGAACACCGATTTGCGCATCACCCACAGGCGCCGTGGCGACAGCTCCAGGCCGATGATGAACAGCAGCAACACCACCCCCAGTTCAGACACATGGCTGATGCTCTGCGGGTTGCCCACCAGCCCCAGCACCGCCGGGCCGATAATCACCCCGGCCAGCAGATAGCCGAGCACGGCCCCCAGCTGCAGGCGCTTGGCCAGGGGGACAGTCAGCACCGCCGCGAACAGGAACACGACAGCGGCTTGCAACAGGTTGCCTTCATGGGGCATGGGCTTACTCCTGGGAAAACGGGTATTGGGTGGTGCACGGAAAAAACGGCTGCGCCTCAGGCAACCGTTTGGCCCGCAGGTTCCATGGGGGGATGGCTGTGCAGCATAAAGTCTGGGCCCGGCGCAGTCAGCCGTTAATGGCCGATACGCCGCAGGTTGTCAGGCGCAGGTTTCAGGTGTTCGTGCTCTTCCACGCCAGCTTGCCTGCACCACGAACCGTCAATGCGGCCACTGTTCGAGCAGGATCGACACGAACTTTTCCGCGGCGGGCGACAGCGAGGCGCCGCGCCGGTAGACCAGGCCCAGGGTGCGGTTGACCACCGGTTCGCTCAACGGAATGCTCACCAGGGTCGGGTGGTCGGCCGCGGGCATGGCCAGGCTGGGCATGGCCGACACGCCGAGCCCGGCCTCGACCATGCCCAGCGAGGTGGACAGGTGTTGCACCTCGTAGAACCATTGGGGACGCCAGCTCAGGCCGGACAGGGCGTGGTCCAGCAGCATGCGGTTGCCGCTCAGGCGGCCGACGCCGATCAGCCGGTAATCACTGAGTTCCGACCAGGTGACCGAGGTCTTTTTCGCCAGCTCATGGTCACGCCTGCACGCCAGTACGAAAGGTTCGTTGACCAGGGGCACGAACTCGATGTCCGGGTGCTGGCCGCTCATCATGTTGATACCGAAGTCCGCCTCGCCGCGCAGCACCGCTTCCAGCCCTTCGTTGGCGCTGAGGTCGAGCAGGCGGATGCGGATTTTCGGATAGCGCTCGTTATAAAGGCGGATCACCGACGGCAGGAAGTAGAAGGCCGCGGTGGGAATGCAGGCCAGGGTCACCTGGCCAATCTGCCGTTCCGCCAGTTCGCGGATATTGAGGATCGAATCGTCGAAGTCATCCAGCAGGCGCCGGGCCTTGGGCAGGAAGTCCCGGCCGACGCTGGTCAGGCTGACCTTGCGCGTGGTTCGGTCGAGCAGGGCGGTGCCCAGGCCTTCCTCCAGCTTCTTGATCCGGCGGCTCAGGGCCGGTTGGGACAAGTGCAGGGCATCGGCGGCTTCATGGAAACTGCCGAGTTCGGCGATTTTCACGAAGGATCTTATGTCCTGGAGCTCATATTCCATGTTTTTCGTCTCAGGCGAGGGCAGGAAGGCAGGCGCTGCCACTTTAGAATTTTCATGTGTTAAACGCAATAATCGCTACGATCTTTGCATTGGAAACATCGTTCGTTCCCTGACACTCTTGTGCCCAGAACATCAATTAACCCGATTGATTAACAAGAGTCTATGTCCATGCAACGAATTCCTTGTGTGCTCATGCGCGGCGGTACCTCCAAGGGACCGGTGTTTCTCGCCTGGGATCTGCCGGTGTCCATCGAGCAGCGCGATGAGCTGCTGCTCGACCTGATGGGCTCGGGGCATGAGCTGGAAATCGACGGCATTGGCGGTGGCAGTCCGCAGACCAGCAAGGTCGCGATCGTCAGTCCGTCGCTGCACCCCGAGGCCGATGTCGACTACCTGTTCGTGCAGGTGATGGTGTCCCAGCGCCGGGTCGATACGGCGCCCAACTGCGGCAACATGCTGTGCGCGGTCGGCCCCTTTGCCGTCGAGCAAGGCCTGGTCAAGGCCACTGGCGAGCAGACCCAGGTGCGGATCCGCAATCTCAATACCGGCACCTTCGTCCACTCCCTGGTGCAGACGCCGGCGGGCAAGGTCAGCTACGAAGGCGATACCGCCATCGATGGCGTGCCCGGCACCGCCGCTCCTGTGCAACTGACGTTCCTCGACGCCGCGGGCAGCAAGACCGGCAAACTCTTTCCCACCGGGAACACCCTGGACCTGATCGATGGCGTACCGGTGACTTGCATCGACATGGCCATGCCGATGCTGATCGTCGAGGCAGGGCAATTGGGCAAGCGCGGCGATGAGTCTCCCGCCGAGCTGGACGCCGACAAAGCCTTTCTGGAGCGGCTGGAGTCCTTGCGCTTGCAGGCCGGCCTGGCCATGGGACTGGGCGACGTCAGTGACAAGGTGATTCCCAAACCGGTGTTGGTTTCCCCGGCCAAGGCGGGCGGAACCTTGCAGGTGCGCTATTTCATGCCCCACAGTTGCCATCGCGCGCTGGCTATCACCGGCTCCATCGGCCTGGCCACCGCCTGTGTCAGCGCGGGCAGTGTCGCCGCCGAACTGCTGGGCGGAGCCACGCAACTGAAGCAAGTGCGCCTGGAGCACCCCAGTGGCGGGATCGATGTCGTATTGTCCTACACCGGCAACCAGGGAGAGACCATTCGCGCCTCGGTGGTTCGCACCGCGCGAAGGCTGTTCTCCGGTTTCGTCTACGCCCCGGCGTCACAACGCCTGGCCGGATAGTCCTGCACCGCAGTGACAGTCGTTCGCATCAGAACAATTCTAAAAATGGGTGATGCCATGAAAGTCGTTAAATCGCTCTACTTCCAGATCATCTGTGCCGTGCTGCTGGGCGTGGTGGTCGGGCACTTCTGGGCCCAGCAGGCCATTGCCCTCAAGCCCCTGGGCGATGCCTTCATCAGGCTGGTCAAGATGATGATCGCGCCGGTGGTGTTCTGCACCATCGTCACCGGGATCGCCGGGATGAACGACAAGCGCTCCCTGGGGCGCCTCCTGAGCAAGACCTTGCTGCTGTTCCTGGCGTTGACGGTGATCAGCCTGATCATCGGCCTGGTGGCGGTCTACCTGTTCAAGCCCGGCGCGGGGATGAACATCGACCCCACCCTGCTGAGTACCCAGGGCCTGTCGCAGTACACCGAGTCGGCGGCCAAGCTGGGTGTGGTGGAGTTTTTCATGCACATCATTCCCGAGACCTTTATCGGCGCCTTCAACAAGGGTGAGGTGCTGCCGGTCTTGTTCATCGCAGTGCTCTGCGGCTTTGCCCTGTCGTCCCTGGGCGAGCGCGGCAAGCCGGTGCTGGATGTGCTGGAAGCCGCCTCGCACATGGTGTTCAAGATCTTCTCCTACCTGATGCGCTTTGCCCCGATCGGAGCGTTCGGCGCGCTGGCCTTCACGGTCGGCCAGTACGGCATTACCTCCCTGGGCGCCCTGGCCAAGCTGATCATGACCCTCTACATCGCCTGTGGATTCTTCGTCTTCGTGGTGCTGGGCGGCCTTTGTCGCGCCCACGGGTTCAGCCTGTGGAAGCTGTTGCGCTACCTGCGTGAAGAATTCCTGGTGGTGCTGGGTACCTCGTCCACCGAGCCGGTGATGCCACGCATGCTGGAAAAGCTCCAGGCGCTGGGTTGCAAGAAAGGCGTGGTAGGCCTGGTACTGCCCACCGGCTACTCGTTCAACCTCGACGGCACGGCCATCTACCTGTCGCTGGCGGCGATTTTCATTGCCCAGGCCTGCAACATCGACTTGAGCCTGGGGCAGGTGCTGACGATGCTGGCGATCATGCTGCTGTCGTCCAAGGGCGCGGCGGGTGTCACCGGCAGCGGCTTCGTCGCGCTGGCCTCGACCCTGACGGTGATCCACGACATCCCCTTGGCGGGGCTGGCGCTGTTGATCGGCATCGATCGCTTCATGTCCGAGGCCCGGGCGCTCACCAGCCTGGCCAGCAATGCCGTGGCCACGGTCGTGATCTCGCTGTCGGAAAACGCCTGCGAACGCCAGGTGCTGCTGCAGGCCCTGGATGGCCAGGCGGCGAATAATACCCAGGCCAGTGACGAAGCCTGGGAGCCGGTGCAGACCGGCAAACACCTCTAGCCGTTCGCGGCGCCCTCACAACACCGTTCGACCCGGTTGCAACCCTCGCCAGGCTCCGCCTGGCGGGTAAGGGGGCCGTGCGCCTGGGCGTCGGCCATGCTTGTCCATAACAACAAGAGAATCCCACATGCTTGCATTACTCGGCCTGGCCATGGTGGTCGTGTTCACGTTCCTGATCATGACCAAGCGCTTGTCCCCGATCGTTGCCCTGACCCTGGTGCCGATCGTCTTCGCGGTGATTGGCGGATTTGCCGGCAGTACCGGAAAAATGATGCTCGACGGCCTGAAAATGGTCGCCCCCTCCGCGGCGCTGCTGCTGTTTGCGATTCTGTTCTTCGGCCTGATGA
Organism: Pseudomonas sp. 22526; assembly: GCF_052044735.1. Taxonomy (NCBI): domain Bacteria; kingdom Pseudomonadati; phylum Pseudomonadota; class Gammaproteobacteria; order Pseudomonadales; family Pseudomonadaceae; genus Pseudomonas; species Pseudomonas sp. 22526. Next base: position 180,258 of record NZ_JBQENK010000011.1, read on the forward strand.
TCGACGCGGGCCTGTTCGACCCGCTGATCCGCAAGATCCTCAAGCGGGTCAACGGCGACCCGGTGAAGATCGCCGTCGGCACCGCGTTGCTGTCGCTGCTGGTGGCCCTGGACGGTGACGGCACCACCACCTACATGATCACCTGCGCGGCGATGCTGCCGCTGTACAAGCGCATCGGCATGAACCCGATGATCCTTGCCACCATCGCCATGCTCTCCCTGAGCATCATGAGCGGCATGACCCCCTGGGGCGGTCCGGCCACCCGGGCCATTGCCGCCCTCGGGCTGGATGCCGGCGAGTACTTCGTGCCGTTGCTGCCGACCATGATCGGCGGTGCGGCCTGGGTGGTGTTCAGCGCCTTTCTGCTGGGCCGCGCCGAGCGCAAGCGCATCGGCAACACTCAACTGCAGAGCGGTGGAGGCAACTGCTACATCAAGGCCATAGTCGAGGACACACCCTGCAAGCGACCGAAGCTGGCCTACGTCAACCTGATGCTGGTGGTGGCGGTGATGGTGGCGCTGGTGATGGGGCTGATGCATTCGGCGATCCTGTTCCTGATCGGCTTCGTGCTGGCGCTGATGATCAACTACCCGCAGCTGGAGCTGCAGAAAGAGCGGATCCTCGCCCATTCGGGCAATGCCATGACGGTGGTGCTGCTGGTGTTCGCCGCTGGCATCTTTGCCGGGATCTTCTCCGGAACCAAGATGGTCGATGCCCTGGCACAGACCCTGGTGGAGTGGATCCCGCCGTCGTGGGGGCACCTGTTCCCGCTGGTGGTGGCCATCACCAGCATGCCGCTGACCTTCGTGCTGTCCAACGATGCCTACTACTTCGGCGTGGTGCCGATCCTCGCCAATGCCGCGGCGGCCTATGGCATCGATCCGCTGGAAATCGCCCGGGCCTCGATCCTCGGCCAGCCGGTGCACCTGATGAGCCCGCTGGTGGCCTCGACCCTGCTGCTGGTGGGGATGGTCGATCGCGACATCGGCGACTTCCAGAGAGCCACCGTCAAATGGGCGGTGCTGACCTCCCTGGTGATTACCGCCCTGGCCCTGCTGACCGGCGCGCTGACCCTGTTTTCCTGAGCCCGTTCTCCTGGGCCATCCCTGAACCACCAAGGGTTCCCCGGCGCGCCACGGGCGTGGCGCGCGCAACACCTCGAATAACAACAATGAGTAGTCCGATATGACCCTTTCGATCACCCGTGGGGCGTTGCTGCCCCTGGCCGCGCTGTTGCCGCTGACGACCGTTGGCGCGGCCGGCTTCGGCGACGACAGCACGCTCAAGCTGCAACTGCGCAATGTCTATTTCAATGAGAATTTCCGTGACGAGCATGGCCTGAGTGCCCGGGCGGCACGCACGGCCAAGAGCGAGCGCACGGAGTGGGCCCAGGGCCTGCTGCTGGATTTCCAGTCGGGTTTCACCCCCGGCACCCTCGGCCTGGGCGTCGACGGGCTGGCCCTGGTCGGGGTCAAGCTCGACTCGGGACGGGGCCGCAGCGGTACCGGCTTGCTGCCGGTGCATGACGACGGTCGCGCCGCCGACGAGTTCGCCAGTGCCGGTGTCACGGCCAAGGCCAGGCTGGCCGGGACCACGCTCAAGTACGGCACCTTGCTACCCAGGAACCCGGTGCTGATCTACAACGACGCGCGCCTGCTGCCGCAGACCTACCAGGGCACGCAGCTCACCAGCAGCGACATCGACAACCTGACGCTCACCGCTGGCCGGCTGGATCGCTTCAAGCTGCGCGATTCCAGCGACAGCGTGCCGATCGTTGCGGACGGTTATGCCGGCGACAAGTCCGGGGACTTCACCTATGCCGGGGGCGACTACAAGCTCGGCAAGAACCTGCGTTTGAGCTACTTCTACGGCGAGCTCGAGAACTTCTACCGGCAGCACTTCGCCGGTATCCAGCACGACCTGAAGCTGGGCGCCGGCGTACTGACCAGTGACTTGCGTTACTTCCACAGCAGCGACAGCGGTTCGGCCTACGGCGGCAACATCGACAACGATATGCTCAGCGGCCTGCTGTCCTATGCCATTGCCGGCCATACCCTGGGCGGCGGCTACCAGGTGCTCAACGGGGATGCCGGGTTGCCTTACATCAGCGGCGCCACGGTGTACTCGTTCAGCAACGTGGGCATTGGCAAGTTCATCGAGGAAGACGAGAAAACCTGGATGCTCAGCTACGGCTACAACTTCGCCGCGCTCGGGGTGCCGGGGCTGGCGTTTTCCACCCGCTACCTGAGCGGCAGCGACGGCCGCTCGAACACGGCGATCAAGGAATGGGAGCGCGATGCCGAACTGGCCTATGTGGTGCAGCAAGGCCGCTTCAAGGGGCTGGGGGTGAAGCTGCGCAACTACGTGTACCGTTCCGAATTCGCCCGGGGACGCGACAGCAACCGCCTCTATTTCACCTACGAGATCGCGCTCTGGTAAGGATGGTGGTGCCTGCCCAGGCTGGCGCTGGGCAGGCATGCTTGACCGGTACTCAGAGCGTGGTGGTCTGGGAGGCGCTGGCAGATGCCGGGGAAGACACTGGTTCGGTGACTGCCGAGGACAGCAGCGGTGGCATCGGGCAATCCAGCACATCGGCCACGGCGCGCATCAGCTCGGCTTCGGCCACGGTGACCTGGCCGTCGTAGCAAACGCAACGGGCCATGGCCTGCAGCAGCGTCGGCCGTTCCTCGGGCATCAGCTGGCGCAGGCGCACCAGGGCGGCATCCAGGTGTTCGAGGTCGACCTGCGCCGGTTGCGGCTGGGCGAAGGGCAGGCCGGTCCAGGCATGGGCCAATGCCAGCTGGGCCTGCTGCGCGGTCTTTTGCCCGGCACTGGCCAGGGCGCCGAGCAGGACCGCCAGTTCTTCGCTGCGCTGGAACAGCCCCCATTTGTATTCGGGCGCCGGCAGGCCTTCGACATTGCGCTGCACGATGCGCAGCAGCGTCCACTCCAGCAGCTCGACCTGATCGTCGGCGTCGATCAGTTGTCGCAGGTTGTCCATGAATGACTTGCAGGCTTTCTTGTCCAACTGCTGCAGGGCCGGTATCGACAGGTCCAGCAGCGGCAGGCGCAGGTTCGGGTCGAGGGCCGCCAGCTGTTTTTGCAGGGCTTGCAGGCAACCGAAGACCTCGGTGGGACTGTTGGCCTCCAGCTGCGCGAGTTGCCGGCGGCGTATCGAATCGTTGGCGGACAGCAGCAGGCCATAGACCAGCGCCTGGGCGCCGGTGGTGCTGTGGGCGCTGCGCTGGAGCGCCGGGTCGAGGCTGACCAGCGCCGCTTGTGCCGCCAGCAGATGTTGCGCGTTCGGGCTGCCGATGCTGGCAATCGACTGCTTGATCGCATTCAGGTCGAAGACCAGGGCGCTGGTCGCTTGCGACTGGCGGCTGAACTCCCCGGAACTGTCCAGGCCGGTGCGGGCGGGCTCGGCCGGCAGTTCGATGGCTTCGACGGTGGGCAAGCGGCCGTCCCAGCCGGGTTCCAGGCGGCGGATCCGCGCCGAGAGGGGCGGATGGGTCGCGGACTGGCCGTAGACGGAGAGGGTGGCCCCTTCACTGAAATACAAGTGGCTGTATTCGGAGCTGAAAGCGCTGTCGAGTTTCGAGCTGGCGGCATAACCGCCGATTTTTTTCAGCGCGCCGACCAGGCCGGCCGGGTTGCGGGTGAACTGCACCGCCGAGGCATCGGCGAGGAACTCGCGCTCGCGGCTGATGGCGCCCTTGATCATATTGCCGAAAAAGGTCCCGACCGAGCCCAGCAGGATCAGCGCCAGGCCACTCCACATCGCCAGCCCGCCGACCCGGTTCTGTGCCAGCCGGCCGGCCTGGTTGACCCCGTTGGCCATTGCCTCGCCGGTCAAGCCGATAACCAGGATGCCGTGGACAATCGCCACCAGCCGGGTGTTGAGGCGCATGTCGCCGTTGTAGATATGGCTGAACTCATGGGCGATCACCGCCTGCAGTTCCTCACGGTTGAACACCATGATGGCGCCGCGGGTGACCCCGATCACCGCTTCCTGTGGGGTAAAGCCGGCGGCGAATGCATTGATCCCGGCATCGGGCAGCACGTACACCTGCGGTACCGGCGTGCCCGAGGCCAGGGCCATTTCCTCGACCACATTGAGCAGCCGTTGTTCTTCCAGGCCGTCCGGGTACAGGTTGATCAGCCGGCCACCCAGGCGCTTGGCGACCACCTTGCCGCCGGCTTTCAGTTCGGAGTGCTTGCCCATGCTGCTGCCGATCACCACCAGGAACACCACCGCGGCGATCATCGCGGTCAGCTGCCAGTCGAAGCTCGGCGACTGCTTCATCTCCTTGAGAAATTGCAGCCAGAGCAGGTTCAGCGCCAGGCTGGTGACCGTCACCAGGCACAGCACGGCCAGGATCATCAGCAGCACCAGGGTGCCGGTACGCCGTTTGGCCCGGGCCTGGTGTTCAAAAAAATTCATCGGACCATCCATGGTGACAGGGGGTTAGAACGCGACCTTGGGGGCGTCCTGGATCAGGGCGCTGTCGGCGAATTGCAGCAGGCTGGCGTCGGCGCCATGGCCGAACAGACCGGCCAGGATCACCGGCGGGAAACTCTGCTTGTAGCTGTTGTAGTCCATCACCGTGTCGTTGAAGGCCTGGCGGGCGAAGGACACTTTGTTTTCGGTGCTGGTCAGCTCTTCGCTCAGTTGTTGCATGTTCTGCGACGCCTTGAGGTCCGGGTAGGCCTCCATGCTCACATTCAGCCGGCCCATGGCGCTGGACAGCGCGCCTTCGGCCTGGCCCAGCTGCGCCATGTGCTGCGGGTTGCCGGGCTCGGCCGCGACAGCCTTGAGACCCGCCAGCGCCGCGTTGCGCGCCGCGGTCACGGCTTCGAGGGTATCGCGCTCGTGCTTGAGGTAAGCCTTGGCGGTTTCCACCAGGTTGGGGATCAGGTCGTAACGGCGCTTGAGCTGGACTTCGATCTGCGCGAAGGCGTTCTTGAAGCGGTTCCGGCGGGCCACCAGGCCGTTGTAGACGGTGATGACGTAGACCACCAGCAGGGCCAGAACGAGCAGAACCACAATAGTTGAAACAGCCATACGGATGTCCTTATCGGCGTGCGGATTTCAGGGGGGCGCCATGGTAACCGAATTTATGGCGGGCGCCGCCATGGGCAACCGCCGGCATGCGGTCTTCGGCAGCACCTCGAACGAGGTGGGGCGTGCAATCGGCGCTGCCGCGTTCGGAATGATTGCCGCTCGTTGTGGTCGGACCTTGCAGGGTGCGTCGTCGATCCCGGAGTCCCCGGCAGGCGCGCCCCCAACCTTGAGCCCGTCGGCCGCGCCGCGGGCGTCACCTTGTGAAGGATCATCCCGACCATGCTCGAACCCACCTGGACGGCACTCAAACACCATAAGCGGGTGCATCAGATAGTCGCCGTGCTGGCGGCCTTCGGTGCCCAGGATGTGCTGCTGCGCCTGGGCCTGGGGCGCTTGCTGGGCGAGTCGCAGGCCAGTGGTGAGGTGCCGCCTTCAGACTCGACGCCGCAGCGGGTCCGCCTGGCCCTGGAGAAACTCGGGCCGACCTTTATCAAGCTCGGGCAGATCCTCGCCAGCCGCAGCGATATCCTGCCGCCGCACTGGATCAGCGAGCTGGAGTCGTTGCATAGCAGCGCCGCGACCTTGCCCTGGAGCGAACTGGAAGACCAGGTGCGCGACGACCTGGGCTTTGAGCTGGACCAGGTGTTCGCCGAGTTCGACACCGAGCCCCTGGCGGCGGCCTCCATCGCCCAGGTTTATCGCGCGCGCCTGCTCAGTGGCGAGGCGGTGGTGGTCAAGGTGCAGCGCCCCGGCCTGCGGCGCAAGATGAGCGCCGACCTGCAACTGCTGGAAGGCGTGGCGATGCTGGTGGAAGAGAACGCCGCCCTGGCCCATTACCAGCCGCGGCAGATGGTCCGGCAACTGGCCCGGGCCATGCTCGAAGAACTGGACTTCACCCAGGAAGGCCAGCACTGCGACAGGGTGGCGGCGAATTTCGCCGAGCATCCGCAGATCGCCATTCCGCGTATCCACTGGTTGCACAGCAGCGAGCGCCTGCTGGTCCAGGAATTCCTCCCCAGCCATACGCCGCTGGAGCGTCATGCCCTGATCGAGCAAGGCCTGGACCCGAGCCTGCTGGCGCAGCGCGGGGCCCAGGCCTTTATCAAGATGCTGCTGGAGGACGGCCTGTTCCACGGCGACCCGCACCCCGGCAACCTGCGGGCCATGGACGACAACCGGGTCGGCTTTATCGACTTCGGCATGGTCGGGCGCCTCGACGAGCGCCGGCGCCTGGAGGTCATGGGTTTTATGCGGGCCATGACCGAGGGCAGTACCGAAGCGCTGGTGGCGGTGCTGATCGACTGGAGCGGCGAGCAGGTGCGCGACCTGTCCGCCATCGAACAGGCCGCGCGGGAGTTCATGGGCCGGCACGGCGGCAAGGCGCTGAACATGAGTGCGATGATCGAGGACTTCCTCGGCCTGATGCGCGAATACCAGCTGTTGCTGCCGGCCGACCTGCTGGTGCTGTTCAAGGCGCTGATCACCGCCGATGGTGTGCTCACCCGGCTCGATCCGCAACTGGACCTGGTGGCCACCGCGCGCCCGGCCATCAGCAAGATGCTCAAGGAACAGTTCAGCTGGAAACTGGCCCGCCGCCTGGGCCTCGACGGCCTGGAACTGGGCCGTGGCGTCGCCGTCGAACTGCCGCAACTGACCCGCCTGCTGATCAACCGCCTGAAACACGGCGTGCTTGACCTGCGTCTCGACATGCCGGGCGTCGAGCGCCTGGAAAAATCCCTGCGCCTGGCCTCGACCCGCGTGTCCCTGGCGCTGCTGATCAGCGCGCTGCTGATCGCCTTCGGTCCACAGATCGCCGCGGCCGGGCCAGCCTGGCAGGGGCTGTCGGTGGTGGGCTGGTTGGCGGGAGTGGCGACCGTGGGTGGGTTGCTGGCGTTTGTCTGGAGTTTGTTCAGGCGGTCTTGAGGGGGGAGGTTGAGCGTGGGGATCATGTCCGGTGCTGCACATTCCAGATGTGCCTGAGTTCCTCCTTGGTGTTTGCGTTCAGCACCTTTGATCAGATCTTGAAACCCGGTAGGCCCTTGTCACGGCAATAGCTGCTGACAGTCCGCGTTACGCCATCGGCTGAATCGTCTTCCCCAGCCTCTGGATAGAACAGTAAATCGCTCCCTGCTGGATGGGGAACGATCTTGTTGAAGTGATCGACAAGCTCGGCTCGCTCTTCCTCAGTTCGTGCATCTTCAAACGCTTGGATCAGGGCCTTGAATTCCTGTTCGGTGTAGTCAGCCAAATGGCTCTTCAATTCCATTACTCAACTCCCCCTATGTATGTCGATATGGCATCTTGGCGTGACGACGTTGATATTGTCCGTATCGTACATCGCACCACCATCTTTGATCAGCTCGATGTGGTGCAGCTCAAATGAGATTCGCTTGATTGGTTGTAGTGGCTACGCCCAAGAGCCCACATTGAGTGGGCTTTTCTTTTTCTGTCAGTTCTTGATCCCTGTAGTCAGAGCTTTGGCGCCTTGCCCTCTCCCCTAAGCTGGAGCGCATCGCCGGTCACTCGTTGTCTGTCACATCGTCTTGTTTAAGCACGAACTCTAGGCCAATGCCTACTTCCTTTAACACCTCGGTAGCGCGATCAACAAGGAGTTCACCTTGCTCTGAAAGCTCATACTTCCCGATGATGCGGATGATGGGGGACTTACCAAGGGCGCCGGGAATCTCGGTGTAGATGTCGCCGCTTTCGATGAAAGCGATGTACGCATTCAGCTTTTCTTGAAGCGCAAGAAGGTGCTCGCCCTGTTCGGTTTTGTCAGCCCACCCAAGATGGTCTGTGATCCCGAGAATTATTTTGTTGTGATCCCATTTTGGGATTCCCCACATGTCGATGACTTCGGTGTCTGTAACTGACATAGCTGTTCCTTGATTGCGTTAGTCTATTTTCGGTCGCAAGATTTGTACTCGGGTTGGCGGTATAACCGTTCCTCCGGGGAAGCCAGGTTTACCTTTACCAACAATGACTCCGCCGCTCTCTTCGATTTCTGGGAACGCCAGCTTTTGATTGCGTGTAAGTGGTGCTGTGTCGGAGGCTTTGCATTCGACGCACGCAATGTCTCCGTTCGCGTCTCTGCCAATCATATCGAGACGAGTTCTGGTGCCGCTCTTTGTTTTCAGCGTTACCTGTTGAGTTGATTCGTCCATTTCTTCGGCAAATGGAGGGTAAGCCTTATCTTCAAAAGCAGCGCCAGCCGTCTTGTTCTTCTCCAACTGTGTACTGAGCACAATGTAGATTGGCTCAATCCCCGAGTCAGGGAACCAGATAATTGCATCTTGGAATTCGGGTGGATGTGCAGGGTTCGCCAACACCGTGTCAGATTGTGCTGTAGGCGGATACACCCAAATAGGTGGCAACTGTGGGGCGCCTTCCAGTGCAGGAATGCCCAACACACCATCAGGGCTTGCCGCTGATGTCCAAGTGAGCCCAATCCCGTTGCCGATGTCAGCGACAAACTTCTCACCGTCCTTCTTGCCCTCAATGACAGGGACATTCTCCCAGTCCGTTTTACCGCCTGTGTAGAAACCGTAGGCGTTGATGGAGCCATCAGGCAAGGTCTTCACATTGACACGCACGCGAGTGCGGCCTGTCTCAAGCATTGCGTACTGCTCATTCTTATAGAAGGCACTGTCAGGCGAAATGTTGGTGTTTGGAATCAGCAACGCAACAGTGCCCACTACAACGCCAGTAGCAACAACACCTGACCCTTTCAGCAATGTGAGAGCCAATGACCCGCCAAGACGTTTGGCAATGGCGCTGCCAGTGGCAGAGCCGCCCACCAATTGGAGAGAGGAGCCTTCCGCTGTGATTGCGGCCCCGGTAGCTAATACAGCCCATAGCCCGTAATCAGCCAGCTTCTCAACAGGCACAAATCCGGCCGGATTCTTGTGATCGATCACACCGTCAGGCAGGTTGCAGCTTTTGGCAAATACACAACCCATGGTGGCGGGTTTGTCTTCTGCCTTTGGCGGCAGGTCCTTGTATTCCGCCCAGCGTTGGGCGCCAAGATCGACAGGCTCCACGCCTCTATTGCGATAGCCCTTCGGGGTATTTGATACGTAGCCACTCATCCCTGTTCGCGTCCACATTGTCCATAAAGAAAGCCCCCGTCAGAGGGGGCGAATAGCATTTACAGTTGGCTTGGGGACGCTATTGGATTCGGCTATGGAGGGTCTGTAGGGACAATCTGAAAAACTGTGGCTGGGTCAGGAGGCATCGATAATGTGCTCTGCCTCAGCCCCATCCAGGGGCATGCCTGACAAGTCGAGAGGCCGAAAATTTGCTATTTTTCGCACCCTCGGCCGCCACTGTCGGCTGCCGCCAAGCAGAGAGTGAGTGGATGAGCGACCAGTTGCAGGTGATCGATATCGAAGTGGGCGAGGGCAAGGCGGCGGTCAAGGGCGCCTTGATCACCACCCAGTACCGCGGTTTCCTGGAAGATGGCACGCCCTTCGATTCGTCCTGGGAGCGCGGCAAGCCGTTCCAGTGCGTGATCGGCACCGGGCGGGTAATCAAGGGCTGGGACCAGGGCCTGATGGGCATGCAGGTCGGCGGCAAGCGCAAGCTGCTGGTGCCGGCGCACCTGGGTTACGGCGAGCGGTCGATGGGCAAGATCCCGCCGAATTCCAACCTGGTGTTCGAGATTGAGCTGCTGGAAGTGTTAACGCGGGATGATTGAGGACGAGAGTTGAGTTGAATCGTTGCGGGGAGGGGCAAGCCTCCCGCTGCAGTGCACTGCATCTGAGCTCTTGGCAGGTCAGGTAAATGCATCAATATCGTCAAGCGTATCTGCAACAACGCCTTCCAATGAAGGGAATTTCTGCTTCACGCTTTCGAGTGCCGGAAGGACCATTTCCCTATCCAGTTTGCTATGTCTGCGAGCTATATGGCCCAGAGCGGTGACGGCGGATGCTGCAACCGATTCAGTTTCACTTGCAAGGTACTTAAGGCAAGTATTCTGGGCCCAGACTCTGTCACCTTCATTCAGACCGATAGAAATCAATCCCGCAATAACGTCTGTATCCACGCTACTGGCAAGCAGCTTCGTCGCGTCATCGTGACTGGTTGAGGGATCTTGATAGAAAAGGTTCACTTTTGCGCTCCCAGAATATTGCCCCTGATGTCTACTTTCTTGGCTTTGATCAAGGCATTTTTCATCTCTTGGTGAAGTTTATCCCATTGCCTGACGTGGCCGTGGTAGACATCTCCTTGCGTACGGTCAAAGACGACAAACTCATTTGTCTCTGGGTCGACGCCAATCCTGCGGGGTGATGTAGGTTTCACCTGAACGGAGTTCTCCAGGGCTTCCTGTCCATGGGTGGGACCTTTGCTTTTGACTGCTGTGTCCGCCTTGCCGTGGTAACTGGCTGCATTGAACTCCAGTGCCAAAACAATATAGAGAGGCCTGATACCGGAATCTGCCGGAAATACCAGGATGAAGTCCTTGTATTCTGGAGGGTAGATCGGATTGACGATGATGTTATTCGCTTGCTCGGTGGGCGGATAAATCCAGATATGAGGAGCTTGTGGTGCCGCTTCTAACGGGGGCGTTCCTGACGCGCTGGAAGGATCAACGGCCGGTGTCCAGATGAGAGTTACCCCGTCCCCGAAGTCAGCCACCTGTTGTTGGCCCCGAGCAGCAAACTGGACTATGGGAATCATTTCCCAATCGCGGCGCTTCTCTGTGTTGTACCCATATCCTTTAAGCGTTCCATCGGCTTGCTGTTCTACGTGCAATCGCACACGTGTACGACCTTCCTTGAGAGTCTTGAGCTGCTCGGGTGTGTACAGGGAACTGTCTCCAAGACTAGAAGGCCAGAGCAGTGCAACCATGCCTGCTAAGACACTAGCGGCAACTCCGGTAGCGATTGCGCCAGCACCACTGGCAGTGCCCGTGGCAGCAGCCCCGGCACCTGCTACAGCTCCAGCAGTACAGAGGCTTGCGCAGGAAGCTCCAGAAGCTGCCAGGCCACCTGCTAGAACCAGTGTTCCCATTGCTGCGGGCAAAGTCCCACCACTGATTATCTGGAGCGGAATGTTCCCCGAAGCATCCGTTTCACGGCCGCCCAGCAAGGCGAACTCGCCGTACTCTTTGATGGCAGCGATGGGGAGGGTCGAGCTTGCGTAGTTGATAACCCCATCAGGGAGCTTACAGGGCTTGGTAAAGGTGCAGCCGGCTGCCTTGGGCTTGTCTTCCGGCTTCGGTGGAAGGTCTTGGTATTGCGCCCATCGCTGGGCACCAAGATCAACAGGCTCTATACCCTTGTTGCGATACCCCTTTGGGGCGTTCGGCACGTAACCGCTCATCCGTGTTTGCTTCCCTGTCGTCCATAAAAAGTCCCCGGCAGTGGGGGCGAATGACATTTGCAGTTGGCTTCGGGACGTTACCGTGAATGTTGATGAGCAGCCTGTAGGGAGATTCTGAAAAATGTGGTGGATGGCTTGGGGGGCTATGGAATGGTTGCGGCCAGGTCGGGGCGCAGCCTGACCTGGCGACTGTTCTTCTATAAATCCCTTCGAATAGCGCATCGTGCTTCCGTGCCTTCGCCTGGCGGGGTGGGGCGTGGGGGATCGAAATACGTTGGCGGATGACTGGCATCGTCAACCTCTTGTATTGGTTCGTGGCATGGTTCAGGATGCGCGCCATATAGGTATAGGGGGTATAGGTATGTCGCACACGCACGCACAGAAGGACGATCTGCTCAAACGGGTCCGGCGCATTCTTGGCCAGGTGCAGGCCGTGGAGCGGGCCCTGGAGTCTGGCGCGGAGTGCGCCAAGACCCTGCACCTGGTGGCGGCCACCCGCGGCGCGATCAACGGGCTGATGGGGGAAATCATCGAGGCCCATGCCCTGGAGCACGTGGCTCACCCCGAACTCAGCGATGAAGAACGGGCCAAGGGCGTGAGCGAACTGCTCGAAGCCATTCGCCGATATTCCTGACCGGAGACCGCCCCATGAGCCCCACCTTGCCAGCCGCCGGCTTGACCCACGACCACCACTTCCTCGGTGCCGCCCACGATGAAAACGCCCGGCGCACGCTGTGGGTGGTGGCGCTGACCTTCGTCATGATGATCGGCGAAATCGCCGCCGGTTATCTCACCGGTTCCATGGCCTTGCTGGCCGACGGTTTCCATATGGCGACCCATGCCGGGGCCCTGGGGATCGCGGCGGCGGCCTACGGTTTCGCCCGGCGTAATGCCGACAATGCGCGCTTCAGTTTCGGCACCGGCAAGGTCGGCGATCTGGCGGGATTCGCCTCGGCGCTGATCCTCGGCCTGGTGGCCATCGGCATCGCCGGCGAGTCGCTGCTGCGGTTGTTGCAGCCGACCCAGGTGGCCTTCACCGAGGCGACGGTGATCGCCGTGGTCGGGCTGCTGGTGAATATTGTCAGTGCGTTGCTGCTCTCCGGCGGCCATGCCCATCACGGCCACGATCACGGCCATCAGCATGCTCATGAGCATCCGCACGAACATTCACAGGGGCATGGCCATCACCACGACAACAACCTGCGCTCGGCCTATGTCCATGTGCTGGCCGATGCCCTGACCTCGGTCCTGGCCATCGCTGCCTTGCTGGCGGGGCGTTATCTGGGTTGGGTCTGGCTCGACCCGGTGATGGGCCTGGTCGGTGCGCTGGTCATCGGTCGCTGGGCCTATGGCTTGATGAAGTCCAGCGCGGCGGTGCTGCTCGACACCACAGACGAGCACCTGGCCGACGAGATTCGTCAGTCGGTGGAAGCCGTCGGCGATGCGCGCATCACCGACCTGCATGTGTGGCAGGTCGGCCCGCAGGCGCGGGCGGCGATTGTCAGCGTGGTAGCGGCTGCCGGCGTCAGCGCCGAGACCATTCGCCAGCGCCTGGCGCCGGTCCACGAACTGTCGCACCTCACGCTCGAATATCGCAGCCTGTAGCGCTAGGCCCCTGTCTGCACCGCAGGCGGGCAGGGGTAGTTTCTCCCGAGAAAATCCAGCAACCGCAAATTGACCTCTTCGGCCCGTTCGCTCTGGATCCAGTGCCCGCAATCCGCCAGCCGATACTGTTCCAGGCGTGGCACCTTGCCGGGCATGCGCTCCAGGGTGCGAGCTTCCAGTTGGCCCACCGGGTCGCGGTCGCCGATCATGAACAGGGTGGGTTGGCTCACCTGGCGTTCGCTCAGGTGCGCGGTCCGCTGCCAGTTGCGCTCGAAGTTGCGGTACCAGTTCAGGGCGCCGCGAAAACCTCGCCCCGCAAAGGTGCGCCGGTACACCGCGAAGTCCTCCGGCGTGCACCAGGCGGGTGGTGCCTGGTGCGCTGGCATGCCCTCGAACAGCAGGGCCGACGGGCTCTTCTCATCCAGCAGGTGTTCGCAGTCGTGCATGAAATGCAGCAGGCTGCGGTCGATGTCGGCGTCCAGTTCCCGCTCGGCGACGCCGGGTTTCTGGAAGTACAGGATGTAATTGAAACGCTCGGCGAACAGCTCGGCCATGATCTCCACGGCCGGGCGTTTCGGGCGGCCGGCGAAAGGCACCGAGAGGGCCACCAGGGCCTTGACCCGCTGCGGCTCCAGCAACGCCAGGTGCCAGGCGACCACGGCGCCCCAGTCATGACCGACGATGCAGGCCTGCTCCTGGCCCAGGGCATCCATTGCCTGCTGAATATCCGCGCACAGGGTCAGCACGTCATAGGCGACTACATCTTCTGGGGCGCTGCTGTCGCCGTAGCCGCGCATCTGCGGAATCAGCACCCGGTAGCCGGCGGCCACCAGCGGCGCCACCTGCCGACGCCACGAATACCAGCACTCGGGAAAACCGTGCAGCAGCCACACCGGCGGTCCATCCAGCGGGCCGGCGGCATGCAGGTGCAACTCGATGCCGTTGAGCTTCAGGGCATGTTGGGTGATCTGGCTCATGATCCTGTCCTCGCAAGTCCAGGCATGACCCTAGCAGAAGCCCCATGACCCTCTGACCACCATTCATTGGTCGAATAGGCGCCCAGCAGTTTTACCCGGCATGGGTCTGACGGCTGTCCGCCGGCGCCTGGTCGCGCCGGGTCAGCCCGTAGTCGCGCGCCACTTCGGCGACCCGCAGCCGGTAGTCGGCGAACACCTGGGTCCGTCCCAGGGCTTGGGCGGTGCGATGGCGTTCGAGGGTGCGCCAGGCCTCGACCGCTTGTTCGTCGCGCCAGAACGACAGGGACAGCAGCTTGTCCGGCTCGCTCAGGCTCTGGAAACGCTCGATGGAAATGAAGCCGTCGATCTCCAGCAGCAGCGGTTTCAACGCGGCGGCGATATCCAGGTAACGCTGGCGATGTTCCGGGTGCGGCAGGGCTTCGAATATCACGGCGATCATCAGTGCGACTCCGGCAGGGTGGTGAACAAGGGGATGCGCCCGTTGAGCGAGTCTTTGTAGGTCCAGCCGATGGGTTGGTCGAGGGTCGATTGCCGCAGCAGCGCACCGACCACCGTGCTGGCGATGGTCAGGGCCAGGGCCTGGCCGGGGCATTGGTGGCGGCCGCTGCCAAAGCTGAAACTGCGCCGCGCCTCGCGTTCGAGCAGCAGGCGATCCGGCTCCGGGTTCAATTGCGGGTCGCGGTTGGCCGAGGCCAGCAGTACTAGCACCACGTCGCCCGGCTTGAGCGTCACTCCGGCGATGCTGCAAGGTGCGGCGACGAAGCGGCGAGTGTTCTGGACTGCCGGGTCGTGGCGCTGCACCTCGGCCAGCAGGTCGGCGACCCGGGTGGGTGCCGCCCGCAATTCCGCGAGCAAGCGGCGATCGCCCAGCAGGGCGCAGAGGCTGTTGCCGATCAGCCCGGCGCAGGCCTCGAAGGTCTGGGACAACAGGCCGATCAGGTTGGCGACCAGGCTGTCGTGATCCTGCCTGCCGAAGCCTTTGACGATCCGCTGCAAGAGCGGGCTGGCGGGCGCCTGATCGAGCAGGATCTCGAAGTGTCGGGTCAAGTGTTCGGCTGCCCGGTGGGCGGCATCCCGTTGTGTCTGATTGCTGGCCGGCGACAGGCAGGCGACGAAGTCCTGGGTCAGATCGGCAATCGCCGGCAGCTGGTGCGCGGCAAAGCCCAGCAGCCCGGCGACCACCGCCACCGGCAGGCGGAACTGGCCGTCATGCAGCCTGGCAGGGGTATCCCTTGGCAGGCTCAGCAGCAGGGCGGCGACCCGCTGCTGGATTTCCTCGGCATGTACCAGTTGCAGGCCCGGCTCGACTGCGGCCCGCGGGCAACGCTGGCGCTCGCCGTCGTTCATCCGCATCAGCTGGCCGAACACTTTGCCGGCGGCGCCGTCGACTATGGCCCGGGGCACTGGCTCGTGGGCGGGACGTACCCGGCACTCGGGATGGGCCAGCACCGCGGCCACCGCTGCGGCGCTGCTGGCCAGCCACATCCCCAGTCCGGGGTCGAAGGCCAGCCCGCCCCGGGTCCGCAGGCTGGCGTAGTAGGGGTAGGGATCGGCGTGGGTGACGGCGGTGATCGGGTCCATGATGGGAGGCCTTATTCGCGGGGGAGAAGTGTTGCTACTATCGGCAACCTGCGAGGGGCACGATTCGTTCGGGAGCGAAATATGAATGCACAGCAGCACGACAACGCTGTATCCCAGGTCGCCGCGGCCATTGCCGAGCCGGCGCGGACGAAAATGCTCTGTGCGCTGATGGACGGCCACGCGCGCACCAGCACTGAGCTGGCGGCGATTGCCGATGTCAGCGCCTCCACAGCCAGCGCGCACCTGGGCAAACTCAAGGAGCTGGCCCTGGTGCGCCTGCATGTGCAGGGCCGCCATCGCTACTACAGCCTGGCTGACAAACGCGTGGCCCAGGCCCTGGAAGCCCTGATGGTGATCGGGCAAAGCGCTGCCCCTGTGTTCAGCCCGCGCACCCCGGACCGTCTGCAGTTCGCCCGCACCTGCTACGACCATATGGCCGGCACCCTGGCGGTGCAGCTGCATGACCACATGCTCGACGCCGGCTGGTTGCAGCAACCGCAGGAGGACGCCCAGGAGTACAGCCTGAGCCCGGCCGGCGAAGGGTTTTTTGCCGGATTGGGCATCGATGTGCGGGCCCTGGCGAGCTTGCGCCGACGCTTTGCCTGCCCTTGCCTGGACTGGAGCATGCGCCGCCCGCATCTGGGTGGTGCGTTGGGGGCCGCGTTGTTACAGGAGGCGATCCGGCGCAAATGGCTGACCCAGGACCTGGACAGCAGGGCGCTGGGGTTGACCGCCCTGGGGCGCAAGGAGCTTGCCAGTCGCTTCGCCGTCCAGATCGAAGAACCGGACAGCCCAACCCGGCGTGTCGGGAGCGCTGGCAAACCGGGTCGCCCGGCCGTTACCCAGGCTTCATAGGTCGGTCCACAATCCCATGGCTGGTGTTGTCGTCAGCCTTCGAATGCAGTCCAGGCTTGGAGTCTTCAGCATGCTTATCGTCTTCAGTGGCCTGCCCGGCAGTGGCAAGACCACCATCGCCCGGGCCCTGGCCAGCCATCTGCGGGCCACCTATCTGCGCATCGACACTATCGAGCAGACGTTGCGCAACGGAGGGTTGGCGGAGGTCGGCAAGGCCGGGTACGAGGTCGCCATTGCCCTGGCCCGCAGCAACCTGGCCCTGGGCAACCGGGTGGTGGCCGATTGCGTCAATCCGGTCTCCGAGAGCCGCCAGGCCTGGCAGGGCATCGCCGAGGCCGAGCAGAGCCTTTTGCTGAATGTCGAGGTGGTCTGCACGGACGTCGCCGAGCACCGGCGCCGGGTGGAAAGCCGCGAGGCGGATGTGCCCGGCCTGCGTCCACCCAGCTGGCAGTCGGTGCTCGATCATGATTACCAGGCCTGGAGCCATGAGCGCTTGACGCTAGACAGCTCCCTGCTGTCGTCGGCCGAGGCGGTGCGGATCATCCTCGAACACCTGAAAACCTTGTAGCGCGGTGCGCGCGATAGCTGTTTATCCGCGAACCCCTGTAGGAGCGAGCTTGCTCGCGATGGCGGTGTGCCTGATTCACCGTGGCGCCTGCATCGCGAGCAAGCTGCGCTCCTACAGGTTCGGTGGTGTGGGGCGGGCGGGGATAAATCCTGGCTGATTGCACCAAACCCCGGCCGAGGCGGTGTGCGCGATAGCGGTTATCCGCGAGTCCCTGTAGGAACGAGCTTGCTCGCGATGGCGGCGTGCCTGATTCACTGCGGTGCCTGCATCGCGAGCAAGCTGCGCTCCTACAGGTTTGGTGGTGGGGGGAGGGCGGGGATAAACCCTGGCTGATTGCACTGAATCAATAAAAAGTGGAATGAAGAGTTCGGCGGATAACTTCGGCGAACGTTATTCCTTCGGGCGCGAACCGTGCACAGTCGGAAATGTCCGGTTCAATCCTGTCCGACACTTTTACAAACTAGCGCTGGCGAAAAGCTGAAATTGCGCCAATAGTTGGCGCTATTGGGTGTTTCGTTCGCCGTTGGTGCGTTTTCCGGACCGCTAATGGTGCGCTGTTCTTTCTCTCGGCAGGCCGCGTCAAATCTTGCTTTGTGCAAAGCGATAACAGCTGCTTTGCCAAAAATCCCCTTGTCAGGGCAAAAAAAACTTCCTCGACAGTTTCTGCACTTTTTTCGTTCGCGCCAGTGTTGTGCAAGGCCGTTCAGGCGGCATTTTGGATAAAACGTTTCAGCGTCAGCAGGGATTGGAGTCCCCTGGCTGAATGAAAAGTGTCGCCGAAGTGTCATTTTTCCACCCTTGGGGACTTTATTCGCGGGGAGACGGGATTTGGGCACAGCGATTGCTAAAGCAGATAGACAGCCTTTGAACTCCAACGAAGTGTGCTGTTGAAGTTTCGGAAAACTTTCAGTTTGAAAGTTCAGATTAAAACCAAAAAGGAGGTGACGAGTTCCACAACCAATGGACGTCATCGCGGGCGATCCATTGCCGAAAATCCATACGGGAAGTTTTGCCAAACGACTGGCGTCAATAAGTGGGGTATTTCCGCCGGCATCGAGTGGAATATTCAAGCCGCACAATGAGGTGCACAACAGAACAGTTTCTATCGCTCAGCGTAAGGCCCGATTTATTGAAACAGAGAGTTTAAATAAAAAGCCGTTTAAACCACGGCGAGGAGTTGGGGTATGTCCCGTGCTTTTTTTAACGAAATGTATGATGCCAGTGGTGGCTGCCGCCCACATTACCAGGAGTTCGCCCGCTGGCTGGCGGACACCCCAGTGGAGCTGCTGGACCAGCGTCGGCGCGAAGCCGACCTGCTGTTCCACCGCGCTGGCATCACCTTCACGTTGTACGGTGACGAGCAAGGCACTGAACGGCTGATTCCCTTCGACATCATCCCGCGCAGCATCAAGGCCAGCGAATGGCGGAACGTCGAGCGCGGCTGCATCCAGCGGGTCCAGGCACTGAACCTGTTCCTGGCCGATATCTACCACGGGCAACGCATTCTCAAGGAGGGCATCATCCCGGCCGAGCAGGTGCTGGCCAACGAGGGTTACCAGGTGGCGATGCGCGGCCTGGACCTGCATCGCAATATCTATTCGCACATCTCCGGCGTCGACCTGGTGCGTGACGGCGACGGCAGCTACTACGTGCTGGAAGACAACCTGCGCACCCCCAGCGGCGTGAGCTACATGCTCGAAGACCGCAAGATGATGATGCGCCTGTTCCCCGAACTCTTCGCCGCGCAACGGGTGGCGCCCATCGACCACTACCCGAACCTGCTGCTCGATACCCTGAAAAGCTCCAGCCCGCTGGACAACCCGACGGTGGTGGTGCTGACCCCGGGGCGTTTCAACAGCGCCTATTTCGAGCATGCGTTCCTGGCCCGGGAGATGGGCGTGGAACTGGTGGAGGGCGCCGACCTGTTCGTGCGCGACGACCGCGTATTCATGCGCACCACTTCCGGTGCCCAGGCGGTGGATGTGATCTATCGTCGCCTCGACGACGCCTTCCTCGATCCCTTGTCGTTCAACCCCGATTCCATGCTCGGCGTGCCCGGGCTGATCGCCGCCTACCGTTCCGGCAATGTGGTGCTGGCCAATGCGGTGGGCACCGGGGTGGCGGACGACAAATCGATCTACCCCTATGTCGACGAGATGATCCGCTTCTACCTGAGCGAGGAACCGATCCTGAAGAACGTGCCGACCTGGCAATGTCGCAAACCGGAGGAGCTGTCCCACGTACTGGCCAACCTGCCGGACCTGGTGGTCAAGGAAACCCAGGGCTCCGGCGGCTACGGCATGCTGGTGGGGCCGGCGGCCACGGCGGCGGAGATCGAAGACTTCCGCGCCCGGCTCAAGGCCCGCCCGGAAGCCTATATCGCCCAACCCACCCTGTGCCTGTCGACCTGCCCGACCTTTGTCGAGAACGGCATCGCGCCGCGGCATATCGACCTGCGCCCGTTCGTCCTGTCGGGCAGCGAAACCCGCCTGGTGCCGGGCGGCCTGACCCGCGTGGCCTTGCGCGAAGGCTCGCTGGTGGTGAACTCGTCGCAGGGCGGCGGCACCAAAGACACCTGGGTCGTGGAGGATTGACCGATGCTTTCAAGAACCGCTGCAGACCTCTACTGGATGTCCCGTTACCTGGAGCGCGCCGAGAACCTGGCGCGCATGCTCGAAGTCAGTTACTCGCTGTCGCTGATGCCCCAGGCGGGGCGCAGTGACGGCCGTGCCGAGCTGGCGATGTCGCTGCTGGCCGCCGGCACCCTGGACGACTACAACCAGCGTTACGGCGAGCTGAACAGCGAACGCATGCTGCACTTCTTCGCCCTCGATGAAACCAATCCCGGCAGCATCTATTGCTGCCTGCGGGCGGCGCGGACCAACGCCCACGCGGTGCGCGGGCGGATCACCGCCGACATGTGGGAGAACATCAACGCCACCTGGCTGGAGATGCGCAACATCGCCAAGAGCGGCCTGGGGCGCTACGGCATCAGCCATTTCTGCGAATGGGTCAAGGAGCGCTCGCACCTGTTCCGTGGCGCGACATCGGGCACCATCATGCGCAACGATGCCTATTGCTTCATTCGCCTGGGCACCTTTATCGAGCGGGCCGACAACACCCTGCGCCTGCTGGATGCGCGCTACGAAATGTTCGGCGAGGAGTCGGAGGAGGTCAGCGACAACTCGGCCCGTGGCTACTACCAGTGGAGCGCCTTGCTCCGTGCCCTGTCTTCGTTCGAGGCGTTCAACGAGATCTACCGCAATGCGCCGGGGGCCGAGCAGGTGTCCGAGATGCTGCTGTTGCGCGCCGACGTACCGCGCTCGCTGCATGCCTGCGTCGAGGAGCTGGACCAGATCCTCGCCAGCCTGCCGGGCAACAACGGCCGTCCGGCCCAGCGCCTGGCCGCCGAGCTGAACGCGCGCCTGCGCTACACCGGGATCGACGAAATCCTCGCGTCGGGGCTGCACCTGTGGCTGAGCGATTTCATCGCGCAGATCCGTCACCTGGGGCAGACCGTCCACGAATCCTATCTGGAGGTTGTATGAAACTTTCCATACGCCACGACACCACCTACAGCTACGCCGATGAAGTCTGCACCAGCATCCAGTTCCTGCGCCTGACGCCGCAGAACAGCGAGCGCCAGCACATCCTCGAATGGCACCTGGAACTGCCGCGCCTGGTGCGCAGCCAGCTCGACCCCTACGGCAATATCCTGCATGTGCTGACCATGGACGAGCCCCATGGCGCCCTGGTCCTGACTGCCTATGGCCAGGTGGAAATCGACCAGGCCCGGGAGGTGGAACACGACAGCCAGTCGCCGCTGCCGTTCCTGCGCAGCAGCTCGCTGACCAAGGCCGACGCGGCCCTCAGCGCCTTCGCCGCGCAGCACTGCGGCACCCGGCGCGACCGCGCGGCGCTGATCGAGCTGATGCATGCCCTGGCCGCACACATGGTCTACAGCCCGGGCGCGACCACGGTGGACACCACCGCGGCCGAGGCTTTCGCCGGCGGGGTCGGGGTCTGCCAGGACCACACCCATGCCTTCCTGGCCTGCGCCCGCGGCCTGGGGATTCCCGCGCGTTATGTCTCCGGCTACCTGTGCACCGAAGACGAAAGCCACCTGGCCAGCCATGCCTGGGCGGAGGCCTGGATCGACGACGGCTGGTACAGCTTCGACGTGACCAACCGCCTGGCCAGGCCAGAGCGGCACCTGAAGCTGGCGGTCGGCCTCGACTACCTCGACGCCTGCCCGGTGCGCGGCATGCGTCGCGGCGGTGGCGCCGAGCACATGCTGGCGCGGGTCCAGGTCAACTCGATGTTCCAGGTCCAGCACCAGTAACCAGCGTCTGTAGGAGCAAGCGGGCGGCGATCCGTCTTGCCCGCGATGGCGCCGCACCTGACCCACCGCGGCGTCTGCATCGCGAGCAATCGAGCAGCGACCGGCTGCTCCTGCAATGTCCTGAGTGTTCTTTTAGGACTTTTCCTAAAGACGGCGCTGCATCCCGCTCTCTAGCATTCCAGCCCCCCGCAAGCCTGAGTGGCGCGGGGCAATGGAAAGCAGAGTTCAAGGGCGGTTTATGCAGAAGTACACGGCGGTTTTGGGGCTTTTACTGGCGGTTACGGGTTGTACCGGCCTGCAGAAAGACCAGGTCGATGAAACGCTTATGGCAAAAAACGGCTACGCGATCTCGACAAGCGAGCAAGCAGTGGCCAAGAACAACCGGATTCGTTTCCTGGTGCTGCACTACACGGCGCTCGATCAGCAGAAGTCCCTGGAGGTCCTGACCCGCTCGGAGCTGGTGAGCGCCAACTACCTGATCCCGGAGGAACCGAAGACCCACAAGGGCCTGCTGGTGGCCGACCAGTTGGTCGACGATCACGACCGGGCCTGGCATGCGGGGGTGAGCCAATGGAAAAACCGCAGCAACCTGAATGACACCTCGCTGGGTATCGAGATCGTCAACGCCGGTTGGGACCAGGAGAGCGGGCAGCCCCTGGGCGCGCCCTACGGCGAGCGTCAGACTGAATTGCTGATCAGCCTGGCGCGAGACCTGATCGAAAAGTACGACATCCAGCCGACGGACATTGTCGGCCACTCGGATATCGCGCCGGGGCGCAAGATCGATCCGGGGCCGTTCTTTCCCTGGAAAAAACTTGCCGAAGCCGGCGTCGGTGCCTGGCCGGACGAGCCCACCATCGGCGACTACCAGGCCCGTTTCAGCGTCACGCCACCGAGCATGATGCAGGTGACCAAGGCCCTGCAAACCTATGGCTACGGTTATCTGGACCAAGGCCTGGAGCCCGTGGTGAAGGCGTTCCAGATGCGCTTCAACCAGGAGCATGTCAGTGGGGTGGTCGATATCAAGACCGCAGCCATCCTGTTTGCCCTGATCGACAAATATCACGGCAAGGAAAAGGCCTGGGATATTCTCCTGCCTCCGGAAGCTGCCGCGCTCGGCTAGGGGCGGTCGGTTCCGGCTGTATGGCGCGACCATGAAAAAGCCCGCTCTTCACTTCGGTGAAGGGCGGGCTTTCTTGTGGCCGGGTGTCAGGTCAGACCTTGACGATCCAGCCCGCTGGCGCTTCGATGTCGCCGGTCTGTACGCCGGTCAGCTCTTTGTAGAGCTTCTGGGTGATCGGGCCGACTTCTTTTTCGCTGTAGAACACGTGCAGCTTGTCCTGGTAGTCGATGCCGCCGATCGGCGTGATCACCGCGGCGGTGCCGCAGGCGCCGGCTTCCTTGAAGTCCGACAGCTTGTCGATCAGCACGTCGCCTTCGATCACTTCCAGGCCCAGGCGGGTCTTGGCCAGTTCGATCAGCGACAGGCGGGTGATGCCTGGCAGTACCGACGGCGACTTCGGCGTGACGAATTTGTCGTCATGGGTGATGCCGAAGAAGTTGGCCGAACCGACTTCCTCGATCTTCGAGTGGGTCAGCGGGTCCAGGTAGATGCAGTCGGCGAAGTGCTTCTTCTTGGCTTCCGAACCTGGCATCAGGCTGGCGGCGTAGTTGCCACCGACCTTGGCCGCGCCGGTGCCTTGTGGCGCCGCGCGGTCGTAGGTGGAGATCAGGAAGTTGTGCGGGGTCAGGCCGCCCTTGAAGTAGGCGCCGACCGGAATGGCGAAGATCGAGAAGATGAACTCGGGGGCGGTGCGCACGCCGATGTTGTCACCCACGCCGATCACGAACGGGCGCAGGTACAGCGCGCCGCCGGTGCCGTAAGGCGGGATGAAGCGCTCGTTGGCGCGAACCACTTCCTGACAGGCGGCAACAAATTGCTCGGTGGACACCTGCGGCATCAGCAGGCGCGCGCAGCTGCGCTGCATGCGGGCGGCGTTCTGGTCCGGGCGGAACAGGTTGATCGAACCGTCCTTGCAGCGGTAGGCCTTCAGGCCTTCGAAGCACTGCTGGCCATAGTGAAGGGCGGTGGAGCCTTCGCTGATGTGCAGCACGTTGTCTTCGGTCAGGGTGCCTTTGTCCCACTCGCCGTTACGCCAGTGCGACAGATAGCGCTTGTCTGTCTTGATGTAGTCAAAACCCAGCTTGTCCCAATTGATGCTTTCGTTACCCATGACACCCTCTATCGCTTAACAACCGTCGCAACGGCTCAAGGCTTCTGACGTTTTTTGGATGGGCACAACAATACTGCATTCCGGGGGGGCACCGCATCCCGGGCGATGGGAGGGTGAGCAAAAAAACTTAGCCTGCTCATGAACCCTCCTGTCGCCCCGCGGCGAGCGGTTTCTGTAGGAGCGAAGCTTGCTCGCGATGGCGTCGGCACAGACGGCTCGATTTCCCCGCCGTGCTCATTGGCCCTATCGCGGGCAAGCCTCGCTCCTACAGATCCGGTGTTTACAGATGCAGCGCGTGGCCCAGGGCGCGCAATGCCGCTTCCTGCACCGCTTCGCCCAGGGTCGGATGGGCGTGGATGGTGCCGGCGATATCTTCCAGGCGCGCGCCCATTTCCAGGGACTGGCCGAAGGCCGTGGACAGCTCGGACACGCCGACGCCCACCGCCTGCCAGCCGACAATCAAATGATTGTCACGGCGCGCCACCACCCGCACGAAACCGCTTTTCGATTCCAGGGTCATGGCGCGGCCGTTGGCGGCGAACGGGAAGCTCGAGACGATGCAATCCAGGCCGGCGGCCTTGGCCTCGTCCGGGGTCTTGCCGACCACCACCAGTTCCGGGTCGGTGAAGCACACCGCGGCAATGGCCGTGGGGTTGAACTCCCGGTGCTGGCCGGCGATCAGCTCGGCGACCATCTCGCCCTGGGCCATGGCCCGGTGCGCGAGCATGGGTTCGCCGGCGAGGTCGCCGATGGCCCAGACATTGCGCATGCTGGTCTGGCAGCGGTTATCGATGCGGATGGCCGAGCCGTTCATCTCCAGGTTCAGCGCTTCGAGGTTCCAGCCCTGGGTGTTCGGCTTGCGGCCGACCGCCACCAGCACCTGGTCGGTTTCCAGCTTCAGGCTTTCGCCGTTCGGGTCGCGCACCTGCAGGCTGTTGCTCCCGGCATCGAAGCCTTCGACGCTGTGCTTGAGGTAGAGCTTGATCCCCAGTTGCTTCACCGATTCGAGCACCGGTTGGGTCAGCTCGGCGTCATAGGCCGGCAGGATGCGCTCCTGGGCCTCGACCACGCTGACTTCGGCGCCGAGCTTGCGGTAGGCGATGCCCAGCTCCAGGCCGATATAGCCGCCGCCGACCACGATCAAACGCTTGGGCAGGGCCTTGGGCGCCAGGGCTTCGGTGGAGGAGATGATCGGCCCGCCAATCGGCAGCATCGGCAGGTTGACGCTTTTCGAACCGCTGGCCAGCAGCAGGTGCTCGCACTGGATGCGAGTGTCGGCGCCTTCGATTTCCACGGTCTTGCCGTCGATGACCTTGGCCCAGCCACGGATCACCTGGACCTTGTGCTTTTTCAGCAGGGCGGCGACGCCAGTGGTCAGGCGGTCGACGATGCCGTCCTTCCATTCCACGCTCTTGCCGATGTCCAGGGTCGGCGCCGCGACACTGATGCCCAGGGCCGAGCCCTGGCTGTGATGCCGGGTCTGCTGGAACTGTTCGGCGACATGGATCAGCGCCTTGGACGGGATGCAGCCGATGTTCAGGCAGGTGCCGCCCAATGCCTGGCCTTCCACCAGGATGGTCGAGATGCCCAGCTGGCCAGCGCGGATCGCCGCCACATAACCGCCAGGGCCACCGCCGATGATCAGCAATGTAGTGTTCAGAGACTGTTGCATGCCTTGCTCCAGAAATGCCTATTCAACAAAGAGGCTGGCGGGTTGTTCGAGCAGGCCGCGAATGGCCTGGATGAAGAGCGCCGCGTCCATGCCGTCGACCACCCGGTGATCGAAGGAACTGGAGAGGTTCATCATCTTGCGGACCACGATCTGGCCTTTGATCACCATCGGCCGTTCGACGATCTTGTTCACCCCGACGATCGCCACTTCCGGCAGGTTCAGCACCGGCGTGCTGACGATGCCGCCCAGGGCGCCGAGGCTGGTCAGGGTGATGGTCGAGCCGGACAGTTCGTCGCGGGCCGCCTTGCCCGTGCGCGCGGCTGTAGCCAGGCGCGCGATTTCCGCAGCGCTGTCCCACAGGTTGCGGGCTTCGGCGTGCTTGACCACCGGCACCATCAGGCCGATGTCGCTTTGCGTGGCCACCCCGACATGCACCGCGCCGTGGCGGGTGATGACCTGGGCCTCGTCGTCGTAACGCGCGTTGATCTGCGGGAAGTCGCGCAGGGCCACGACCAGGGCCCGCACCAGGAACGGCAGCAGGGTCAGCTTGCCGCGGCTGGCGCCGTGTTTTTCATTGAGGTGCGCGCGCAGTTCTTCCACGGCAGTGACGTCGATTTCCTCGACATAACTGAAGTGGGCGGCGCGCTGGGTGGCTTCCTGCATGCGCTGGGCGATCTTGCGGCGCATGCCGATTACCGGGATCTGCTCTTCGTCGTGACGCTGGGCATAACCGGACGGCGCCGAGCCGCTGCGTGCGTTCTGGGTGCCCTGGGCCAGGTAGGCGTCCAGGTCTTCGTGGAGGATGCGTCCGGCCGGGCCGCTGCCCTGCACCAGGCGCAGCTGGATGCCCAGGTCCAGCGCATGCTTGCGCACGGCCGGGGAGGCCAGCGGGCGCTCGTCGGCGTCGCGGGCCACCGGTGCCTGTGGCGCGGGGCGGCACGCGGCGGCGGGTTTGCTTTCCAGCACTGGCGCGGCTTCGACCTTGGGCGCTGCCACCACTTGTGCTGCTTCTTTAATAGGGGCAGGTTCCTTGACCAGCTGATCGGAGGCCTTGAGGTTGCCGGCGCCTTCGACCTCGATGCTGATCAATATGCTGCCCACCGCCATCACTTCGCCGGGCTGGCCGCCCAGGGAGATGACCTTGCCGTGCACCGGGGAGGGGATATCCACCATGGCCTTGTCGGTCATGACGTCGGCCAGCACCTGGTCCTCGACCACCAGGTCGCCGACTTTGACGTGCCACTGCGCCAGTTCTACTTCTGCGATGCCTTCGCCGATGTCCGGCATCTTGATTACGTGCGTGCCCATTCAGACCTCCATGACCCGTTGCAAAGCCGCGCCCACTCGGGACGGGCCAGGGAAATACGCCCACTCCTGCGCGTGCGGGTAGGGGGTGTCCCAACCGGTCACGCGTTCGATAGGCGCTTCCAGGTGGTGGAAGCAGTGTTCTTGCACCAGCGACACCAGCTCGGCGCCGAACCCACAGGTACGGGTGGCTTCGTGGACCACCACGCAGCGGCCGGTCTTTTTCACCGACTTGACGATGGTCTCCAGGTCCAGCGGCCACAGGCTGCGCAGGTCGATGACCTCGGCGTCGATCCCGGTTTCCTCGGCGGCCACTTGCGAGACATACACCGTGGTGCCGTAGGTCAGCACGGTGACGTCCTTGCCCGGGCGGGCGATGGCGGCGACGTCCAGCGGCACCTTGTAGTAGCCGTCCGGCACCTGGGCCGAGGGGTGTTTCGACCAGGGGGTTACCGGGCGGTCGTGGTGGCCGTCGAACGGGCCGTTGTACAGGCGCTTGGGCTCGAGGAAGATCACCGGGTCATCGTTTTCGATGGAGGCGATCAGCAGGCCCTTGGCGTCGTAGGGGTTGGACGGCATCACGGTGCGCAGGCCGCAGACCTGGGTGAACACCGCCTCGATGCTCTGGCTGTGGGTCTGGCCGCCGTAGATGCCGCCGCCGCAGGGCATGCGCATGGTCAGCGGCGCGGTGAACTGGCCGGCGGAGCGATAACGCAGGCGCGCCGCTTCGGAAATGATCTGGTCGGTGGCCGGGTAGACGTAGTCGGCGAACTGGATTTCCGCCACCGGGCGCAGGCCGTAGGCGCCCATGCCGACGGCGACGCCGACGATGCCGCTTTCCGAGATCGGTGCGTCGAACACCCGCGAGGTGCCGTACTTGGTCTGCAGGCCTTCGGTGCAACGGAACACGCCGCCGAAATAACCGACGTCCTGGCCGAACACCACCACGTTGTCGTCACGCTCTAGCATCACATCCATGGCCGAGCGCAGGGCCTGGATCATGGTCATGGTGGTCGTGGTCATGGCGGTTTCCAACTGGATATTGTTGTTGTGGTCGTTCATGTCAGATTCCCAGTTGCTGGCGTTGGCGCTTGAGGTGCTCGGGCATTTCCTTGTACACGTCCTCGAACATGGTCGCGGCGCTGGGGATCTGCCCGCCGGCGAGGGTGCCGTACTGCTCGGCCTGTTTCTGCGCGGCGATGACTTCGGCTTCCAGTTCAGCGCTGACCGCGGCGTGTTCCTCTTCGGACCACTGGCCGGTCTTGATCAGGTGCTGCTTGAGGCGGGCGATCGGGTCGCCGAGGGGGAAGTGGCTCCAGTCGTCGGCCGGGCGGTACTTGGACGGATCGTCGGAAGTGGAGTGCGGGCCGGCGCGGTAGGTGACCCATTCGATCAGGGTCGGGCCGAGGTTGCGCCGGGCGCGTTCGGCGGCCCAGCGGGACGCGGCGTAGACCGCGATGAAGTCGTTGCCGTCCACTCGCAGCGAGGCGATGCCGCAACCGACGCCGCGACCGGCGAAGGTGGTGGCTTCACCGCCGGCGATGGCCTGGAAGGTGGAGATCGCCCACTGGTTGTTGACCACGTTGAGGATCACCGGCGCGCGATACACGTGGGCGAAGGTCAGGGCGGTGTGGAAGTCCGACTCGGCAGTGGCGCCGTCGCCGATCCAGGCCGAGGCGATCTTGGTATCGCCCTTGATCGCCGAGGCCATGCCCCAGCCCACGCCTTGCACGAACTGGGTGGCCAGGTTGCCGGAGATGGTGAAGAAGCCGGCTTCTTTCACCGAGTACATGATCGGCAACTGGCGCCCCTTGAGCGGATCGCGCTCGTTGGACAACAGCTGGCAGATCATGTCCACCAGCGGCACTTCACGGGCCATCAGGATGCTTTGCTGGCGGTAGGTGGGGAAGCACATGTCGTCGATGTTCAACGCCAGGGCCTGGGCGCTGCCGATGGCTTCCTCGCCGAGGCTCTGCATGTAGAACGACATCTTCTTCTGGCGCTGGGCGACCACCATGCGGTTGTCGAAGATCCGTGTCTTGAGCATGGCGCGCATGCCCTGGCGCAGCACCTCGCTGGGCACCTCTTCGGCCCAGTCGCCCAGGGCATTGCCCTGGTCGTCGAGCACGCGAATCAGGCCACGGGCCAGGTCGGCGGTGTCGGCGGGTTCTACATCGATTGGGGGTTTGCGCACCGTGCCGGCGTCGGTCAGACGCAGGTAGGAGAAGTCGGTTTTGCAACCGGGACGGCCTGAGGGTTCGGGCACGTGCAGGCGCAGCGGTTCGTACGCTTGGGTCATGGCTTGTCTACGCTCGATCTTGTGAATTTCTTGTAGTGGGCGCGCTTAGCTGACAGTCATTCCTTGGGTAAGGGAAATCTTGTCCTACAACAATCATAGGCCGGGCCAAGGAGAATATTTATCTCTGTTTCGTTGCGCTAAAGATGATTTGCAGATAAAAAATCTGCATAAACATAAAAAGAAGGTTGATTTGTCTCATGCGCAAACTGGACCGTACCGACATCGGCATTCTCAACAGCCTCCAGGAGAATGCCCGCATCACCAACGCCGACCTCGCCCGTTCGGTGAACCTTTCGCCCACCCCCTGCTTCAACCGCGTGCGCGCCATGGAGGAGTTGGGGCTGATCCGCGAGCAGGTGACCCTGCTGGATGCCGACCTGCTGGGGCTGCACGTCAATGTGTTCATTCACGTCAGCCTGGAGAAGCAGGTGGAGGAGGCGCTGCAGCATTTCGAAGAGGCCATCGCCGACCGCCCGGAAGTCATGGAGTGCTACCTGATGGCCGGCGATCCGGACTACCTGATCCGCGTGCTGGTGCCGACCATCCAGGCCCTGGAGCGCTTCATGATGGACTTCCTGACCAAGGTGCCCGGCGTGGCCAATATCCGTTCCAGCTTCGCCCTCAAGCAGGTGCGCTACAAGACCGCGCTGCCGCTGCCGGCCAATGGGTTGACGCTGGGGAATTGACTGGGCGCTGTATCAAGGTGTCTGGACCGGCCTCATCGCGGGCAAGCCTCGCTCCTACGGGNCGATAGCGCCCTCCCAGCCACCGCCAATCTCGAATCGCCCCGCCAGCAAAGCCTCAATCGTTGTACGCCGCCTCACTGTTATCGATCAACGGGTTGTTCTCCGTCAGTACGATCTGCGCGATCCGGTCCTTGCGCATAAAGCTGACCTTGGGGTGGGACTGGGCGTAGCGGATAAAACGCTCCACCGCTTCGACCATCGCCGGCGTGCCGCCGATACGGTCGTGCAAGCTCACCGACATCATCCGCCGCCGGCTCGTGCCTTCGGCGTACAGACGATCGAACTCCAGCACCAACTGCTGATAGAACTGCTCGGCGGAGAAGTGCCGGCCCTCGATCAGCACGATGTCGTTGTTGCGCAGGGTGTAGGGCACCACGGCGAATTTCTTGCCGCGCACCAGGGTGACGAAAGGTTCGTCACGGCTGACATCGTCGATGTGGTAGGTGAAGTTCAGCTCCTGCAACACCTTCAGGGTATTGGGGCTGCGCCGCAGCCAGTTGGCGTTGTAGCCGACCGAGCGCTGGCCGGTGAGCTTCTGCACCGCGTCCACGCCATCGCCGATGAACTGTTTTTCCTGGGCGTAGCTCATGTTGTAAGAGTCGGCCCAACGCATGCCATGGGCCGCCACCTCGTGGCCACGCGCGGCTATGGCTTTGACCAGCTCCGGGTGTTTCAGCGCGGCTTCACCGACCACATGGGAAGTGACCTTGATCCCGGTGCGGTCCCAGAGGTCGAGCAGGCGCCACAGGCCTTCCTTGTGGCCGTAGTCGAACCAGGTGTTGGCCGGCAGGTCGGGGTAGCCCTTGGGCAGCGGGCTTGCGGAAAACGGGCTTTCGGCGCCCTCCGGCTGGCCACCGGTCTCGAACTGCATGGAAAACGACAGCACCAGCTGCGAGCCGTCCGGCCAAGGGCGCTCCTGGGCGAATGCCAGGGCCGGCGTCAGCAGGCTGAGGGCGAGCAGGCGCTTGAGCCAGCGCGAGTTCTTGTGGGGGGACATGGTGGCACTCCTCGAGGAAAAAGTGCCCATAGGCTGGCATCCGGTTTTTTCCTGAAACATCCCCTCGAAACCAGTTCACCTTTAAAGAAAATTTACCAATCGAGCCCGGGGTTGCCTGGACTGGCCTCATCGCGGGCAAGCCT
>NZ_JBQENK010000011.1:210975-217848 GCF_052044735.1 Pseudomonas sp. 22526
CGATAGGGCCCTTCCAGACGCCGCCCATCTCAGAACGTCCCGCTGAACACCCGCTCCACCCCACCGGCCAGCCGCACCTTGCCCTGGCCGTCCCAGCTGACGGTGACCGGGCCGCCGTCGCACAGCACCTTGACCGGGCTGTCCAGCAGGCCGCGGCGTATGCCGTTGACCGCCGCGCCGCAGGAACATGAGCCGGAACCCAGAGGGATGGCGCCGTTGCGTTCCCAGATGCGCAGGCGAATGGTCTGGCGGTCGATGACCTGGACGAAATGCACATTGGTCTTCTGCGGGAACAGCGGGTGCGCCTCGATCTGCGGGCCCAGGGTCGCCACATCGATGGCTTGCAGGTCCTCGACGAAAAAGCTGCAGTGCGGGTTGCCCATGCTGCACGCCGCCGGCTCGCCGGGCAGGGGCAGGGCCAGGCTGTCGAGGTCCGTCGCCAGCGGAATCTCCTGCCAGGCAAATTGCGGCACACCCATCTCCACCGACACCGACTGATCCTCCAGGCGCCTGCAGTGCTGGATGCCGCGAACGGTTTTCACCCGCACCGAGTCTTCGCCGCTTTCGCGCATCAGCAGGTCGGCCGCGCCCCGGGTGGCGCTGCCGCAGGTGCTCAGGCTGGAACCATCGGCATTCCAGAAGGTCAGTTGCGCCGCCGTCTCGGGGCAATCGCTGAGCACCACCAGTTGATTGAAGCCCACGCCGCGATGGCGGTCGCCCAGGGATCTGGCCAGCTCCTCGGTGATCGGGTTGTCGCGCCCACGGGCATCGACCAGCATGAAGTCGTCGCCATTGGCATGCAGCTTCTGAAAGGACAGGGGCATTGCGGGGCTCCGCGGGAGGCACAGGTGACGGCCGATTCTAGGGGGCGAGCAGCGGCAATGATAGGCAGGGCCTGTGGCGGATTTGCGTCAGCGCCAGGTGCATTTCGTCCGGCGGCCGGCAGTGGGATGAAAAAAACCTCTGCGGTGTGATTGGCTTTCAATAAAGTTCGTCAATCGAGCCCGGCAGTCTGCCTGGATCCCGAGGTTTTCCGGCACACTGCCGGGCAACCCGGAACAACTCTGGATAGTCCGCCACTCGGGCGGACATGGAACAAGGTCAGCGAATGGCAAGGTCAATGAATGGATAGCTACGCCCCGCGCAACTGGCAACCCCACGAAAAGCCCAGCTTGCCCGGTTCCCCCTCGACGCCGCTGCACCCCAGCCACAAGCGCCTGGCCTATGCCCTGGTCGGTTTGCTGGTGGCGATCACCGGCGGCCTCGGCAACGCCCTGGTGGTCGCCAACCTGCAATATCTGCAAGGGGCGCTGGGCGCGACCACGGCGGAAATGGCCTGGCTGCCGGCGGCCTACGTGATGACCAACGTGTCGATGAACCTGCTGCTGGTGAAGTTTCGCCAGCAGTTCGGCCTGCGGGCCTTTACCGAAGTGTTCCTGGTGCTTTATGCGCTGGTGACCTTCGGCCACCTGTTCGTCAACGACCTGAGTTCGGCCATCGCCGTGCGCGCGGCCCACGGCATGGTCGGCGCGGCCCTGAGTTCCCTGGGCCTGTACTACATGGTCCAGGCGTTCCCGGCGAAATGGCGGATGAAGGCCCTGGTACTGGGGCTGGGCGCCTCGCAACTGGCCTTGCCCCTGGCCCGGCTGTTTTCCGAAGACCTGCTGCAGATCGCCGAATGGCGCGGCCTGTACCTGTTCGAGCTGGGGCTGGCGCTGGCCTCCCTGGGCTGCGTGTTCCTGCTCAAGCTGCCGCCCGGCGACCGTTTCCGTACCTTCGAGAAACTCGACTTCCTGACCTTCGCCATCCTCGCCAGCGGCGTCGCGCTGCTGTGCGCGGTGCTGTCCCTGGGGCGCATCGACTGGTGGCTGGAGGCGCCGTGGATCGGCTACGCCAGCGCCGGCTCCATCGTGCTGATCCTCACTGGCCTGGCCATCGAACATAACCGCAGCAACCCGATGCTGATGACCCGCTGGCTGGGCAGCGGGGCGGCGATCCGCCTGGCCCTGGCGGTGATCCTGATCCGCATGGTGCTGTCCGAGCAGTCCACCGGCGCCGTGGGTTTTCTCCAGGCGCTGAACATGAGCAGCCAGCAGATGCGCCTGCTGTATGGGGTGATGCTGCTGGGCAGTATCGCGGGCCTGGCCACCAGCGCCCTGACCATCAATCCTTCGCACCTGCTGATGCCGCTGGTCATCTCCCTGGCGCTGATGGCCGTGGGTTCGGTGATGGACAGCTTCTCCAGTAACCTCACGCGCCCGGCCAACATGTATTTCAGCCAGTTCCTGCTGGCTTTCGGCGGGACTTTCTTTCTCGGCCCGACCATGGTCCTGGGCACGCGCAACGTGCTGACCAACCCGCGCAACCTGGTGAGTTTCTCGGTGCTGTTCGGCATTTGCCAGAACCTCGGTGGGCTGATCGGCTCGGCGCTGCTGGGGACCTTCCAGATCGTCCGCGAGAAATACCATTCCAGCCATATCGTCGAGCAACTGGTGATGATGGACCCGCGGGTGCTGGGTCGGGTGCAGAGCGGCGGGGCGGCGGTCGGCGGGATGATCGCCGACCCGCAGGCGCGTGAGTTGCAAGGCATCCGCAGCCTGGCCAGCGCCGCCACCCGCGAAGCCAACGTGCTGGCCTACAACGATGTGTTCATGCTGATCGCGGTGATCGCCGTGCTGACCATGATCTGGATCTTCATTCGCAGCCTGTGGCTGATGAGCACGACCAAGGCGGTCGCGCCCGCGACTTCAACCCCAGCCTCGACTCCCGTCCAACCCAGCGGTGCCATTTCTTCATGACCGAACCGACCATCACCACCACCAACGCCATTGCCTCGACGCCGGAAGGCAGCGCGCCGCCCTCGATGCCGATCACCGAGCCGCGTTCGCTGCGGGTGCGGATCATCTCGTCCCTGGGGTTCGCCGCGATCGCCATCACTGGCGTGCTGGTCGTGCTCTATGCCTGGCAGTTGCCGCCGTTCAGCAGCGCCATCGAAAGCACCGAGAACGCCCTGGTGCGGGGCCAGGTGACGATCATCGGGCCGCAGCTCAGCGGCTATGTGTTCGAGGTGTCGGTGCAGGACTTCCAGTTCGTCAAGGCCGGCGACCTGCTGGTGCGTCTCGACGACCGCATCTACAAGCAGCGCCTGGACCAGTCCCTGGCCCAGCTGGCATCGCAGAAGGCGGCCCTGGCCAATGTGGTGCAGCAACGCAACAGCGCCGAAGCCACCATCAAGCTGCGCCAGGCGGCGCTGGCCGACAGCCAGGCCCAGGCACGCAAGAGCGCCGCCGACCTGAGGCGCAACCAGGAACTGATCGACGACGGTTCGGTGTCCCAGCGTGACCTCGACGTGACCCGCGCCGCCAACGCCCAGACCCTCGCCGCGGTGGCCCAGGCCCAGGCGCAGCTGGACATCGCCCGCCAGGACCTGCAGACGGTGATCGTCAATCGCGGTTCGCTGGAGGCCGCGGTGGCCAATGCCGAGGCGGCGGTGCAGCTGGCGCGGATCGACCTGTCCAATACCCGGGTCACCGCGCCGCGGGATGGCCAGCTGGGGCAGATCGGCGTGCGCCTGGGGGCCTACGTCAACTCCGGGGCGCAGTTGATGGCGCTGGTGCCGAACCAGCTCTGGGTGATCGCCAACATGAAGGAAACCCAGATGGACAACATCCGCGTCGGCCAGCCCGCGAGCTTCACCGTCGACGCCCTCGGCCACCGTAAATTCCACGGCCATGTGCAGCGCATCTCGCCGGCCACCGGCTCGGAGTTCGCGTTGTTGCAGGCCGACAACGCCACCGGCAACTTCGTCAAGATCGCCCAGCGGATCCCGGTGCGCATCACCGTCGACCCCGACCAGGCACAAAGCGAGCGCCTGCGCCCGGGGATGTCGGTGGTGGTGAGTATCGATACGGCTGGGAAGGGGGATGAGCACATCGAGTGATGTGCTCCCCTTGTAGGAGCGAGGCTTGCCCGCGATAGGATCTTGAATCTGACGCNGGCGGGCCTCATCGCGGGCAAGCCTCGCTCCTACAGATGCAGATGTGCTCAGGCGGCGGTCAGTGGCGGCAGGGTGCCGAGCAGGGATACGGCGGCGATCGCGGCGATCCCCAGCAGCCATTCCAGCAGCACGCTACGGCGCAGGGTGCCCAGGTGTTGCTGGCAGTCCTCGATCCGCAGGCGGTTGAACAGGGCCAGGGCGAACATGCCGCACACCAGCAGCACCTTGATCAGCAGGATCAGGGCAAAGCCGGACAGCAGCGGGGTCGGCCACAGCTGGCCGGTCAGCACTCGCACATTGATCAGCCCGCTGAGGGTCAACCCGGCCACCAGCCCATAACCGACCCCACTGAAACGCCGCAACAGCTGACCCAGCGGCAGGCCGTCCGGCTGCCGCAGAATCATCAGCAGCACCAGCAAACCGCCGAGCCACAGACTGACGCAACCCAGGTGGAGGATCTGGTTGAGGATCAGCAACCGGCCGCCGAGGCCGTCGAGCATGGCGCCGTGACCCACCGGGGCGAGGGTGGCCAGCAGCAGGGCGGCGAGGATCAGCCGTAGCGCCAGCCGCTCACCCAGGCGGGTCAGCAGCAACACCACCAGCGCGCCATTGAGGAGCAGATGCCAGGTCCAGACCTGGCCGAAGAAGGTGTTGCCCAGCACCAGTCGCAGGGTGGCCGGGTCCAGGGCCGCGGCGCCGCTGCCGGCCATGCTGGCGGTGATCAGCAGCAACCAGCAGATGCCCGTGGCCAGGGCGATCCCGGTCAGCCAGCGACCGAGTCGGGTCAGGTTGCGATCCAGTGCGGCAAAGGGCTGGCGCCCCAACAGCAAGGGCCTGAACACCCAGGCCCCGAACAGCAGCAGGACTGCCGCGAAATGCACGAAGCGGCAGAGCACCAACAGGGTCGACATCGGTTACTGGCCGACCTTGAAGCTGTAGCTGCCTTCGCTCGTGTGGGTATCGACCGACACTGCGTGCCACTCGACCTTGTAGGCGCCCGCCGCCAGTGGCGCCGCCGGGGTCACGATCAGGGTCTTCTTGTCCGCGCCTTCGGTGGCCAGGGTTTTGACGGCGACCGCCGCGCCATCCTTGCTCAGGCTGACTTTGGTGAAGGCCGCCTCGACGCCTTCGGAGAACACCAGGCGCAGTTCGCTTGGCACGCTCACCGTGCTGTCGGCGGCCGGGGTTTGGCTTTGCAAATGAGCATGGGCGAAGGCCGAGGAGGCGGCGACGAGAGAGGCCAGCAGGGCGCTGGTGGTCAGGAGTTTTTTCAGCATGGGAAATACCTGTTCAATGAGTGTCGGGTAGTCGCTGCGTCGATGAGTATAAGGACCGCGGCAGGGTCGCTGGATGAAACATCGGCGCGCTGTTCAAGGGGTTTTCAAGCGCATATGGATAATTGGGAACGGCCGGCCCTGGCCATCGGTTTCCGAGCGGCCGATGTCTTCGAAACCGTAGTGCCGATAAAAACCATGGGCCTGGGGGTTCTGTTCGTTGACGTCGACGCTGAGCCGCGGATGCCGGCTGCGCACGTGGTCCAGCAGTTGTCGGCCGACCCCCTGGCCACGGCGGGCCGGTTCGATAAACAGCATTTCCACCTTTTCGCCGGCGCTGGCGATAAAGCCGGCCGGGGTGCCGTCGTCGTCCTCCAGCAGCCAGACCTCGAGGGCCGGCAGGTAGGTGTCGCGCACCAGGGGGTAGAGCAGCTGGATATCCTCTTCGCTAATGAAGTCGTGGGTGGCCCGCACCGAGCGGTCCCACAGGGCGGCAAGCTGCGGATCGTCCGCTGGCCAGCGTTTTCGAATGTGCATGAGCATGATCCATGGCGGCGTTGCAGGATGGCCGAAACCCTCAAGGCATTCGGCGGCGAAAGTCCTGCCTGCATGTCCGTGTCGCGAATCAACGCCTGGACGGAACACTTCAGGTGCCTGGGAATAAGGCGGGAAGGATCCTAACCAATCGTTTTTGCCGGGGAAAGCCAGGTACAGGAAGTTTCGTTTTTGTACGAGGGCCAATGGTAGTCTTGCAGCAGACTGTTTGCAGGGAGCCCATATGGGCAATCACAAGATCGGGATCCGTCGCAGCAACGTCGAGAAGATCCTCCTGGCGGCGGAAAAGGTGTTCGCCGAAAAAGGTTTCAGCGGCACCGCCATGGCCGATATCGCCGCCGAGGTGCAGTTGCCGCGCTCCAACCTGCATTACTACTTCAGCACCAAGAGCGAGCTGTACAGCGCGGTGCTGCTGGAACTGCTGGAACTGTGGAAGCAGGACGCCCTGTGCTTCGAGATGTTCGACGACCCGCGGGTGGTGCTCAGCAGCTACATCCGCGCCAAGATGAACCATTCCCGCAGCCGGCCCTATGGCTCGAAAGTCTGGGCCAACGAAATCATCCACGGCGCGCCGACCCTGGGCGAGGCGCTGGATGCCAGCCTGTACGATTGGGCGAAGATGAAGGAAGCGAAGATCCGCCAGTGGGTCGACGACCAGCGCATCCTGCCGGTGGAACCCTCGAGCCTGCTGTACATGATCTGGGCCTCGACCCAGCACTACGCCGACTTCGACCACCAGATCATGATTATCAACGACCACCAACCGCTGTCGGACATGCAGTTCGAAAAGGCGGTGCAGACCGTGACCAGCGTGATCTTGCGCGGGATTGGGTTGGAGCCCTGAGACCCCTGCGAACCCGTAGCCGCTGCCGAGCCCTGGCGAGGCTGCGATCGAGGACGCAGTCCTCGCCAAACCTGTCCACGCGCTTTACCGGAAAGAATGCGGCGCCTGGTTTTGCGACCGCTTCGCAGTCGATCGCAGCCTCGCCGGGGCTCGGCAGCGGCTACAGGCAGGTCGTGCGTGTCATCGTTTACGTCCTTCGCGGG
>NZ_JBQENK010000011.1:217857-225798 GCF_052044735.1 Pseudomonas sp. 22526
CCCGCGATAGCGTCGGTGCGGTCCGCGCCGGGCTTAAACCGCCTCGCGATACGGATTACGCGGATCATGCTGCCAGTCGAGGAACGGCTTGCCGGTGTCCTGGGGCACCATCTCGATGCAGTCCTGCACCGGGCAGGTGATCTGGCACAGGTTGCAGCCCACGCATTCGGCGTCGATCACCTCATATTTATGTGTACCGTCGGCCTGCCTGAGGCTGGCGATGGCCTGGTGCGAGGTGTCTTCGCAGGCGATATGGCAGCGGCCGCAGCCGATGCAGGCTTGCTGGTCGATCTTGGCGATCACCTGATAGTTGATATCCAGGTACTTCCAGTCGGTGGTGTTGCCCACGGCCTTGCCGGAAAACTGCTGCAGGCTGCCGTAGCCCTGGCTGTCCATCCATCGCGACAGGCCGTCCTTCATCTCCTCGACGATACGGAAACCATGGAGCATCGCCGCTGTGCACACCTGCACCGCACCGCAGCCCAGGGCGACGAATTCCGCGGCGTCGCGCCAGTTGCCGATACCGCCGATACCGCAGATCGGCAGGCCCTGGGTCTGCGGATCGCGGGCGATCTCGGCGACCATGTTCAAGGCGATCGGCTTGACCGCCGAGCCGCAGTAGCCGCCGTGGGTGCTCTGGCTGCCGACCATGGGGTTGGCCACCATGCGCTCCAGATCGACGCTGGTGATCGAGTTGATAGTGTTGATCAGCGACACCGCGTCGGCGGCGCCGCGATGGGCCGCGCGGGCGGCCATGCGGATATCGGTGATGTTCGGCGTCAGCTTGACGATCACCGGCAGCGAGCAATAGGTCTTGCACCAGCGGGTGACCTGTTCCACGTACTCCGGCACCTGGCCGACCGCCGCACCCATGCCGCGTTCCGGCATGCCGTGGGGGCAGCCGAAGTTCAGTTCGATGCCGTCGGCGCCGGTGGCTTCCACCAGGGGCAGGATGTTTTTCCACGACTCCTCGACGCAGGGCACCATCAGCGACACGATCAGCGCGCGGTCCGGCCAGTCCTTCTTGACCTGGGTGATTTCCCTGAGGTTGATCTCCAGGGAACGGTCGGTGATCAGTTCGATATTGTTGATGCCCAGCACTTCGCGGTTGGCGCCGAAATGCGCCGAGTAGCGTGACGACACGTTGACCGCCGCCGGGTCCTCGCCCAGGGTTTTCCAGACCACGCCGCCCCAGCCGGCCTCGAAGGCGCGGACCACGTTGTAGGCCTTGTCGGTGGGCGGCGCGGAGGCCAGCCAGAACGGGTTGGGGGCCTTGATACCGGCGAACACAATCGAGAGATCGGCCATTTACGCAGCCTCCACGTTGAGCATGAGTTGGGCATGCATGGCTTCGGCGGCCCGCTTGCCGTGTTGCACCGCCTGGACGGTGAGGTCCTGGCCGAGGCTGACGCAGTCGCCGCCGGCATACACCCCGGGGATACTGGTGCGCAGTTGCTCGTCGACCTCGATGCGCTCGCCGGCGCGCTTGAGTTCGCGGGCCAGCGGGTCGCCCAGCGCGGCGCCGTCGAACGCCTGGCCGATGGCCTTGAAGATTGCGTCGGCGGCCAGCTCGAAGGTTTCCCCGGTGGTTTGCAGCCGGCCCTCCACCAGGCGGGTGCGGGCGAAGCGCATGCCGCGCACCCGGCCCTGGGCGTCCAGCAGCACTTCCTCGGGCGCGGCCCAGGTCAGCAGGCGTACCTGATTGGTCTTGGCGATGTCTTGTTCATGTTTAGTCGCGCCCATGTCCTCGACGCCGCGGCGGTACACCAGGTTGACATCGCGGGCGCCGAGGCGGGCCATCTGCACCGCCATGTCGATCGCGGTGTTGCCGGCACCGAGGACGATGCAGTGGTCGGCCAGGGGCAGTCGGGTGAGGTCGTCGGCCTGGCGCAGTTCGCGGATGTAGTCGGTGGCGGCCAGCAGGCCGGGGGCGTCTTCATGGGACAGGCCCAGCTGTTTGCTGGCGGCCAGGCCGAGGCCGAGGAACACCGCGTCGAACTGCTGGTGCAATTCGGTGAGGCTCAGGTTGTCGCCGAGTTTCTGCCCGTGGCGGATCTCGATGCCGCCGATCTGCAACAGAAAATCCAGTTCTTTCTGCGCGAAGTCGTCCACCAGCTTGTACTTGGCGATCCCGTATTCGTTGAGGCCGCCGGCTTTTTCCCGTGCCTCGAAAATCACCACCTCATGGCCATGCATGGCGCAGCGATGGGCGCAGGACAAGCCCGCCGGCCCGGCGCCGACCACGGCGATGCGCTTGCCGGTGGCGGCGGCGCGCTGGAAGGGGTGCTGGCTGAAGTGCGCGTTGTCCACCGCATAACGCTGCAGCAGGCCGATCAGCACCGGCGCGCATTCCTGGGCGTTGTTGCGCACGCAGGCCTGCTGGCACAGGATCTCCGTCGGGCACACCCGGGCGCAGCTGCCGCCGAGGATATTGGCCGAGAGAATCTTCTGCGCCGCGCCCTGCACGTTGTCGGTGTGGATATGGCGGATGAACGAGGGGATGTCGATCTCGCTGGGGCAGGCGTTGACGCACGGCGCGTCGTAGCAATACAGGCAGCGCGAGGCTTCCAGGTGCGCCTGGCGGTCGTTGAGCGGCGGCGCCAGGTCGCTGAAATGGCCGGCGAGGGTGGCGCCATCCTCCTGGGGATGGGGCAAGTGGTTCAGGGTCTTGATCACGGTTCTGGCCTCAGGGTTTTTTGTCGATTGCCTCTGACGGGCATTGTTTTCACGAACGGGGCGTATACCCCGCTGGATTCGCTGCAACGCGTCCTGTAGCCGCTGCCGAGCGCAGCGAGGCTGCGATCGACTGCGCAGCAGGCGCAGGATCTTGAGATCGCTGAAGGCCTTCGGCCTTATCGCAGCCTGCGGCAGCGGCTACAGGTATCCGGTTTATGGGCTTGGCTCAGCGTTTGACGGCCGTCGGCTTATGCAACTCGGCGCGCTTGCTCAGCAGGTCGAACACCGCCGGATAGGCCGGGCGCTCGACATAACGACCCGCGCCGCGTTCGGCGCGCAGGTCGCCGTTGGCCCAGACCAGCTTGCCCTGGCTGATGGTGTGGCTGGGCACGCCGCGCACGGTCTTGCCTTCGAAGATGTTGAAGTCCACCTGCTGGTGGTGGGTCTTGGCCGAGATGGTCCGCGTGCCTTGCGGGTCCCAGAGCACCAGGTCGGCATCGGCGCCGACGCGGATCGCGCCCTTGCGCGGGTAGAGGTTGAAGATCTTCGCCGCGTTGGTGGAGGTCAGGGCGACGAAGTCCTGCATCGACAGGCGTCCGCTGTTCACCCCTTCGTCCCAGAGCACGGCCATGCGGTCTTCGATGCCGGCGGTGCCGTTGGGGATCTTGCTGAAATCGTCGCGGCCGGCGGCTTTCTGCTCGGCGCAGAAGCAGCAGTGGTCGGTGGCGGTGGTGTGCAGGTTGCCCGATTGCAGGCCATGCCACAGCGCGTCCTGGTGGCCGCGAGGGCGGAAGGGCGGGCTCATCACGTAGCCGGCGGCGGTCTGCCAGTCCGGGTGGCGGTACACGCTGTCGTCCAGCAGCAGGTGCCCGGCCAGCACTTCGCCGTACACCGGCTGGCCCTTGCCGCGGGCGTAGGTGATTTCGTCCAGCGCCTCTTTGGTCGAGACATGCACCAGGTACAGCGGCGTGCCGAGGGTTTCGGCAATGCGGATGGCGCGGCTGGCGGCTTCGCCTTCGACCTGGGAAGGGCGCGACAGCGGGTGGGCTTCCGGGCCGGTGATGCCCTGGGCCAGCAACTTGCGTTGCAGGTGGTAGACCAGCTCGCCGTTCTCCGCGTGCACGGTTGGCACGGCGCCGAGTTCCAGGCAGCGCTCGAAGCTCGCCACCAGGGTGTCGTCGGCGGCCATGATCGCGTTCTTGTAGGCCATGAAATGCTTGAAGCTGTTGACCCCGTGCTGGCTCACCAGCTCGGCCATTTCCTCGCGCACCTGCTCGCTCCACCAGGTGATGGCGACGTGGAAGCCGTAGTCCGACGCCGACTTCTCGGCCCAGCCGCGCCACTGGTGAAAGGCCTCCAGCAGGGACTGCTGCGGGTTGGGAATCACGAAGTCGATGATCGAGGTGGTGCCGCCCGCCAGGCCCGCCGCGGTGCCGCTGAAGAAGTCTTCGCTGGCCACGGTGCCCATGAAGGGCAGTTGCATGTGGGTGTGGGGATCGATACCACCAGGCATCAGGTATTGGCCACTGCCATCGAGCACTTCGCAGCCTGCAGGGTTATCCAAATTGTTGTCCAGATTCTGGCCGATAGCCTTGATTACGCCGTCGGCGCACAACACATCGGCTTTATAACTTTCATCATGGGTAATAAGGGTGGCGCCACGGATCAACAGAGACATTCCGAGTTCCTCGCAGGCATGACCGGCTTATGCCGGTTCTAGTGTTCTTGTAATAAACAGGCTGCGGAATTTTTATTCCTGTCAGCAGTGTCAGGAATAAAAACTAGCTGGTGTTCAATCAATCGGCAAGATTATTTTTTATAAGCATATATCTATATTAAGTTATTGAAATATAAGGTTTTAATTCTTAAATCCGCAAAATGGTGCAGCCTTTCACCATTTTGACGCACTTGACAGGATCGAAATATGAGCAAGATTTCCTATGTGAAATCAGCCGCTTGAAGGAGGCCTGTGGCCCATACAAAAGTTTGAAAAAAGTTTGCGTGCACCAGATTGAGTCCTGACCTGATGGACAACTTGCCCGGCATTCGGCCTGAGTGAACCGACAAGTTATCCAGGGCAGGAAGTAGTTCAGAATAAAACTGAAGAAACATCAGTTGTTTACATGGATTTTACCGACTGTGGAGCTCCGTCGATGGACAAGCCGGCACGCTTATTGAGTGCCGCCGTCGCCAGGATGGCCGGTCGGTAAAAGTCGTCAGTTCTCCGGCCATCGCCGGGCTGGCAGCACGTCTGCCGGCCCGCCTGATGAGCAAAAATAATCAGAAAAAAGTGGAGCGGCCATGCAACAGAACAGATCTCAAGTGACCGAGCGTGCCGGCCTGTACGAGCTGGACGCCGGCAGCGACGTGCTCGACAGCCCCCGTTACAACCACGATATCGCCCCGACCAAAGTCCACGAACGCACCTGGAACAAATGGCACATCACCGCGCTGTGGGTCGGCATGTCGATCTGCGTGCCGACCTACACCCTGGGCGGCGTGCTCACCGCCTATTTCGGCCTGACCGTGGGTGAGGCGCTGTTGGCGATCCTGCTGGCCAATATCGTGGTGCTGATCCCCCTGACCCTCAACGCCTTCGCCGGCACCAAGTACGGTATTCCGTTCCCGGTGCTGCTGCGTGCGTCCTTCGGCGTCATCGGTTCCAACGTGCCGTGCCTGATCCGCGCCCTGGTGGCCTGCGGCTGGTTCGGCATCCAGACGATGTTTGGCGGCCTGGCGATCCACCTGTTCCTCGGCTCGATCTTCGAGGGCTGGAAGGCCCTGGGCGGCACCGGCGAGGTGATCGGCTTCATGATCTTCTGGACCCTCAACCTGTGGGTGGTGCTGCGCGGCGCCGAGTCGATCAAGTGGCTGGAAACCCTGTCGGCGCCGCTGCTGGTGGCGGTGGGCATCGGGCTCTTGGTGTGGGCCTTGCCCAATGTGTCCCTGAGCGAGTTGCTGGCGATCCCGCCCAAGCGTCCGGAAGGCGCCAGCGTCTACAGCTACTTCTTCGCCGGGCTCACGGCGATGGTTGGGTTCTGGGCCACCCTGTCGCTGAATATCCCGGACTTCAGCCGCTACGCGAAGAGCCAGAAGGACCAGATCCTCGGACAGATTTTCGGCCTGCCGCTGACCATGTTCCTGTTCGCTGCCCTGGGAGTGGTGATGACCGCCGCCTCGGTGAAACTGGTGGGCGTCACCGTCTCCGATCCGGTGAGCCTGATCGGCCATATCCAGAGCCCCGGCTGGGTGGCCCTGGCCATGGCGCTGATCATCATTGCCACGCTGTCGACCAACACCGCGGCGAACATCGTCTCGCCGACCAACGACTTCCAGAACATCGCGCCCAAGCTGATCGGCCGCACCAAGGCGGTGATCCTCACCGGGCTAGTGGGGCTGCTGCTGATGGGCCACGAACTGCTGAAAAAACTCGGCCTGCTGGTCTCGGACGTGAGCCTGGAGACGGTGTATTCCAACTGGCTGCTGGGTTACTCCAGCCTGCTGGGGCCCATCGCCGGGATCATGGTGGTGGACTATTTCATCATCCGCAAACAGCAACTGGACCTGGCCGGGCTCTACCGCGACGACGTCTACCCGGCGTGGAACTGGCATGGCTTTATCGCCTTTGGCGTGCCGGTGGCGCTGACCCTGCTGTCCCTGGGCAGCGATGCGTTCAGCTGGTTCTACAGCTATGGCTGGTTCACCGGCTCGGCGCTGGGCGGGATCATTTACTACGGGCTGTGCAGCCTGGGCAGCCCGCAAACCGCGACTGCCAAGACACCGGTGTAAAGCGCATAAGCATCGCGGGCAAGCCTCGCTCCTACANTCTGTAGGAGCGAGGCTTGCCCGCGATGGGATCTATCGAACACTGCATCGCTCCAGACGAGTGCACCCTCAAAGGACCCCTCGTCAACCACAACCAGAAAAGCCTGAGGAGATCACCATGAACGCTGCCGTCGACGTTCTGCAGTCCAGCCACCGGCATATCAACCGCGACCGCCTGTGGCAGTCGCTCATGGAACTGGCGAGGCTCGGGGCCACGGTCAAGGGCGGGGTCTGTCGCCTGGCCCTGACCGACCTCGACCGCCAGGCCCGCGACTTGTTTGTGCAGTGGTGCGAGGCAGCGGGGTGCACGGTCACGGTGGATGGCATCGGCAATATCTTCGCCCGCCGCCCCGGGCGTAACCCGCAGCTGCCGCCGGTGATGACCGGCAGCCATATCGACACCCAGCCCACTGGCGGCAAGTTCGATGGCTGCTTCGGCGTGCTGGCCGGGCTCGAAGTGCTGCGCACCCTCAACGACCTCGGGGTGGAAACCGAGGCGCCGCTGGAAGTGGTGGTGTGGACCAACGAAGAAGGTTCGCGCTTCCCGCCGTGCATGATGGGCTCCGGGGTGTTCGCCGAGAAGTTCACCCTCGAAGAAACCCTGGCCAAGACCGACGCCGAGGGCGTGAGCGTCGGCGATGCGCTGAACGCCATCGGTTATGCCGGCAGCCGCCAGGTCAGCGGGCACAAAGTGGGGGCCTACTTCGAAGCCCATATCGAGCAGGGGCCGATCCTCGAGGACGAGAAGAAAACCATAGGCGTGGTACTCGGCGCCCTCGGCCAGAAATGGTTCGACCTGAAGTTGCGCGGCGTCGAGG
Source organism: Pseudomonas sp. 22526 (assembly GCF_052044735.1). Classification (NCBI taxonomy): domain Bacteria; kingdom Pseudomonadati; phylum Pseudomonadota; class Gammaproteobacteria; order Pseudomonadales; family Pseudomonadaceae; genus Pseudomonas; species Pseudomonas sp. 22526. The sequence goes on from NZ_JBQENK010000011.1 coordinate 225,177, forward strand.
CCCACGCCGGCCCGACCCCGATGCACCTGCGCAAGGACGCCCTGGTCGGCGCGGCGGCGGTGGTGGCCGCGGTCAACCGCGCCGCCCTCGGCCATCAGCCCCATGCCTGCGGCACCGTGGGCTGCCTGCAGGCCTATCCCGGTTCGCGCAACGTGATCCCCGGGGAAGTACGCATGACCCTGGACTTCCGGCACCTGGAACCGGCCCGCCTGGACTCGATGATCGCCGAGGTGCGCCAGGTGATCGACAGCACCTGCGACGAACATGACCTGACCTTTGAGATGCAGCCGACCGCGGACTTTCCGCCGCTGTATTTCGACAAGATCTGTGTCGACGCGGTGCGCGAGGCGGCGCAGGGGCTGGGCCTGTCCCATATGGACATCGTCAGCGGCGCCGGGCACGACGCGATCTTCGTCGCCGAACTGGCGCCGGCGGGGATGATCTTCGTGCCTTGCGAAGGCGGCATCAGCCACAACGAAATCGAAAACGCCGACCCCGACGACCTCGCCGCCGGCTGCGCGGTGTTGCTGCGGGCGATGCTGGCGGCGTCCCAGGCCGTGGCCAAGGGGCAGCGGGTGGCCTGAGCCTGATATTGGGGTGTTTGTACTGATGCCATCGCGGG
>NZ_JBQENK010000011.1:225807-231552 GCF_052044735.1 Pseudomonas sp. 22526
CCCGCGATAATCATCTACACACCGCTGTAATCACTGACTGACCCTCTGTAGCCGCTGCCGCAGGCTGCGATCGCCCGGAACGGGCGCGGCGATCTCAAGACCGATAGAGGTCCGTCGGGGTATCGGGAACCAAGGCCCTTTGGGCCTTATCGCAGCCTCGCGGTGCTCGGCAGCGGCTACAGCGATGTTGTGATCGGCCATCGCATGCAGCTTGAGATCGTCCACCCGAACCTAAGCTAATTCCCAAAAAGTATTTATATCTTAATTCTTAGATCGATTAGCTTTTAGCGACTTTCCTCTCTCCCAGAAGGTCCGCCCCCATGCGCCTGCCCTTTGCTTTGCGTCGTAGCTTGTCGATCACCGCCCTGGCCGGTCTGGCGCTGGGCATGGCCCTTGATGCCCAGGCCGATACCGACCTGCGCATCGGCTACCAGAAATCCTCGACCCTGCTGGCGGTGCTCAAGGCCCAGGGCACGCTGGAGAAACAACTGGCGGGGCAGGGCGTGAAGATCTCCTGGCATGAATTCACCAGCGGCCTGCCCCTGGCGGAATCGCTGAACGTGGGCAACGTCGATATCAGCGCCGACGTCGCCGACACCGTGCCGGTGTTCGCCCAGGCCGCCGGGGCCAAGCTGACCTACTTCGCCACGGAAACCCCGTCGCCCGCGGCCCAGTCCATCGTCATCCCCAAGGACTCCAGCCTCAAATCCCTGGCCGATCTCAAGGGCAAGCGCGTCGCCGTGACCAAGGCCGCCGGCAGCCATTACCTGTTGATCGCCGCGCTGCGCGAGGCCGGCCTGAGTTTCGCCGATATCCAGCCGGTGTACCTGACCCCGGCCGACGGCCGCGCCGCCCTGGAAACCGCCAAGGTCGATGCCTGGGTCACCTGGGAACCCTTCGTCGCCAGCGCCGAACGCCAGCAGGGCGCGCGGGTGCTGCACGACGGCCAGGGCCTGGCCAGCTACCGGCGTTATTACCTGGCCTCCAACGATTACGCCAAGGCTCACCCGGAAGTGCTGAAGCAGGTGTTCGCCGAGCTGCAGAAGACCGGCACCTGGGTCAAGGCACACCCAACGGAGGCGGCAAAACTGCTGGGGCCGCTGTGGGGCAACCTGGATGTGACCACGGTGGAGCTGGCCAACAGTCGTCGCACCTACAAGGTGGAAGCGGTGCAGCCGGACGCCCTGGGCGAGCAACAGAAAATCGCCGATGCCTTCTACCAGGAAAAACTCCTGCCCAAGCCGGTGGATGCCCGCGCGGTGCAGCTGTGGAGCCCCACGCATTTGTGATTGAGCGTTAGCCCGCATTCGTCGGCAAACCGGTTCCTGCACATATCCCTGTAGGCGCCGGCTGGCCGGTGAAAAGACTTCCCCCTTTTTATTTTCATCACCGCCGTTGGCGCCACCCGCGCCCGGCGTCAGGAGTTCCCGTGTCCGCCGTTCACCCCCAAGAGGCCTTCGCCGTCCCAGCCTCGTCCGCCCCGCAACCGGCCAGTGCCGAGGTGGTGCTGGAGTTGCGCAACCTGACCAAGAGCTACGGCCGCGGCTCGTCCGCGCCGGCGGTGGAGCAGGTCAGCCTCAGCGTGCGCCGTGGCGAAGTGTTGTGCCTGATGGGCACCTCCGGCAGCGGCAAGTCCACCTTGCTCCGGCACATCAACCGGCTGATCGAGCCCAGCAGCGGCGAGGTGCTGATCGACGGCGCGGCGATCAGCCAGCTTTCGGCCAAGGACTTGCGCACCCTGCGTTCGCGGCGCATCGGCATGGTCTTCCAGCACTTCGGCCTGCTGCCCCATCGCAGCGTGCGCGACAACGTCGCCTTGCCCCTGGAGCTGCGCGGCGAACCCGAGGCGCTGCGCCAGGCCGCCGCCGATGTGCAGCTGCGGGCCATGGGCCTGGACGGTTGGGGCGATCACTATCCCCATGAGCTGTCTGGCGGCATGCAGCAGCGGGTCGGCCTGGCCCGGGCGCTGGTCAGCGAGCCGGACATCCTGCTGATGGACGAACCCTTCAGCGCCCTCGACCCGACCATCCGCCGCGACCTGCAACGCCACTTCCTGCGGGTGGTGCGCGAGCGCGGCATCACCACCTTGCTGGTGACCCACGACCCGGCCGAGGCCCTGCGCCTGGCCGACCGCATCGCGGTGCTGCGCCAGGGCCATCTGATCCAGCTGGGCAGCCCCGATGAGTTGCTGCAGCACCCGGCAGACGCCGAGGTGGCGGATTTCTTTCAGGAGCACGGCGCGCGTAGCAACACAGTCGCCGCAGCGCCCGTGGCTTCGGCTAAAACAGCACCTGTTCCGGCGCCCGTGGCCCCGGGGTTTTCCTTCTGGCAGGCGCTGTTGCTGGGGCCGGCGGCCTTGGCCGCCAGCGGGCATGGCGCTTTGTATTGGCTGGGCTTCGCCCTGGAGTTGGCGGCGGCCAGTGCCCTGGGGCAATGGTTGGCCAGCGCCAGTCTGGGTTGGGCTGGGTTGGCGATTCTTGGCTTGCTGCTTAGCCGCCTGCTCAGCGTGACCCTGGCCCGCCGTCCGAGCCGCCAGGGCCGTTCCGACTGGCGCCTGCCGTGGCTGGTGGTGCTGTTGTGCCAGGGCCTGGTGCTGTGGCGGGTGGTGGCCGTGGATGCCAGCGGCCCCTGGCTGCAATTTCCCGCCGACCGCCAGGCGCTGCTGAGCACTGCGGCCGCCATCGACCAATTGATCGGTTGGTCCCAGGTCACCTTTGAACGCACCTTCGTCGGCGTGATAGTCGCCGTGCGCACGGTGATCGAAAGCATCGAAAGCCTGCTGGGCTGGCTGCCCTGGCCGGTGCCGGCGCTGGCCCTGGTGCTGCTGGCCTGGCGCTCTGCCGGCGCGGCCTTGGCCCTGACCAGCGCGGCGGCCTTGCTCTATATCGGCCTGTTCGGTTTCTGGGAACGAACCATCGCCACCCTGGCCCTGGTGGGTTCCTCGGTGCTGCTGTCGCTGCTGATCGGCGTGCCCGCCGGCATCCTCCTGGCCAAGCGCGCCCTGGCGCGGCGCCTGATCACGCCCTTGCTGGACGTGATGCAGACCCTGCCGACCTTCGTGTACCTGATCCCGGCGGTCGCATTCTTCTCGGTGGGCAAGACCCCGGCGGTGATCGCCACGCTGATCTTCGCCCTGGCGCCGATGATCCGCCTCACCGCCCTGGGAATCCAGGAAGTGCCCAGGACCGCCGTCGAAGCGGCCCTGGCCCATGGCGCCACGCCGTGGCAGATCCTGACCAAGGTCGAGCTGCCCCTGGCCGCCGGCTCGTTGCTGCTGGGGATCAACCAGACCCTGGTGATGAGCCTGTCGATGGTGGTGGTCGCGGCGCTGATCGGTGCCGGCGGCCTGGGCTACGACGTGATGACCGCGCTGCGCAATATCAAGGGCGGCGAGGGCATGTTGGCCGGCGCGGCGATCGTGTTCTGCGCGCTGATTCCCGACCGCATCATTCAAGCGACCCTGCGTCAGCGGGATCGCGCTTTCCATCAGCCATGAGGTGTCTCTTGAACAAGTCGTTTTCCCGTACCCTGGGCGCCGCCGCGCTGCTGTTGGGGTTGTCCCTGCCGGCGCTGGCCGAGGACAAGATCATCATCGGCGAACAGAACTGGACCGGCGCCATCGCCATCCAGAACATCCTCGGCGAGGTGATCAAAAGCCGCCTCGATGGCGAGGTGTCCTACCTGGCCGGTGACATACCGGTACTGTTCGCCGCCGCGGCCAAGGGCGACGGCTCGGTGGATGTGCTGACCGATATCTGGCTGCCTAATCAATCCGCCGCCTGGGCCAAGTATGTCACCGGCGGCACCCGCTCCCTGGTGCCGAACAAGCAACCCTATCTCGGTGTCCAGGGCTTCTATATCCCCGGTTACCTGCAAGACAAGTACGGCGTGAAGTCGGTCTACGACCTGCAGAAACCCGAAGTGGCGAAACTCTTCGAACCCCTGGGCGGCGGCAAGGCGCAATTGCTGGTGGGCCCGGCGGGCTGGGAGTCGACCTATATCGGCCAGATCAAGGCCAAGGATTTCGGCTTTGCCGACCAGTTCGAGTCGGTGTCCACCGAAGCCTCGGTGACCTACGCCAAACTCGCCGCGGCCTACAAGGCCCGGCGCGGCGTGGTGTTCTACGCCTACACCCCGGACTGGATCTTCTCCGCCTTCGACCTGCGCCGCCTGGACGAGCCGGCGTTCGACGGCTACGCCCAGGACAACAAGAAGGGCGACCCGCTGTACAAGGCCGACGGCTGCTGGAAATTCGTCAGCCCGACGGTGGACGCCGACTGGCTGAACAAGAGCAAGATCACCTGCGCCTACCCGGACGCCCGGGTCTATGTCCTGGCCTCCACCTCCTTGCAAAAGCGCGCGCCACGGATCGCCGCCTTCCTGGAAAATTTCAGCATTGACCCTCAGGTGTTGAACGACCTGATCCTCAGGATCGAGAAGGAACAGCAACCGGCGACGGAAGCGGCCAAGGCCTGGGTCCAGGCCAACCCGGCAATCGTCGATCAGTGGCTGGGCGCCAGCGGCGAGAAAGTCGGATCGGTGCAGTGAGCGAGGAGCGTCGGAACATGAGCGGGATCAAGCAGGCGACCTTCGGCGCGGGCTGTTTCTGGGGCGCGGAAGCTGCGTTCCGGGCGCTACCGGGGGTGGTGGAGACACGGGTGGGCTACGCCGTAGAGACGGGCGACGAGTCGGTGCAGATCGAGGTGGTGCAGGTGGATTTCGATCCTCGGGTAGTGGCTTATTCGAGCTTGATCGAGCACTTTTGGGATTTGCATGATCCGACTTCGGTGGATCGGCAGGGGGAGCATGGTGGGGTGAAATATCGTTCGGCGATTTTTTATCACGATGGTGGGCAGGCTGGGGAGGCGCGGGTGGCCAAGGTGGCTTTGCAGGATTCGGGGCGTCTGAGTAAACCTGTGGCTACGGTGGTTGTGCCGCTGGGGCGGTTTGAGTTGGCGGATGATGCGCACCAGCGGTATCTGGAGAAGAATGGCCTGAGCAGTTGCCATATCTGAGGGTACTGGTCGCGGAGGCCTGCTTCTGTAGGAGCGAAGCTTGCTCGCGATGGCGTCGGTTCTGGCGCTGCATTTTTTGGATGGTGTACATATCCATTTCTGCGGTAACGGCCACTTAGGGTTCCGCCCTTACGGCGGGTCACTTTTGGCAAACGCCCCAAAAGTAACCAAAAGGTCTTGCCCCACCACTCGGTACCTCGCCTAGGCTCGGCATGCCCTCACTCCGGCATTGATCCGTGGGCCGCCGCCACAGGCCATCCATGGCCTGGGGCGGCTAACCCGGCATCCCTGCCGGGTTACCCACGGCTCAATACCTGCGTTCGGCCATCGTGGTTAACGGGGCGTTCAGATCAAAAGCCAAAGCAAGAGCAAGACGGCGGCCTGCCGGCCGGCCTTGGGGGAGTGTGCTCCCTGTAGCCGCTGCCGCAGGCTGCGCACGGGCGCGAAGCGCCCGTAAAACCAGGCGACGCGGTATATCAGGCAAACCGCGGATACAGGCTTGGCGTCCCTTCGGGCCGATCGCAGCCTGCGGCAGCGGCTACAGGGCTACAGGGCTACAGAGCTACAGAGCTACAGAGCTACAGAACACACGCTTTCAAACACAGGCCGGCCGGTAGGCCGCCTCGCGGTGCTTTTGGTTTTTTGCCCCATCGGGAGGCCGAGTGGAGGTTCTGCGCAGTGGGCAACTCGGCAGGGATGCCGAGTTAGCCGCCCCAGGCCATGGATGGCC
>NZ_JBQENK010000012.1:0-98837 GCF_052044735.1 Pseudomonas sp. 22526
CGCTGTCGAAAACTGCATAACTCGTTGAATATCAAGGAGTTTTCCGTTTCGACTGCGCCGGAAGTGGGGCGAATTATAGAGAGATATAATTCGCCGTCAACACCTATTTTCAGTTTTATTCGGATTTAAGCGTAATACGTGCAAAAGCCTTCTTTCCAGCCTGGCAAACATGAGTCGAGCCGATTGCCCATATAAAGGCACGATCAACCACTTCACCATCTACACGCACACCACCCGAGCCGAGCAGATCACGCGCCATTGCCGAGTTCTTTACCAAGCCAGCCTTATTAAGGACAGCCGCGATCGGCATATCCTCAGTAGCAGCCAGCTCGATCTCAGGCAGATCATCCGGCAGCTCACCATCCTTCATACGGTTACCCGCCGCACGATGAGCATTCGCCGCGGCCTCTTCACCATGGAAGCGCGCAACGATCTCTTCAGCCAGCTTGATCTTGATATCCCGCGGATTAGCACCCGCTTCGACATCCGCCTTAAAGGAAAGGATCTCATCCATAGAGCGGAAGCTCAGCAACTCGAAGTAACGCCACATCAAGACATCCGGAATGGAAACCAGCTTGCCGTACATGACGCCTGGCGCTTCCTGGATACCTACATAGTTACCCAGCGACTTGGACATCTTCTTGACGCCATCCAACCCCTCGAGCAACGGCATTGTCAGAATGCACTGAGCTTCCTGACCATAACCGCGCTGCAGCTCACGCCCCATCAACAGATTGAACTTCTGATCGGTACCGCCCAGCTCCACATCGGCACGCAGCGCCACCGAGTCATAACCCTGAACCAGCGGATAGAGAAACTCGTGAATGGCAATTGGCTGGTTGGTGGAGTAGCGCTTGTTGAAGTCGTCACGCTCGAGCATGCGGGCAACAGTGTACTGGGAAGTCAGACGAATGAAGTCTGCAGGCCCCATCTTGTCCATCCAGGTGGAATTGAAGGCCACCTCGGTTTTCGCCGGGTCGAGAATCTTGAACACCTGGCTCTTGTAAGTCTCGGCATTCTCGAGCACCTGCTCGCGAGTCAACGGCGGACGGGTTGCGCTCTTGCCGCTCGGATCACCAATCATTCCAGTGAAGTCGCCGATCAGGAAGATCACTTGGTGACCCAGATCCTGGAACTGGCGCAGCTTATTAATAAGCACGGTATGACCCAGGTGCAAATCCGGCGCCGTCGGGTCAAAGCCAGCCTTAATACGCAGCGGCTGGCCGCGCTTGAGCTTTTCGATCAGCTCGGACTCGACCAACAACTCTTCTGCACCACGTTTGATCAGCGCTAGCTGCTCTTCAACCGACTTCATAACAGACCCGCAAGGCTCAGATTCAAAGGGAACCAACCATACAAGATCAGCGCCCAATTACAAGTTTTGCCCGGCGTACGGATGGCTTTCCACGAACAGGACGTCCGCAGGCTTGCTTAACAGATGATTTGGTTATATTTTATACAGTTATTTCATCTTCATCATGTCATTCATCTTTTCCAATTCATCTTTTCAAAGTCAAAATCACCTATGACCACAGAACCGCCTAAAGCCCCGCCGCTTTATCCGAAGACCCACCTGCTCGCCGCAAGTGGTATCGCCGCCCTCCTCAGCCTGGCGCTCCTGGTATTCCCTTCCAGTGATGTAGAAGCCAAAAGAACAACTCTGAGCCTTGACCTGGAAAGCCCGGCCGAGCAACTGACACAAGATCAAGACGCCGCAGACGCCGTACAAGCCACAAATGAAGCCGTAGCGTCCCCGTTCGCGCAAATCGAAAACAGCCCCGAAGACACTGCAAAGACCGCTGAAGCCGCTCAAGAACAGCCTGCTCCGGCCGTGGTGGAAGAAAAGAAGTCGCCTAATCACAGGGAAGTCATTGTCGCCAAGGGCGACACCCTTTCCACGCTATTCGAGAAGGTCGGCCTGCCAGCCGCCTCGGTGCACGACGTGTTGGCCAGCGACAAGCAAGCCAAGCAGTTCACTCAGCTGAAACGCGGCCAGAAGCTTGAGTTCGAACTGGGCCCGGACGGCCAGTTGAACAACCTGCACAGCAAGGTCAACGACCTGGAAAGCATCACCCTGACCAAAGGGCCAAAAGGCTTCGCCTTCAGCCGTATCACCGCCAAGCCCATGGTCCGCACGGCCTACGTTCATGGCGTGATCAACAGTTCGCTGTCGCAATCCGCAGCGCGCGCCGGCCTCTCTCACAGCCTGACAATGGACATGGCCAGCGTCTTTGGCTACGACATCGACTTCGCCCAGGATATTCGCCCGGGTGACGAGTTCGACGTGATCTACGAGCAGACCGTCGTCAATGGCAAAGCCGTGGGTTCTCGCAACATTCTCTCTGCGCGCTTCACCAACCGTGGCAAAACCTACACCGCGGTGCGCTACACCAACAAACAAGGCATGAGCAGTTATTACACCGCTGACGGCAATAGCATGCGCAAGGCCTTTATCCGTACGCCAGTGGACTTCGCGCGTATCAGCTCGCGCTTCTCCATGGGCCGCAAGCACCCGATCCTGAACAAGATACGCGCTCACAAAGGCGTCGACTACGCGGCCCCTCGCGGCACGCCAATCAAGGCCGCCGGCGATGGCAAGGTGCTCCTGGCCGGGCGTCGTGGCGGATACGGCAACACCGTGATCATCCAGCATGGTAATGCTTACCGCACGCTGTACGGCCATATGCAAGGCTTCGCCAAAGGCGTCAAGACCGGTGGCTCCGTCAAGCAGGGCCAGGTGATCGGCTACATCGGCACCACCGGGCTTTCCACAGGCCCGCATTTGCACTACGAGTTCCAGGTCAACGGTGTTCACGTCGATCCACTGGGCCAGAAGCTTCCAATGGCCGACCCGATCGCCAAAGCGGAACGCACGCGCTTCCTGCAACAAAGCCAGCCGCTGATGGCGCGGATGGATCAGGAAAAAGCCACCCTGCTCGCTTCGAACAAGCGTTAAGCATGGCGCTCTATATAGGTGTGATGTCCGGGACCAGCCTTGATGGCCTGGATATCGCACTCATCGAGCAAACATCGGCGATCAGGCTGATCGCCACGCACTACACCCCCATGCCCGAATCCCTGCGCGCCGAGCTGCTTGGCTTGTGCGCCAGCGGCCTCGATGAAATCGCCCGCTCCGCCATCGCCCAGCAGAACTGGGTAAAGCTGGCCGCCCAGGGCATTCATAGCCTCCTTGCTCAACAGCAGCTGAAACCCGCAGACATCCGCGCTATTGGCAGTCATGGTCAGACCATCCGCCATGAGCCAGCCCGCGGTTTCACGGTCCAGATCGGCAACCCGGCCCTGCTGACAGAGCTGACCGGAATCACGGTGGTCAGCGACTTCCGCAGCCGCGACGTCGCCGCCGGCGGCCAGGGCGCGCCACTGGTGCCGGCCTTTCATGAAGCACTCTTTGATCGAAGTGCCGGCAAGCGCGCAGTCTTGAACGTCGGCGGTTTCAGTAACCTGAGCCTGATCGAGAGCGACAAGCCGGTTGCCGGCTTCGATTGCGGCCCGGGCAATGTTCTGCTGGACGCCTGGATCAATGCCCAGCGTGGAGAGAACTTCGATCGCGACGGCCAATGGGCCGCCAGCGGCCAGATCGAGCCTAAGTTGCTGAATGCACTGCTCAGCGACCCGTTCTTTGCCACTCAAGGCCCAAAGAGTACTGGCCGCGAGGTGTTCAACCTGGAATGGCTACAGGGGCATCTGGCGCGCTTGCCGGCCTTTACCCCCGAAAACGTACAGGCAACGCTCCTCGAGCTGACAGCACTGACCATAGTCCACTCGCTGCAAGTCGCACAGAGCGATACCCAGGAGCTGCTGGTCTGTGGCGGCGGCGCTCACAACGCGACCTTGATGAGTCGCCTGTCCAGCCTGCTGCCCAACACCAAGGTCAGCAGTACCGCCACCCACGGCGTCGATCCGGACTGGGTTGAAGCCATGGCATTCGCCTGGCTGGCCCACTGCTGCCTCGAAGGCATCGCCGCCAACCGCCCAAGCGTCACCGGTGCCCGCGGCCTGCGTGTATTGGGCGCGATCTACCCTGCCTGATCGCCAGACAGCAAAACGCCGCAGAGCCCGAAAGCCCTGCGGCGCCTGATAAAACCTTGACCAGCGATCAGATCGAGAACGAAGAACCGCAACCGCAGGTGGTCGTGGCGTTCGGGTTCTTGATCACGAAGCGCGAACCTTCCAGACCTTCCTGATAATCCACCTCGGCACCCGCCAGGTACTGGAAACTCATCGGATCGACCACCAGGCTGACGCCCTCGCGCTCGACGATGGTGTCGTCATCCGCGACTTCTTCATCGAAAGTGAAGCCGTACTGAAACCCTGAACAACCGCCGCCCGTAACGAATACGCGCAGCTTCAAGCGATCATTACCCTCTTCATCGACCAGGCTCTTCACCTTGTGCGCGGCACCGTGGGTGAATTGCAAAGCCGTGGGGGTGAAGGATTCGACGCTCATGCTGACTATCTCCCGGCGTTACGCCGCCATAATGCGTGATGACGCGCATTATCCGCTTCTCCCAGAAAAGCGGTCAACTATTGTTACGGTATATCAATAAGCCCGGGGCTCACTGCAGAATGCAAAAAGGCCCGTAAACGGGCCTTTTGCTGAAGCAGGCAGACGCCTTAAGGCAGCATGCCGGCATGGGACAGGCCCAGGCGTTCATCCAGACCGAACAGGATGTTCAGGTTCTGTACGGCCTGGCCCGAAGCGCCTTTGACCAGATTGTCGATCACCGACAACACGACCACCAGATCGCCATCCTGCGGACGGTGCACGGCAATCCGGCATACGTTGGCGCCCCGCACGCTGCGGGTTTCCGGATGGCTGCCCGCCGGCATCACATCCACGAACGGCTCGTTGGCATAACGCTTCTCGAACAACGCCTGCAGGTCCACCGACTTATCCACGACAGTGGCATAGAGCGTCGAGTGAATGCCGCGGATCATCGGCGTCAGGTGCGGCACGAACGTCAGACCGACATCCTTGCCCGCCGCACGGCGCAGGCCCTGGCGAATCTCCGGCAGGTGACGATGCCCCTTGACCGCATAGGCCTTCAGGCTTTCCGAGGTCTCGGAGTACAGGGAGCCAACGCTGGCTCCTCGACCAGCGCCGCTGACACCCGACTTGCAGTCGGCGATCAGACGCGAAGTGTCGGCCAGCCCCGCCTCCAGCAATGGCAGGAAGCCGAGCTGGGTAGCAGTCGGGTAGCAACCCGGAACAGCGATCAGGCGCGCCTTCTTGATCTGCTCGCGATTGACTTCCGGCAGGCCATAGACGGCTTCGTCGAGCAACTCAGGGGCGCCATGGGGCTGGCCGTACCACTTGGCCCACTCATCCGCGTCCTGCAAACGGAAATCCGCCGACAGGTCGATGACCTTGGTACCCGCAGCCAGCAGCTCACCCGCCAGGGCGTGGGCAACGCCGTGCGGCGTCGCGAAGAACACCACATCGCAGGCACCAAGGGTCTTGATGTCCGGAACGCTGAATGCCAGGCCGTCATAGTGGCCTCGCAGGTTCGGGTACATATCGGCAACGGCAAGGCCCGCCTCGGATCGGGAAGTGATGACTACCACTTCAGCCTGCGGATGCTGTGCCAACAGACGCAGCAGTTCGACACCGGTGTAACCCGTGCCGCCGACGATACCGACCTTGACCATAAACCTGCCCTCAACGAACCCACTGGAAAGCCGTCGATGATAGGGGCCGAAAGACCCTGCGACAACCGTCAAGGTGACGTGCGGACACTCCTGCCTCTACTATCGTCGCTCCGTGAACCTGGGAATAACCGAAATGCTCTATCTGTGGCTCAAAGCCTTTCACATCGTCAGCCTGGTCTGCTGGTTTGCCGGGCTGTTCTATCTGCCGCGCCTGTTCGTTTATCACGCCCAAAGCGAAGATACGATCAGCAAGGAACGCTTCAGCATCATGGAGCGCAAGCTGTACCGCGGGATCATGGGGCCGGCGATGATCGCCACGTTGATTTTCGGTATCTGGCTGCTGAGCCTGAACCCCAGCGCCTACTTCGGCCAGGGCGGCTGGATGCATGCCAAGCTGACCCTGGTGGTCATCCTGATTGGCTACCACCATATGTGCGGCGCCCAGGTGAAACGTTTTGCCCGTGGCGAAAACACCCGCAGCCATGTCTTTTACCGCTGGTTCAATGAAGTGCCAGTTCTGGTATTGCTGGCTATCGTAATTCTGGTCGTCGTCCGGCCGTTCTAATTCCTACTAGCCGTTATTATTCGGGGTACTTCCAATGTCGCTGCCCGCTCTGCTCGAACAACGCTTGCGCTTGCCTGTCGTGGCGGCGCCGATGTTCCTGATTTCCAACCCACAACTGGTCCTGGCGTGCTGCCGCAACGGTGTGGTCGGCAGTTTCCCTGCCCTCAACCAGCGTGAAAGCAGTGGCTTCAAGGCCTGGCTGGAAGAAATCGAAGCTGGCCTTGCGACCCTGGAAAACCCCGCGCCCTATGCCGTCAACCTGATCGTGCATCACAGCAACCCACGCCTGAACGCCGACCTGGCGATCTGCATCGAACACAAGGTGCCTATCGTCATCACCAGCCTGGGCGCGGTGAAGGAACTGGTCGATGCGGTGCATGCTTATGGAGGCCTGGTGTTCCATGACGTCACCACCCGGCGCCATGCGGAAAAGGCCGCCGAAGCCGGGGTCGACGGACTGATCGCCGTAGCCGCCGGCGCCGGTGGTCACGCCGGGACCTGGAGCCCCTTCTCCCTGATCGCCGAAATCCGCCAGTTCTTCGACAAGACGCTGCTGTTGGCTGGTTGCCTGAACCACGGCCACGAGATCCTCGCCGCACAGCTGCTCGGCGCCGACCTCGCCTACTTTGGCACGCGCTTTATCGGCACCACGGAAAGCCATGCCCCGGAGGCCTACAAGGAGATGCTGCTGAGCGCCAAGGCCGCCGACATCGTGCACACCGCGGCAGTCTCCGGGGTTCCGGCAAGCTTCATGCGCCAAAGCCTGGAAAGCGCCGGCTTCGACCTTGCCGCCCTGCAAGGTAAAGGCGAAGTCAACTTCGGCTCGAAACTCAAGCCACTCAGCGACGAAGCCAAAGCCTGGAAAACCGTGTGGTCCGCCGGACAAGGCGTGGGTGAAATCGATGACTTGCCGAGCGTCGATCAACTGGTCGCCCGCCTGGACGCCGAATACCGTGCAGCCCAGGAGCTGGCCGCCCAGCTACCAAAACGCTGGCCGCGCTGAATCGCTGATGTTTTTTAGCCAGCAACGGACGGCTGGCTTTAAACTGTTGCCTCGCGAAAGCCCTCTCTATATAGCCGACAAGGAAGCCCTGCATGAGCCAAGACCGTTTCAAGATCGTATTTGACGGGGCTCTGCTTCCAGGTGTCGACCTCGAACATGCCAAGCAGAAAATCGCCAAGCTGTTCAAAAGCGATATCGCCGCGATCGAGCCTCTGTTCAAGGGGCAAAACATCACCCTCAAGCGCGACCTCTCCCAGCAGGACGCGGATATTTATCTCGCTGCGCTGAACCAGGCCGGGATCGACCCACGCGTCGAACCGGATCTTGCCCCAGGTGCCAGCCAACCGGCACCTCAGCCCGCTCCCGCAGTGCCAACGCCACCCCGTTCGCCTTCGGTAGCCTCGCCCCAGGCAGAACCCAGCACGACGAATGACTGGCAACGACCGGCCCCTGCGCCGACGCCAGAACCCATGGCCGGCGCGGGCACTTCGCCCTACACCCCGCCGCAAGCCACAGTGGGCGATCCCCTTCCCGAGTTTGGCGAGCTGAAGTTCTACACCGTCGATGGCCGTATCGGACGCGTGCGCTATCTCGCCTGGACCCTGGCGCTGATCCTGCTGGCCACCCTCGTCGGCGGTTTCCTGACCGCGGCCCTGATTGGCAACGGCCTGCAGGTTACGGGAATGATCTTCCTCGGCGTCGTGGCGCTGGCCTTCGCCTATCTGAACATCACCATTTCCGTTCAGCGCCTGCATGACCTGGGCTGGTCGGGCTGGCTCTGGCTGTTGAACCTGCTGCCTTTTGTGTACGCGGTGTTTCCACTGCTGCTGGCGGTCCTGCCGGGCAACACCGGCGCCAACCGTTACGGTGCACCGCCCCCGCCAAACAGTGGTGCGGTCAAGGGGCTTGCCGCGCTGTGGATAATCGTTCTGCCGCTGTCCCTCATTGGCGGGCTCAGCTCGGTCTAGAGCGCCCATGGGCAGGCGCAGCGAAAGCAGCAAGCCCGCCCCGGCCACCTGTAGACTATCGGATTGAATTGACGCGCCGCTGCCTGGGACTTTTCCCCACAGGCAACCGGCCGTTGCAATGGAGAACCGCATGACCCGTTACGCTCTGATCACCGGCGCCTCCAGCGGCATAGGCCTGGCCCTGGCCGAAGCGCTGGCCCGGCGCGGCCGCAACCTGATCCTGGTGGCCCGGCAGCGTGATCAGCTGGAAAGCATCGCCATAGAGTTGACCCAGCGCTTTGGTGTGGAGGTGCTGTTCCGCGCCTGCGATCTGTCCGAGCCATTGCGGCTGTCGGGTTTTCTGCTGGAGCTGGAGGAAGGCGACCGGCAGATCGATCTGCTGGTGAACTGCGCCGGCATCGGCACTTGCGGCCCCTTCCTCGCCCAGGACTGGATGACCGAGCAGGACCTGATCGAAGTGAACATCCTGGCCCTCACCCGGCTGTGCCATGCACTGGGCAACAGCATGGCCTTGCAGGGCGGCGGGCAGATTCTCAATGTCGCCTCGATCGCCGGCTTCTATCCCGGCCCCTGGATGAGCACTTACTACGCCAGCAAGGCCTATGTGCTGCACTTCTCCGAAGGCCTGCGCGAGGAACTGAAAAACAATGCGGTGAAGGTTTCCGTACTCTGCCCCGGCCCGACCCGCACCGGTTTCTTCGATACTGCCCAGCTGAACACCAGCAAGCTTAACGACAGCAAACTGCTGATGAGCCCGGAAGAAGTCGCGCTGTACACCGTGCGCGCCCTGGAAAAGAACCGCGCCATTATCATCCCCGGCCGCCGCAACCGCTGGTTCGCGTTCAGCCCGCGCCTGGGTTCGCGCTGGCTGACCCGCAAGATTTCCGGCGCCGTCAACAAAGCCTATTGCCCGCGCTGACCTGACAACCATCTAAGGCTGGGCGCACTCGGCTTGCCTGAGTACACTCACCCCGGACCAACACAACGGAGAAACAGCTGTGGATACTCTGTTCACCAAGATCATCAACCGGGAAATACCCGCGAAGATCATCTACGAGGACGACCAGGTTCTGGCCTTCCACGATATCGCCCCACAGGCCCCCGTGCATTTCCTGGTAGTTCCGAAAAAGCCGGTGCGCACCCTCAATGACCTGACCGAAGACGACAAGCTGCTGGCCGGGCATATCCTGTTCACTGCCCAGCGCCTGGCCCGGGAACTGGGTTGCGAAGAGGGCTTCCGCGTCGTCATGAACTGCAATGAACTCGGTGGCCAGACCGTGTATCACATTCACATGCACGTTCTGGGTCAGCGCCAGATGCACTGGCCGCCGGGCTGATCCCCATCCAAAGTGCGCGACAGCACACTTCTCGCCCGGTTTTGCCGAGAGTGTGCTGATCCAGCGCAGGCCTGGCCCCATCGATTGGGGTAAACTGGCCGCCGTGATTCTTCCCGGAGGTAAGCATGACTACCCAACGTCACTACTCGCCGATTGACCGTCTACTGCTGCAGGCAGATGCGGCAATGCGTACCTTGCTGCCCTTCAGCGGCCAGCCTTATCGCCCCTCCCCTGCCATAGTGCAGCCGGACGTGCAGATGAGCGAAGAGGACACCAAGCATGTAGCCGGCCTGATGCGCATCAACCATACCGGCGAAGTCTGCGCCCAGGCGCTGTACCAGGGTCAGGCCCTGACCGCCAAGCTGCCGCAAGTGCGCGCCGCCATGGAGCATGCCGCGGAAGAAGAAATCGACCACCTGGTCTGGTGCGAACAACGCATTCACCAACTGGGTAGCCACACCAGTGTGCTCAACCCGTTGTTTTACGGCATGTCGTTCGGCATCGGCGCGTTGGCCGGGCTGATCAGCGACAAGGTCAGCCTGGGTTTCGTGGCTGCCACTGAAGATCAGGTGTGCAAGCACCTCAACGAACACCTCGAGCAATTGCCGGCCGAGGATGAAAAATCCCGGGCGATTCTCGAACAGATGCGCATCGACGAAGAACAACACGCCGAAAGTGCCCTGGATGCAGGGGGATTCCGCTTCCCGGCGCCGGTGAAATTCGGCATGAGCCTGCTGGCCAAGGTCATGACCAAAAGCACTTACCGGATCTGATCGATACAGATCGCAGGCAAAAAAAGGGCGCTTTTTCAGCGCCCTTTCTTTTGCCGCAAATTCAGGAGGGTTGGATGAAGACTCAACCGAGCTCGACGATTTCGTAATCGTGAGTGATGGCAACCCCGGCCGCACCGAGCATGATCGATGCCGAGCAGTATTTTTCCGCCGACAGCTCGATGGCGCGCTTGACCTGGGCTTCTTTCAACCCGCGGCCCTTGACCACGAAATGCATATGGATCTTGGTGAAGACCTTGGGATCCTCGGTCGCACGCTCGGCGTCGAGGAAGGCTTCGCAACTTTCGACAGCCTGGCGGGATTTTTTCAGGATGCTGACCACGTCGAAGTTGCTGCAACCGCCTACACCGAGCAGGAGCATTTCCATCGGGCGCACGCCCAGGTTGCGACCACCGGCTTCCGGCGGGCCATCCATTACCACCACATGACCGCTGCCCGATTCCCCGAGGAACATGGCTTCGCCAGCCCATTGGATGCGTGCCTTCATCGCCAAGACTCCACTGCTAAAAAAGGGTCGCCAGCTTAGCACAGGGCCTTGGATGGCAGCGCTTTGCCTGTTCCGGTGCCACACTCGCGATAGGAAAAATCTTAATTACCCAAAGGATGCGTCTGTTAAGCTGACGCCAAATCACTGGCGCATTGCCAGCTTTCGGCGATCCTGCTTGACCGCCCCATAAAAAAACCAAATCACACCGTGCTGTCTTTTCGGGATACAACCATGGTTGCTCTTGCCCCTACACCCAAGATCAAGAACCTCGACAAGCTGTTGATGCACTGCCAGCGCCGCCGTTATCAGGCCAAGAGCAACATCATCTGCGCCGGCGACCAGTCGGACACGCTGTTCTTCATCATCAAAGGCTCGGTCACCATCCTGATCGAAGACGATGACGGTCGGGAAATGATCATCGCCTATCTCAATGCCGGGGACTTTTTCGGCGAGCTGGGCCTGTTCGAACAGGCCGGGCACGAGCAGCAACGCAGCGCCTGGGTACGGGCCAAGGTCGAATGCGAGGTCGCGGAGATCGGCTATGCGAAATTCCGTGAGCTGTCCCAACAGGACCCAGACATTCTGTACGTGCTCAGCGGCCAGATCGCCCAGCGCCTGCGCAACACCACCCGCAAGGTCGGCGACCTGGCGTTCTTCGATGTCACCGGGCGAGTGGCCCGCTGCCTGCTCGAACTGTGCAAGCAGCCGGATGCCATGACCCATCCGGACGGCATGCAGATCAAGGTGACCCGTCAGGAAATCGGGCGGATCGTCGGCTGCTCACGGGAGATGGTCGGCCGGGTGCTCAAGGACCTTGAAGAACGCAACCTGGTCCACGTCAAAGGCAAGACCATGGTGGTGTTCGGCACCCGTTAGAGCGGCAGGAACTGCGCCAGCATCTGCCGATACAGGGCATCCAGGCGCTCGATGGCATTCGGCGCGGCGAACGCCTCATGCAAGGCGATATGACTCTCGGCACGGCAACGCTGCTCCAGGCCACAAGCCTGGTTGAAACGATTGACCGCCGCCACCATGGTTTCCCGCTCGTCATCCAGCAACAGCGCGCCATGCACCAACCCCACCGGACGCGTCCCGCCCTTGCTCTGGCGCCAACGCTGGGCGGTGCCGACCATCTTGCGCCCGTTGAGATTGACGTTGAACCGGCCATCGCAGAAAGCGCCCTCGATTTCACCCAGGGAGGGTTCGCCCCCCAGCTCGGAAAGCAGGTCGCAGATCGGCTGGCACAAACGGCGATAGCCGGTTTCGATCCGGTTCTGGTCGCCCTCGCTGCGAGGCGGCGCATAGACCAGCGCGATATTGACCGTCGCCGCCGATTGCGGCACCGGTTCCCCGCCGGTTTCCCGCAACAACACCGGCCAGCCACTGGCGGCCAGCGCCTCGCATGCCTGCTCGAACCCCGGCAAACGGCTCAAGCGTCGCGGCATCACCAAGGCCCTGTCGCTCGGCTGCCAGAACAACAGGCCGTACTCCCGATCACCGGTGCATACCTGGGCGAGCAGATCCTGTTCGGCCTGCAGGCCGGCTTCGACGGTCAGGGAAAGAGGCTGGGTCATGGCAGTAAAGGTCCTTTGCGATAGGTATAAAAAAGCCGGCGGCGCCGGCTTCTTCATCAACTCAGGTTCAGTCCAGGGTCGAACCGCTCACCGGAACGCCACGCTCCGGGAAGAACAGGCGCTGCAGTTCCAGGCCAGGGCTCTCGGCCCGCATGAAGGCCTCGCCCACCAGGAAGGAGTAGACGTCGCTGATTTCCATCAGCTCGACATCGGCCCGGTTGAGGATACCGCTCTCGGTGATCACCAGACGATCGCGCGGAATCTGCGGCAACAAATCGAGGGTGGTCTCCAGATTGACCTCGAAGGTGTGCAGGTTGCGGTTGTTGATGCCCACCAGCGGCGTATCGAGGGTTTTCAGGGCGCGTTGCAGCTCGTCACCATCATGCACTTCGACCAGCACATCGAGGCCCACGCCTTTGGCCACGGCCGCCAGTTCAGCCATCTTGGCGTCATCCAGCGCGGCCACGATCAACAGCACGCAGTCGGCACCCAAGGCACGGGCTTCGACGATCTGGTACGGATCGATCATGAAGTCCTTGCGGATCACCGGCAGCGAACAGGCGGCACGCGCCTGCTGCAGGTAGGCATCGGCGCCCTGGAAATAATCGACGTCGGTGAGTACCGACAGGCAGGTCGCGCCGCCCTTCTCGTAGCTCTTGGCGATTTCCGCCGGCACGAAATGCTCGCGGATCACGCCTTTGCTCGGCGAGGCTTTCTTGATTTCGGCGATCACCGCCGGCTGCTTGAGCTTGGCCTGGTCGAGCAGTGCCTTGGCAAAGCCGCGCGGCGCATCCGCGGCACGGGCCAGGCCTTCGAGCTCGGCCAGGCTTACCCGCGCCCTACGCTCAGCCACTTCCTCGACCTTGCGGGCAAGGATCTTTTCCAGAACCGTCGGCACACTCATCCTTCATTCTCCTGCTTGAATACCGCGGTAAAGGCGCCCAATTCCTCAAGCTTCTCGCGGGCCAGACCGGTGTGCAAAGCATCATGGGCCAGGGCCACACCTTCTTTCAGGCTGCTGGCATGGTCCGCCGCATAGAGCGCGGCACCGGCATTGAGCACGATCATCTCTGCCGCCTTCTGCCCATGCTCGGTCTTGCGCCGCCCCAGGGCATCGCGAATCAGCTCGAGCGATGCCGCCGGGCTCTCGACCACCAGGCCGAACAGGCTCTGGCTCTTCATGCCGAGGTCTTCGGGCTGTACCCAATACTCAGTGATCTGGTCGTCCTTCAGCTCGGCGACAAAGGTCGGCGCAGCGAGACTGAACTCATCCAGGCCATCCTGAGAGTGCACCACCAGCACGTGCTTGCTGCCCAGGCGTTGCAAAACCTCGGCCAATGGCCGGCACAACGCCTGAGTGAACACCCCCACCACCTGATGTTTCACGCCGGCCGGATTCGTAAGCGGGCCGAGCATGTTGAACAGGGTGCGCAGGCCGAGGTCGCGGCGCGGGCCGGCGGCGTACTTCATGGCACCGTGATGGGACTGGGCGAACATGAAGCCGATGCCGACGTTGTCGATGCAGCGGGCGACCTGTACCGGCGTCAGGTTCAGGTAGATGCCGGCGGATTCGAGCAGGTCGGCACTGCCGCTTTTTCCGGACACCGCACGGTTGCCGTGCTTGGCGACCGTGCAACCGGCTGCTGCGACCACAAAGGAAGAAGCCGTGGACACGTTGAAGATGTTCGCACCGTCACCGCCGGTGCCGACCACATCGACCACACCGTCGAGGGTTTTCAGCTCGACCTTGTCCGCCAGCTCGCGCATGACCGAAACAGCGCCGACGATTTCGTCGATGCTTTCGCTTTTCATGCGCATGGCCATCATGAAGGCGCCGATCTGTGCATCGGTGCACTGGCCGGTCATGATTTCACGCATGACCTGGCGCATTTCATCGGTGCTCAGGTCGAGGTGGCCGACGATACGGCTCAGGGCAGTCTTGATATCCATGGAAAGTCCTTAGCGCGTGCCGCCGCTCTGTTTGAGGAAGTTGGCGAACAGCTCGTGGCCCTGCTCGGTGAGAATAGATTCGGGGTGAAACTGCACACCCTCGATGTTCAGCGTCTTGTGGCGCAGCCCCATGATCTCGTCGACGGAGCCGTCTTCCAGTTGGGTCCAGGCGGTCAGCTCGAGGCAGTCCGGCAAGGTGTCGTGCTTGACCACCAGGGAATGGTAACGGGTCACGGTCAGCGGATGGTTCAGACCGGCGAATACGCCCTTGTCCTGGTGAAATACCGGGCTAGTCTTACCATGCATCACCTGCCGCGCGCGCACCACGTCGCCGCCAAAAGCCTGGCCAATGGACTGGTGACCCAGGCAGACGCCCAGGATCGGCAGCTTGCCGGCGAAATGCTTGATCGCTTCGATGGACACGCCGGCTTCGGTTGGTGTGCAAGGGCCGGGCGACACGACGATCCGCTCAGGGTTGAGCGCTTCGATTTCAGCCACGGTCAGTTCGTCGTTGCGCACTACCTTGACCTCGGCACCCAACTCGCCAAGGTATTGCACAACGTTATAGGTAAAGGAGTCGTAGTTATCGATCATCAGCAACATGGGAATTACAACCTCTTGAATTCACTGACTTTTAATACAGCCTTCAGTGGATTGCCCGCTGATGTGCCCGCCGCAGGTTGCAATCACTCAACCAGCACAAGCGGAGTCGAACAGGGGTAAAGAAGGCAAAGCGGTACAGGTCCGGCCGGGCCGGCAGAGAAAAGTTAGGCGCGCCAACGCCAACGGGCGTGTGCCTTAACAACTCGCATCAAGAGTTTGCTGACGATCAACACGGGGAAGGTCTCATTCATACGTTCAGGCACAGTAACTTAGCTGAGCAGAGGGTGCAATATGGCGGGACCCGCGCCCGGACAAACAAGCGATGCGGCCTTTGGCCATAGCTCATGTACAAAAGTTTTTGGTACTGTCGTCTCGTTCAATACAAAAATAAATAAAACGGACTTACTTATGATCAGACAGAAGTTGTTTGTCCCGCTTGCCAGCAGTCTTTTGTCCTTGGCCTGCGCCCAGGCGATAGCCGCGCCGTCCCCTTATTCCAGCTTTATCGTGTTCGGCGACAGCCTCAGCGATGCCGGGCAGTTCGCCGACCCCGGCGGTCCCGCGGGAGCGACCCAGCGTTTTACCAACCGCACCGGGCCGGTCTACCTGGATGGCAGCGGAGAACTCCGCTCCGCCAACTCGACCCAATTGCTCGGCGCCAAGCTGGGGTTCTCGGACGACCAGCTCGCCGCATCGACCTCGGCCACCCGCGCCAGCGAAGGCCTGCCTGACGGCAACAACTGGGCGGTCGGCGGTTATCGCACCGACCAGATTCTCGATTCGATTACCACCACCTCGACCGCCGGCAGCCGTAGCCGCCCGGGTTATCTGGTGGCCAACAGTTTCCGCGCCGACCCGAATGCCCTGTACTACCTGTCGGGCGGCGGCAACGACTTCCTCCAGGGCCGCGTCACCAGCCTCGACCAGGCCAACGCCGCAGCCGGCCGCCTGGTCGACAGCGTGCAGACCCTGCAACAGGCCGGCGCCCGCTACATCATGGTCTGGCTGCTACCGGACATAGGCCTGACCCCGGCGATCAACGGCAGCCCGTTGCAAGGGTTCACTTCCCAGCTCAGCGCCCAATTCAACACCGAACTGGTCCGACAGCTGCAGACGGTTGATGCCGAAGTCATTCCCCTCAACATTCCCGCGCTCTTGAAGGAAAGCTTCGCCAACCCGGCGCAGTTCGGCCTGGCCACCGACCAGAACCTCACCGCCACCTGCTTCAGTGGCAATGGCTGTACGGAAAACGCCCGCTATGGCCTTCACAGCGCCACACCGGACCCGAGCAAGCTGATCTATAACGACTCGGTCCACCCCACCGAAGCCGGCCAGCGGCTGATCGCCGATTACGCTTACTCCCTGCTGGCGGCGCCCTGGGAAATAACCCTGCTCCCGGAAATGGCCCAAGGCACCCTGCGCGCGCATCAGGATGAGCTGCGTAACCAATGGCAGGCCGATTGGGAAAACTGGCAGGGCGTTGGTCAATGGCGGGCGATTGTCGCCGCGGGCGGCCAGCACCAGGACTTCGACAGCCAGCGCAGCGGCGCCAGTGCCGACGGCAACGGCTTCAACCTGAACATCGGTGGCAGCTACCGGCTCAACGAGGCCTGGCGAGTAGGCGTGCTGGCCGGCGCCTATCGGCAGAAGCTCGAAGCAGGCGGCAACGACTCGGACTACAAACTCAACACCTACCTGGGCACCGCCTTCGTCCAGTACCAGCAAAACCGCTGGTGGGCCGACGCGGCAGCCACCGCCGGGCACCTGGACTACGACAACCTCAAGCGCAAATTCGACCTGGGCCCCAACGAACGCGGAGAAAAAGGCGACACCAGCGGCGATATCCTGGCCTTCAGCGCTCGCCTGGGCTACGACATCGCGCAGCAGGCCAGCAGCCCGTGGCACCTGTCGCCGTTCATCAGCGCCGACTACGCGCGGGCCAAGGTCGACGGTTACTCCGAGGACGGCAGCGACTCCACCGCCCTGACCTTCGACGACCAGAAACGCACCTCGCGGCGCCTGGGCATCGGCCTGCAGGGCAAGTATCAGATCACCCAGCAAACCCAGGTGTTCGGCGAAATCGCCCACGAAAAGGAATACGAGGACGACACCCAGAAGCTGACCATGGCCCTCAACAGCCTGCCGGATAACAACTACACCCTGGAAGGCTATACCCCGCAGACCAACCTGAACCGCCTGAACCTCGGGGTCAGCCACAAACTCACCCAGGACCTGGCCCTGCGCGCCAGCTACAACATCCGCAAGGACGATGACTTCACCCAGCAAGGCATCAATGTCGGGGTCAGCCTCGACTTCTAAACCGCAGGCAATAAAAAACGCTGCCCCCGTGAGGAGGCAGCGTTTTTTTATCGCTCGTTGTCCGGCTCAGCTATCGGCCGTCTGCTCGGCCAAGGCCACCGCGCGGAACATGGCGCGACGCTTGTTCAGGGTTTCCTCCCATTCCAGCGCCGGCACCGAGTCGGCGACTATGCCGCCACCGGCCTGCACATGCAGTTCGCCGTCCTTGATCACCGCCGTACGAATGGCGATGGCGGTGTCCATGTTGCCGTTCCAGGCGAAATAACCCACAGCCCCGCCATACACGCCACGCTTGACCGGCTCCAGCTCGTCGATGATTTCCATCGCGCGGATCTTCGGCGCGCCGGACAAGGTGCCCGCCGGCAGAATCGCCCGCAGCGCATCCATCGCAGTCAGTCCGGCTTTCAACTGGCCAGTGACGTTGGAGACGATGTGCATCACGTTGGAATAACGCTCGATCACCATCTTCTCGGTGAGCTTCACCGAACCGATCTCGGAAACCCGCCCGGTGTCGTTGCGCCCCAGGTCGATCAGCATCAGGTGTTCGGCGATTTCCTTGTCGTCGGACAGCAGATCCTTCTCCAGCGCCAGGTCCGCCTCTTCGCTGGCGCCCCGTGGACGGGTGCCGGCGATCGGGCGAACAGTGATCAGGTTGTCTTCGACCCGCACCAGCACTTCCGGCGAACTGCCGACGACATGGAAGTCGCCGAAGTTGAAGAAGTACATGTAAGGCGTCGGGTTGAAGCAACGCAGGGCGCGATACAGGTCGATCGGCGCCGCCTTGAAGTCGATGGACATGCGCTGCGAAGGCACCACCTGCATGCAGTCGCCCGCCAGGATGTACTCCTTGATGGTGTCGACGGCACGCTCGTAGTCATCCTGGGTGAAGCTGGAGCGGAACACCGGGTCGGCCGCCTGCTGCTTGCTGAAGTCCAGGCCAGGACGCGGGGTGATGGGTTGGCGCAGCTTCTCCAGCAACGCCTGCAGACGCGCCTGGCCTTGCTCGAAGGCATCGTCCCGGGACGGATCGGCAAGGACGATGGCGTGCATCTTGCCGGCGAGGTTATCGAACACCACCACGGCGTCGGAGACCATCAGCAGAATGTCCGGTACGCCGATCGGATCCGGGTTCGGGCATTTGCCCAGGCGCTTCTCCACGTAACGCACACAGTCGTAACCGAAGTAACCGACCAGGCCACCGTTGAAACGCGGCAGGCCCGCGATGGTCGGCACCTGGTAGCGCGCCTTGAACTCTTCGACGAACGCCAGCGGGTCGGCCACGTCATGGCTCTCGGTCTCGACGCCATCGACGGTCACGCTGACATGGTGGTCATGCACCCGCAGCACGGTGCGGCAGGGCAAGCCGATGATCGAGTAACGACCCCACTTCTCGCCGCCCTGCACCGACTCCAGCAGGTAGGAGTTGGGCTGGTCGGCTAGTTTCAGGTAGATCGACAGCGGCGTGTCGAAGTCGGCCAGGGTTTCGCGGGCAAGCGGGATGCGGTTGTAGCCGGCAGCGGCCAAACGCAGGAATTCTTCGCGGATCATGGGGTGCCTCGTGGCTTGAGGTTCTGACAGTCAGGTATGCAAACGCGCCGGAAGACCGGCCAGGAACAAGTCAGGCGCGCCAACGCCAGCGGGCCAGGGCCTTGATGACTTTCATCCAGAGTTTGCGAGTGACCACCACGATGGCGTTTCCAGGAGGGGATTGAACAGCGTCGGGCAACGTTATCTCAGCGGCCGGATCCAGGCAACCGGGAATTAGCTGGCGCAGATCGTCGATCACCAGGGCCGGCATTTCCTCGGCAATCGGCCGTCCGTGGTTGTAGCCATAGCTCAATGCCACACACTTCACACCCGCGGCTTTCGCTGCCTGCACGTCGCTGCGCGAGTCACCGACGAACAGCGATTGCGAGGCCGGGATACTGGCCATTTTCATGACGAAGAACAGCGCCGCCGGGTCGGGCTTCTTCTGTGGCAGGGTATCGCCACCGATGATCCAGCGGAAATAACGGCCGATCTTCATCTGATCCAGCAAGGGGGCGACGAAACGCTCCGGCTTGTTGGTGATCAGCGCCATTTCGACGCCCTGCTTGTGCAGCCATTTGAGGGTGTCGCGCACGCCGGGGTAGACCACGGTCAGTTCGTGGCCATCCTCATAGGCGCTATTGAACAGCTCCAGCCCGCGCTCTGCCTCGACATCGTCGACGCCCTGCGCCGCGATGTCATTGGCCAAAGCCCGGCGCACCAGCATCTGCACGCCGTTGCCGACCCATTCGCGCACCGATTCGATACCGGCAGGCGGGCGCCCCAGTTTGAGCAGCATGTCGTCCACGGCCGCCGCGAGGTCGGGAACCGAATCGACCAGGGTGCCATCCAGGTCGAACATCACCAGCCGCGGCAGACGCCCCGGGAACAGCTGCTCGAAACCGCTCATGGACGAGCCAGCGCCAGTTCGGCGCGCATCTTCTCGATCACTTCCTGGTAGTTCGGCGCATTGAAGATCGCCGAGCCCGCCACGAAGGTATCGGCGCCCGCGGCAGCGATTTCGCGGATGTTGTTCACATTCACCCCGCCGTCGATTTCCAGGCGGATGTCGCGACCGGAAGCGTCGATCAGGGCACGGGCTTCACGCAGCTTGTCGAGGGTGCCCGGAATGAACTTCTGGCCACCAAAACCCGGGTTGACGCTCATCAGCAGGATCATGTCGACCTTGTCCATGACGTACTTGAGCACGTCCAGCGGGGTCGCCGGGTTGAACACCAGGCCGGCCTTGCAGCCGCCTTCGCGGATCATTTGCAGGGAGCGGTCGACGTGCAGCGTGGCTTCCGGGTGGAAGGTGATGTAAGTCGCACCGGCCTCGATGAAGTCGCCGATGATGCGATCCACCGGGCTCACCATCAGGTGGGCGTCGATCGGCGCGGTGATGCCGTACTTGCGCAGGGCGGCGCAGACCATCGGGCCTATGGTGAGGTTGGGTACGTAATGGTTGTCCATGACATCGAAGTGCACGATATCGGCGCCAGCGGCGAGAACATTGTCCACTTCCTCGCCCAGGCGGGCGAAATCGGCGGAGAGGATCGACGGAGCAATAGCGAAGGGCTGCATGACGCACCTTTTTGAGCAGAAATCACGGTGGCGCGCATTGTATACCTCATGCTTTGGCGCGCGCACCGTGACTGCGATGATCAGTAAGCCGCGCGATAGATCTTCTCTATATCGCCTGGGCTCAACCTGCGCGGGTTATTGCGCATCAGGCGCTCGATCCCCGCGGCCTCCACCGCCATGGACGGAATGGCCTCCTCCGGCACCCCGAAGCTGCGCAGCCCCGATGGAATCTCCACCGCGGCGCAGAGTTGGGTCATGGCCTCGACGGCCTTGTCGGCAGCTTCGGCCGCGCTCAGATGAGCTGTCTTCACCCCCATGGCCTCGGCGATATCCTGCATGCGCTCGACACAGGCCATCTTGTTCCAGGTCATGACGTACGGCAGCAGCAAGGCATTGCTGACGCCATGGCCGATGTTGAAACGCCCGCCCAGCGGATAGGCCAGGGCATGCACCGCACCGACCCCGGCGTTGCCGAAGGCCATGCCGGCCATCAGGCTGGCGGTGGCCATGTCTTCGCGGGCCTGCAGGTGGGCAGGATTGGCGTAGGCCTTGGGCAGCGCCTGGACGATCAGCCGGATGGCGCCAATGGCCAGTGAGTCGGTGATGGGCGAGGCGTTGAGCGACAGGTAGGACTCAATGGCGTGCACCAGGGCATCGACACCGCTGGCGGCAGTGACGCTGCGCGGGCAGGTCAGGGTCATTTGCGGGCTGACCAGCGCCACATCCGGCAACAGATAGTCGCTGACAATGCCCTTTTTCAGCTGCGCGACCTTGTCCGAGAGAATCGCCACATTGGTGACTTCGGAGCCAGTGCCGGCCGTGGTAGGGATGGCGATCAGCGGCGGCCCCTTGCGCGGCACCTGGTCGATACCGAACAGGTCTTCCAGCGCGCCGTGATAACCGGCGTAGGCCGCGACACTTTTGGCGATATCGATGGCGCTGCCGCCGCCCAGGCCGATCAGCCCGTCGTGCCCGCCTTCGCGGTAAACCTGCATGCAGTCTTCGACGATGGCGATTTCCGGGTCGGGCAGCACCCGGTCGAAAATCTCGTAATCACGCCCGCCCAACTGCGCCAACGCCAGCTCCACAGTGCCGGACTTGACCAGCGCGGCATCGGTAACGATCAGCGGGTTATCGACATCCAGGCGGCTCAGCTCGGTGGACAGTTGCTCGATGGCGGCAGAACCGGTGAGCAGTTTGTGGGCGATTTTGAAAGAGGAAAGACTCATGTGCGCGGCCTCTTATAAAGGTGGGAGCTGGCACAAGAGTAGCTGGGGATTCGGGGTTGTCTGCTATTTCAGCGATGAATGCCGAAACCGATCGCTCCCTCGGCCGGCGTGGGAGCGATCTGTCCGTGGCTGTCAGACCGAGGCGGTGCGCAGTTTTTCGCTGCGACCGCGCAGCCATTCCAGGGTCAGCAGCAGAATCACCGAGAAGGCGATCAGCAGCGTCGCCGCGGCGGCGATGGTCGGGCTGAGGTTTTCGCGGATACCGCTGAACATCTGCCGGGGCAAGGTGGCTTGCTCAGGGCCGGCGAGGAACAGCGTGACCACCACCTCATCGAACGAGGTGGCAAAGGCGAACAGCGCGCCGCTGATCACCCCCGGCGCGATCAACGGCAGGGTCACCCGGCGGAACGCCGTCAGCGGCGAGGCGCCGAGGCTGGCCGCGGCCCGCACCAGGTTCTGGTTGAAGCCCTGCAAGGTGGCCGAGACCGTGATGATCACGAAAGGCACGCCCAGCACGGCGTGGACGATGATCAGCGAGAAGAAGCTGTTGCCCATGCCCAGGGGCGCGAAGAACAGGTAGCTGGCCACGCCGATGATCACCACCGGCACCACCATCGGTGAAATCACCAGCGCCATCACCAGCGCCTTGCCGGGGAAGTCGCCGCGGGTCAGGCCGATCGCCGCCAGCGTGCCGAAGACCATCGCCAGCACCGTCGCCGCCGGGGCGACGATGATGCTGTTCTTCAGGGCGCGCATCCATTCCGCCGAGGCGAAGAAGTCGTGATACCACTGCAGCGAGAAGCCTTGCAGCGGGTACACCAGGAAGCTGCCCGAGTTGAACGACAACGGCACTATCACTAGCACCGGCAGGATCAGGAACAACAGGATCAAGCCGCAGAGAATCCGCAAGCTGTAGAACCAGACCCGCTCGACGGGCGACATGTAAGGACTCAGCATTTCGATTCTCTCCTTAGCTCAGGCGCAGGCGACTGGCGCCCACCAGCCAGCTGTAGATCAGATACAGCACGATGGTCGCCAACAGCAGCAGGCCGCCCAGCGCGGTCGCCATGCCCCAGTTGATGCTGGTATTGGTGTAGAAGGCGACGAAGTAGCTGACCATCTGGTCGTTCGGGCTGCCCAGCAGCGCCGGGGTGATGTAGTAGCCGATGGCGAGGATGAACACCAACAGGCAACCGGCGCCGACGCCGGCATAGGTCTGCGGGAAATACACCCGCCAGAAACTGGCGAACGGGTGGCAACCGAGGGAAATCGCCGCACGCATATAGGTCGGCGAGATGCCTTTCATCACGCTGTAGATCGGCAGGATCATGAACGGCAGCAGGATGTGCACCATGGAGATGTAGACCCCGGTGCGGTTGAACACCAGCTCCAGCGGTTTGTCGATCACGCCCATGGCCATCAGCGCGCTGTTGATCAGGCCGCCCGATTGCAGCAGCACGATCCACGCCGCCACACGCACCAGGATCGACGTCCAGAACGGCAGCAGCACCAGAATCATCAGCAGGTTGCTCTGGCGCGCCGGCAAATTGGCCAGCAGGTACGCCAGGGGGTAGGCCAGCACCAGGCAGATGCCGGTAATCACCAGGCCCATCCAGAAGGTGCGGGCGAAGATATCCAGGTAGATGGCCTGGTCAGGGGTCGCCGGGGCGATTTCCCCCAGGTCGTCGATTCGATGGTCGACGGCGGCCAGCAAGTAGAACGGGGTCAGGCTGCTGGTGTTGCGGCGTACAGCCTGCCAGTAGGCCGGGTCGCCCCAGCGCTCGTCGATGGCTTCCAGCGCTTCCTTATAGGAAGCCGGCTCCTCCTTGAACGGCAGGGCACGAGCGGTTTTGGTCAGCAGGCTGCGATAGCCGGCCAACTCCATGTTCAGTCGTTTGGACAGGTCGCCCAGGGTTTGCTGCTTGCGCGCTTCGGCCAGGTCTTCGCTCAGTGCCTTGTACACCGGCTCGGCCGGCAGGCCGCGTCCGTCCCAACCGGCCACGGCGACCACGGTGCGCGGCATGCCTTCGACCACTTCCGGGTTGCCGACGCTCTTGTACAGCAGCGCTGCGATAGGCACGAGAAACACCAGCAGCAGGAACAGCACCAGAGGCGCGATCAAGGCTTGTGCCTTCCAGCGGTTGACCCGCTCGGCACGCGCCAGGCGCTGCTTGAGGCTGGGGCTGGTGACCTCGTTCAGGGGAACGCTAATGGCCATGACGAACTCCGAAAATCTTCGATCATTGCAGCAGGCGACCAGGCCGCCTTCGCTGCTGTTAACAACGCAACACCTGTAGGAGCGAGGCTTGCCCACGATTCGGGCGACGCGAAACTCTGTCAGCCCCCGTTATCGCTCATCGCGGGCAAGCTCCGCTCCTACGGCAGGGCGTTTACTTCGCGGCCCATGCGTTGAAGCGCTGCTCCAGTTGCTCACCGTTGTCAGCCCAGAAGCTGACGTCGATCTGCACCTGGTTGGCGATGTTTTCCGGGGTGGTCGGCATGTCTTTCAGGATGTCCTTGGCCAGCAGCGGGACGGCCTGGGTGTTGGCCGGACCGTAGGCGATGTTTTCCGAGTAGGTCTTCTGCTGCTGCGGCTGCACCGAGAACGCGATGAACTTCTTCGCCGCTTCGGCGCGGGTCTTGTCCAGGCCCTTCGGAATGGCCCAGGCGTCGAAGTCGTAGATACCGCCGTTCCACACGACCTTCAGGTTGCTTTCCTTCTGTACCGCGGCGATCCGGCCGTTGTAGGCCGAGCTCATGACCACGTCACCGGAAGCCAGGTACTGCGGCGGCTGGGCGCCGGCTTCCCACCACTGAATGCTTGGCTTGAGCTCATCGAGCTTCTTGAAGGCACGATCCTGACCGTCCTTGCCGGCCAGCACCTTGTACACATCCTTGGGCGCCACGCCGTCGGCCATCAGGGCGAATTCCAGGGTGTACTTGGCGCCCTTGCGCAGGCCGCGCTTGCCCGGAAATTTCTTGGTATCCCAGAAATCCGCCCAGCTGGTCGGCGCGGTCTTCAGCTTGTCGGCGTTATAGGCCAGGACGGTCGACCAGACGAAGAAACCCACGCCGCAAGGCTGGATCGCGCCCTTGACGTAATCTTCGGTCTTGCCGAACAGCTCGGGATCGAGTTGCTCGAACATGTCTTCGTCGCAACCGCGGGACAGCTCCGGCGACTCGACTTCCACCAGGTCCCAGGACACGCTCTTGGTGTCGACCATGGCTTTGACCTTGGCCATCTCACCGTTGTATTCGCCAGCGACGATCTTGCCGTTACCTGCTGCCTCCCAGGGGGCGTAGAAGGCTTTGACCTGGGCCGCCTTGTTCGCTCCGCCAAAGGACACCACGGTCAGGTCCGGGCCCGCCGCCATCGCGTGCGCCGCGCCCATCAGGCCCAATGTCAAAGCGGTGAATTTCAGGGATCTCAACATTTATTGTTCTCTCCACGTGCAGGGTTGGTGAAGCAAGGGGGCGATCAATGCGCCTCTAGAAGTGGGTCGAGCGCGCGAACGTGCTCGACCTGCCAGCCAAGCGGAACCACATCGCCCACCGCCAGCTCCGGATCGAGCTCGGCAATCGGCTGTTTCACGAAGAAGTCGGTCTTGCCACAGACTTCCAGGCGAACCCGGACGTGGTCGCCCAGATAGATGAATTCCGCCACCCTCCCTGAGAAGCGGTTGACACAACTTTCACTGGAGCCGTTGAGGCTCACGCGCTCCGGACGAATCGACAGAGTCACCGGCTCGCCGGTCTTGCCGACGTTGACCGCCAGCGCCTCGACCTTCTCGCCACGCCCCAGCTCGACCACGCAGCGGTCACCGCTGTGGCTGTGCAGGCGGCCGTTGAGACGATTGTTCTCGCCGATGAAGTTGGCGACGAAGGTGTTCTTCGGCTCTTCGTAAAGGGTCCGTGGCGGGGCGATCTGCTGGATTTCGCCCTGGTGGAACACCGCCACCCGGTCGGACATGGTCAGGGCTTCGCCCTGGTCGTGGGTCACATAGACCACGGTCACGCCGAGGCGCTGGTGCAGGTGCTTGATTTCCATCTGCATGTGTTCGCGCAGCTGTTTGTCCAGTGCGCCGAGGGGTTCGTCCATCAGCACCAGCTGTGGCTCGAACACCAGCGCCCGGGCCAGCGCCACCCGCTGCTGCTGGCCACCGGACAGTTGCGCCGGATAACGCTGGGCGAATGACTCGAGCTGGACCATGCTCAGCACGCGTTTGACCCGCTCGCTGATATCGGTCTTGCTCAAGCCACGCACCGACAGCGGGAACGCCAGGTTCTCGGCCACGGTCATGTGCGGGAACAACGCATAGTTCTGGAACACCATGCCGATGTCGCGCTTGTGCGGCGGCACGTTGTTGATTGCGCGCCCGGCCAGCTGGATCTCGCCCGTGGTCGGGGTTTCGAAGCCGGCCAGCATCATCAGGCTGGTGGTCTTGCCGGAGCCGGATGGCCCGAGCAGGGTAAGGAACTCGCCTTTGCGAATTTCCAGGTTGAGGTCTTTGACGATCAGGTTTTCGCCGTCGTAGCTTTTTTGCACACCACGGAAACTGACCAGTACATCACTCGCCCCAGCGCTTGAATCGACCTCGCTCATACCCACACCTTTTGTTTTTTGACGGCTGTGGACTAAGCCTAGTGGAGGCCGCAAGCCGCGCAAATCGGGGGGTATGAGAGATTGGCCTCAGCCGGATGGAAGGTTCCTTGTAGGGATTGCCCTACAAGGATGGCGCGATTGGACAAGTCCCGGCACAAGCCTGACGAGGATCATGGCCATAAGCCGGTTTCCATGTCGCAAATGGGTACGTGTAGCCGCTGCCGCAGGCTGCGATCGAGGGCGAAGCACTCGTGATTCAGGCAACACGATTGAACTGAGAATCCGCAGTGCCAGGTTTTGCGACAGCTACGCCGCCGATCGCAGCCTGCGGCAGCGACTACAGGTGCACTCAGAGCAGCTTGTGCTCCATCGCGTACTTCACCAGCTCGGCCAGGGAAGTGATGTTGAGCTTCTGCATCAACCGCGCCTTGTGGGTGCTGATGGTCTTGCTGCTCAAGGCCAACTGCTGGGCGATGTCGTTGACGTTGGCGCCCTGGGCCAGCCGCTCGAACACGGAAAACTCACGCTCCGACAGCAGGGAGTGCAGGGGCCGGGTATCCGTCAGGCCGACTTCGAAGACCATCCGGTCGGCCAGTTCCGGGTCGATATAACGCCCGCCCGCCGCAACCTTGCGGATCGCCGTCAGCAGCAGTGCGGGGTCGCTGTCCTTGGTGGCATAACCGGCCGCCCCCACCTTCAGCGCCCGGGCCGCCATCTGCGCTTCGTCGTGCATCGACAGCACCAGGATCGCTGGCGGATTGTTCAGCGCGCGGATCCGCGGGATCGCCTCCAGGCCGTTGACGCCAGGCATGGAAATATCCAGCAGCACCACCTCGCAAGGCACATGGCGCAGGGTTTCCAGCAACTGCTCGCCATTGCTCGCCTCCCCCGCCACCGTCAGGTCCTTGGCCAGGCCGATCAACTGCTTGATGCCTTCGCGAACGATGGTGTGGTCTTCGGCTACCAGTACACGGATCACAGCTCATACCTCTTCTTATTAGTGATGATCTCTGTAGGAGCGAGCTTGCTCGCGATAGCAGCATGACAGACGACACATACGTCATCGCGAACACACCCGCGCCTACAGGTCCAGCGGCACAGTAACGCTCAAGGTGGTGCCCTCGCCCAGCTGACTGTCCAGGGTCAGGCTGCCGCCCATGATCAGTACCCGCTCGCGCATGCCCACCAGCCCGAAGGACGTCGGCCGCCCGGCCTCTACCACAAAACCCTGGCCGTCGTCGCTGATGGTCATGCACAGCTGGTCGTGCTCGAGACTCAGGGTCAGTTCAACAGTATGCGCCTGTGCATGGCGCATCACGTTGGTCAACGCCTCCTGGAGGATGCGGAACAGACCGATGGCCTTGGCGTCGCTGAGCACCGGCAGATTGTCCGGCACCTGCACCAGACAAGGAATCTGCGTGCGCGCCTCGAAACGCCGCGCCTGCCACTCGATGGCCGAGGCGATCCCGGCATCGAGAATCGGCGGGCGCAAGGCCGTGGCCACATCCCGCACCAGCTGGAACAGCTGGGCGATCAGGCGTTTCATGCTATTCAGGCGCTCGTGCAGCCCCGGATCGAGTTGCGCGTAGGCCAGTTCGCACATCGAGGTCTCCAGTTTGAGCACGGTGAGCATCTGTCCCAACTCATCGTGCACTTCCCGGGCGATGCGGGCCTTTTCCTCTTCGCGCACGCTTTCCAGGTGCGCCGACAGCTCGCGCAGTTGCTCCCGGGAACTGGCCAACTCCAGTTCGATGCGCTTGCTTTCGCTGATGTCCCAGACGATGCCGTCCCAGACATAGGCGCCGTCCTCGAGTTGGCGGGTGATGGCCTTGATTTCCGCCCAGCGCTGTTCGCCCTGCCGGGTCAGGATCCGCCCCTGCCAGGACCAGTCGCTATCGGTGTCCAGGGCACGGTCCTGGGTCTGGTGATAGCTGGCCCGGTCCTCCGGGTGCACCAGGCTGCGCAGCCCTATGTCGCGGCGGCTGAGGGTCGCCGGGGAGTAGCCCACCAGGCTCTCGCTGCCTTCGCTGATGTAGGCGAAATCGATCTGCCCGGTCACCGGCGCCCGCTCCAGGCGGAACACCAGCCCCGGCACGT
Source organism: Pseudomonas sp. 22526 (assembly GCF_052044735.1). NCBI lineage: Bacteria > Pseudomonadati > Pseudomonadota > Gammaproteobacteria > Pseudomonadales > Pseudomonadaceae > Pseudomonas > Pseudomonas sp. 22526. The sequence continues at coordinate 28,305 of NZ_JBQENK010000012.1, forward strand.
TGGCGGCTATCCCTTGCAACCGTGCTTCGCTTTCCTGCAGGGCGGCCAGGGCGCGACGGCGCTCGGTGACGTCATTGAGGTAAACCACCAGGTACTCGCCATCGCGAAAGCGCAGAAAGCTCAGCGACACATCGGCCGGCAGGATGCTGCCGTCGGCGCGGACACACTGGGTCTCGAAGCTGGGCGGCGCGTCCTCGCTGGCCCGGGCGCGCTTCCACAGGCCAAGCCAGCGGTCCATGTGCAGGTTGGGTTCGAAGTCGCTCAAGGGTCGGTCGACCACCGCCCCCGGGGCATAACCCAGCATGCTTTCAGCCGCGCGGTTGGCGTAGCGCACATGACTGTCCCAGTTGACCCAGAGAATGCCCACCGTGCTCTGGTCGATGGAAAACTGGGTCAGGCGCAAGGCTTCCTCACTGGCCTCGCGCCGGGCCAGGTCCTCGCGGGTGGTCAGCAGCCGCTGCTCGAGCGCCTGTTGCTGGCGGCGCTGCCAGACAACGATGGCGATACTCGCCAACAGCAGCACGGCCAGCAGCAGGCTGAGGTTCTGCCAGAAGCCGCGGGACTCGCTCAGCCGCGGATACTTGGGCTGCAGCCAACGATTGTGCAGCTGTTCCAGGTCCTTGGCGGCGATACCGTGCAAGGCGCGTTGCACGATATCCGCAAGCTCGGGCCAGTCGCGCCGGGTAGCCACCCGCAGCAGTTGCGGCAGGCCGATATCGCCCACCACCGCCAGGCCGGCGAACTCCGGTTCCGCCGACAAACGACTGAGCTGTGCCTCATCGATCACCGCATAACGCGCCTGCTGGCTGAGCAGCAATTGCAGGGCCTGGCGCTCCAGGGGCACGCCCTGCAGATTGAGATTGGAATAGGTCGCGCGCAGGTAGTCCGCCACCGCGCTGGGCATGCGCACCGCCACGCGGGTCTGGCTATCGAGCTTCTCCAGCTCCACCGCGCCGGCGCCCTTCTGCTCGCCGACCACCAGTTGCGGCACGCGCATATAAGGATCGGAAAACTGCCAGAGCCGCAGGCCGGCCGGAGTCTGGCTCAGGCCCGGGGCCATGTCGACTTCACCGGCGCGCACCGCTGCTTCCAGCTGCGCCTGATCGGCAAAGTTGCGCCAGCTCAGCTCGACCTTCATCGCCTGGGCCAACCACTGCATCAGTTCGATATTGGCGCCGGACAAGCGTTGCAGCCGCCGGTCGTACTGGGCGTAGGGAGCCTGGAGCACCACGCCGACCCGCAATTCCCGGTGCCGCTCCAGCCACTGCTGCTGCGCAGGGTTCCACTGCGCCTGGGCGATATGCGGCGCAGGCACCGCCCAGGCCATCAAGGGAAGGCAGATACAGCCGATAACCAGCAGGCAGCGAAAACGCATCATCTGAAATCTCACACACTGACAAATACTGACCAACCCATTAGGCTGCCGGGATTACTTCTGGCCTGGAATAACCGATGCCCCTTGTCCACCGCTCGGCACTGCCCGCATTGTGCCTGTCGCTGATCCTGCCTTGTGCCTTTTCGGTCGAGGCGGCCGATCCGCAACCCGCCCCGGCAGAACAGGCTGCCGCGGAAAAACCGGCCGAACGCCAGCCGCTCCTTGAGCGTAGTCAGGAAGATGCCGCGGCCCTCGAACGCGTCGTGCCAACCGGCGAACAACAGTCACTGCAAGCCGGCAGCGAGAGCTTTCTGGCCCTGTGGAAGCCGGCCAACACCAGCGACCCCAAGGGCGCGGTGATTATCATCCCCGGCGCAGGCGAAACCGCAGACTGGCCCCAGGCAATCGGTCCTTTGCGCAACAGATTGCCGGATGCCGACTGGAGCAGCCTCAGCCTGACCTTGCCCGACCTGCAGAGCGATGCGGCGCAACCGCGCATCGTCGAAGCCGAACCTGCGCCCGCGACCGCCGACACTAGCAGCAAAGATGCCGCCACGGCAGCACCCAAACCGATCGAACAGGCCGCCGGCGGCGAAGCCGAGATTGCCGATCGCGCGGTGGTAGAGAGCAGCGAAGAACAGGCCAAGGCCGACGCCGAGCGGATCTTTGCCCGCATCGACGCCGCGGTGACCTACGCCCAACAGCAGAACGCCCGCAGCATTGTGTTGCTGGGTCATGGCAGTGGCGCCTACTGGGCCACGCGCTACCTGAGCGAAAAACAACCGCCGGAGATTCAAAAGCTGGTACTGGTGGCCGCCCAGACCCCGTCCATCGGCAAACCCGGACTGGCGGAACTGACCCCGACCCTGAAGCTGGCGACCGCCGACTTTTTCTATAAAGACAACGCGCAGGAGCGCAAGAGCGCCCTGGAACGCCTGCAGGCGAGCAAACGCCTGAAGAGCGCCAACTTCACCCAGGTCTCGCTCAACGCCCTGCCGGGCAACAGCACGGCGGAAAACGAGCAGCTGTTCAGACGCGTACGCGGCTGGCTGAGCCCGCAACCCGCACAAGACTGACCCTGTCACGCGCAGCCCCGCCCCTGTTTTTGACAGGGTGCGGGACAGCCGTGGGGGCATTTCCCTCTAGCTAGCGAAAATCCCGACGCTCACGAATCAGTGCATAAGCACTGTGCAGCTCGCGGGTTTTCTCCGTGGCTTCACGCACCTGCAACGGGCTTGCGCCGCTGCCGGCAATCTTGTCCGGGTGATGGCGGCTGAGCAGACGCCGATAGGCACGCTTGATCTGCGAAGGTTCGCTGGTTGCGGAGACACCCAGCAGGCGCAACGCTTCCTGATAGGTGCCACTGCTATTGGCCAAAGGTTTTTTGCTCGGCTCATAGTCCGCGGCCAATGCCTGCACCTGCTGCGAGGTCCAGCCCAGCCACTTGCCCCAGAGCTGGATCAGCTCGCGCTCGGCGGTGCTGGCCCGGCCATCAGCCCAGACCATCCGCCAGCACGCGCGCAATACACCCTCGGCGGCATAAGGCTGCTCCGCCAGGCGTCGCAGGTAGCCCCGCAGCCGATCGTTACCCGACTTGCCCCGATTGAACGCGGCAATGGCGCGGCGCTGCGCGGCTTCGCTCATATCCAGCGAGCGCATTTCCAGGCGCGCCTGCTGGATATGCCCGTCGACCACCCGGCCATCGCTTTTCGCCAACCGCCCCAAGAGTACGAACAACAGTTCATCGTTGCGCAGCGCCGGTCGACCGCCCAGCCGCTCACGCAACTGGGCCCAGCTATGCAGTTGCAGGCGCCGGTCCAGCGCCTGTCCCAGCAACGCTCCCAGCATGGCCCCCGGGATACTGGCTATGGCAAAGCCAGCCCCGGCTCCGATCAGAGTCCCTGGCCACAACATATTAGTGACTCGCTTCTAACAAGGTTTCGACTTCCGCCAGACGCTCATGGGTCCCGACATCGACCCAGTGTCCCTGCAAACGCTCGCCGCTGACCTGTCCATCGGCCATGGCCGTGCGCAGCAAGGGAGCCAGTTTGAATGCACCCGGTGTGCAGCCCTGGAACAGATCCGGATGCAACACCGCAATACCACTGTAGGTCAGGGTCTGCGAACCCGGCTCGGCGTCCCGCACCCGGGCATCATCGCTGAGGATGAAGTCCCCAGCGGTGTGGTGCGCCGGGTTATCCACCAGCACCAAGTGCGCCATCGCGCCCAGCGGGCGGTTCAGCAGGCGAAAATCGTAATCGGTCCAGACATCGCCGTTGACTACCACAAAAGGCTCGTCTCCCAGCAACGGCAAGGCGCGGAAAATACCGCCACCGGTTTCCAACGGCTCGCCTTCCGGCGAATAGCGGATGCTCAAGCCAAAACGCGAGCCATCGCCCAGATGATCCTCGATCTGCTGCCCCAGCCAGGCGTGGTTGATGACGATCTCGGTAAAGCCCGCCCGGGCCAGTGCCCGCAGGTGGTACTCGATCAGCGGCACACCGGCGGCGCGGATCAATGGCTTGGGCGTGGTCAGGGTCAAGGGGCGCATCCGTTCGCCCTTGCCCGCGGCCAGAATCATTGCCTTCATACACAGGCTCCGACCGGTTGCCGCAGACTGGCTAAGAGTTCGCCCAGCTCCGCCAGCTCCGGCCGACGAGCCAGGACGGCTTCTATATAAGCGAAGAAACGCGGCACATCGCCCAAGTAGCGGGGCTTGCCGTCGCGGTGGCAGATCCGCGCGAAGATCCCGATCACCTTGAGATGGCGCTGTACGCCCATCAGATCGCTGGCGCGCAGGAAATCCTCGAAATCGGGCTGTACCGCGATCCCCAGCCGGGACGCTTGCTGCCAGTAATCTTCCAGCCAGCCGCGCACCCGCGCTTCCGGCCAGCTGAGAAAGGCATCCTTGAACAGGCAGGTGACGTCATAGGTCACCGGGCCGTAGACCGCGTCCTGGAAATCCAGCACGCCCGGATTGGGCTCGCTGAGCATCAGGTTGCGCGGCATATAGTCACGATGCACCAGCACCTTGGGCTGGGCCAGGGCGCTTTCGATCAACAGCTCGCTGACCCGCTGCCATTGGCCGCGCTGGCGCTCATTCAGCTCGACACCCAGCTCGCGCCCCACGTACCACTCGGGGAACAGTTCCAGCTCTCGGCGCAGCAAAGCCACGTCATAACTGGGCAACGGCGCATCCATCGGCAACTGCTGGAAAGCCAGCAAGGTTTGCAGCGCATCCTTGAACAGGGCGTCGGCATTTTCGCCGTCGATCACGTCCAGATAGGTCTTGTTGCCCAGGTCATTAAGCAAAAGAAAGCCGCGCGGCAAATCTTCTGCATAAATTTTCGGCACATTGGTTGCGGATTTTGCCAACAGATGGGCGATATCCACGAAGGGTTTGCAGTTTTCCTGGGGCGGTGGAGCATCCATCACGACAAAGCTGCGGCCTTCGCCTTCCCAGCGGAAATACCGCCGGAAACTCGCGTCGCTGCTGGCCGCGGTCAATGTGGCCGGGGGCACGGGGCCCCAACCGTTGGAGGCATAAACAATCGACAACTGCTCATCGAGCCAAACTTTCAGGTGTTGCAAGCGTACATCTTGGTCAGGCATTGCAAGGGTCTCCGACGGCGCTAGCCGTCAAGCGGGTCATGCTTTATTATCCAGCATCTTTTTCAGACCATCGAGAGGCGTGCGGCCCACACCGCGGGCAGATGGCACGCAGGAAGCCCGGACTAATAAGATGGCATTGAAATCCCCCGCGTTTCGTAAAAAATTTCCGTTGTTGGTTACTGGCAGTCTGCTGGCCCTGCAACCCCTAGCCACTTCGTTCGTGGTCGCCGCAGAACAGTATGACTGCTCAGTCTCTGCTTCGGGCGGCTGGGACTGCGCGCCGAAAACCAGCGCCGCTCAACTGCCTCCGCGCCCCGTGCACGACGCGAGTGCGGTCAGTTCGAGCACCGCTACATCGGCCGAAGGCGGCGAAACCAGCGAAGACACCGGCGCCAAGCCGATGCTGGTTACCGAGTCCAAGGGCCGCGGCCTGAAGTCCCGCAGCGAAGACTACAGTCACCTCGACTGGGTTCCGCGCGAGAAGCTCACGGCCGCCCAATTGGCCGAGACCGGTCCTTACTGCGCTGGTGCTTATATCGAACCGATTCGTCCTGGCATGAATGACAAGACGAATAAAAGTGACGCCCCGACCTTTATCGGCGCCAAGGCTTCGCGTTACCAGCAGGAGCAGCAGATCGCTACCCTGGCCGGCGACGTGGTCATGCGCCAGGGCAGCATGCAGGTCGAGGCCGACGAGGCCAACCTGTACCAGGCCGAGAACCGTGGCGAGCTGAGTGGCAACGTCCGCCTGCGCGACAACGGCACCCTTATGGTTGGCGATCACGCCGACGTGCAGCTGGACACCGGCGAGGCCAAGGTCGACAACGCCGAATACGTGATGCACAAATCACGCATCCGCGGTAACGCGCTGTACGCCAAGCGGGCCGAGAACGCGATCATCCGCCTCAAGGACGGTACGTACACCACGTGCGAACCGAGCAGCAACGCCTGGCAGCTCAAGGGCAACAACATCACCCTGAACCCGGCGACCGGCTTCGGCACCGCGACCAACGTGACGTTGCGCGTCAAGGACATTCCGGTCCTGTACACGCCGTACATCTATTTCCCGATCGACGACCGTCGCCAGTCCGGCTTCCTGCCGCCGACCATCGGCAGCGGCAGCGATACCGGCTTCATGCTGGTTACCCCGTACTACTTCAACCTGGCGCCGAACTACGACGCCACGTTGTACCCGCGCTACATGAGCAAGCGTGGCCTGTTGATGGAAGGCGAATTCCGCTACCTGACCAAGTCCAGCGAAGGTCAGTTCGGCGCGGCGTACCTCAACGACGAAAATGATGACCGCAAGCTGCAGTCGGACTACGAAAAAACCCGCTATATGTACAACTGGCAGCACAAGGGCGGGCTCGATTCGCGGGTAATGACCCAGGTCGACTACACCAAGATCAGCGATCCGTACTACTTCCAGGATCTGCAGAGCGACCAGATCGGTGTGGAAAGCCGTGATTACATCAACCAGCAGGGTGCAGTGACCTACCGCGGCGATACCTATACCGCGCGGCTCAATGCCCAGGCTTATGAGCTGGCCACGGTTTCCAACGTCACGCCATACAATCGTTTGCCGCAAATCACCTTGAATGGTTTCTTGCCGCAACATCCAGGCGGGCTGGACTTCAGCTACGAAACCGAGATCGTTCGATTTGAACGCGACCTTAAAACAGGCACCTACACTGATGAGAACGGTGGGGAATCCAAGCGCCTCGACACCAACATTTTCGGTCTAGCTCGTGCCAACGGTAACCGCCTCAATCTTGCACCGTCCGTGAGCCTCCCCCTGAACTGGACATATGGTTTCCTGAAACCAACGCTCAAGTATCAGTACACTCAGTACGACCTGGACCTTGATGGCCAAGGTAAACGTGATATCGCAGGACAGGGCCCAGAAGGCGATCGCCTGAACGGCACTTACAGCAGCAATCAGAACCGTGGCGTACCAATCGTCAGCGTCGATAGCGGCCTGTACTTCGACCGCAACACTCAATGGTTCGGCAAAAACTATCGCCAGACCCTGGAACCACGCCTCTACTATCTCTATGTACCGGAGAAAGACCAGAGCGACATTCCGGTATTCGACACCGGCGAAAGCACTTTCAACTACTCGTCGCTGTTCCGTGATAACCGCTTTTCCGGCTCCGACCGTGTAGGCGACGAGAACAAACTGTCTCTCGGCATCACCAACCGCTGGATCGAAGAAAACGGCTTCGAACGCCAACGCATCAGCGTCGGCCAAGCCTTGTACTTCAAGGACCGCGAAGTCCAGTTGCCAGGTATCGATGCAAAAACCCGCGACGACGCACACTCCAATGTTTCTCCTTATGCGCTGGAATACGAGTACCGTTGGAACCGCGACTGGCGCACCACTGCCGACTACAACTGGGATCCGGATACCCGTAGCCCTCGTTCCGGCAGCGCGATGTTCCACTACCAACCGGAAGACAACCCGAACAAGGTCATCAACGCCGGTTATCGTTATCGCAACGACCTGGTTCGTTACGACCAGTCCACGGGCAAATGGTCTGTGGGTGGTGGCGACTATGGCACTCCAGGGCAACCTGGCTACGTGAAGGACTACTACAAGATCAAGCAGCACGACTTCTCGGTGATCTGGCCGATCGTGCCGCAATGGAACCTGATCAGCCGCTGGCAGTACGACTACAACCGCAACCGTACCCTCGATGCCTTCGGTGGTTTCGAATACGACAACTGCTGCTGGAAACTGCGCCTGATCAACCGTTACTGGGTCAAGTATGACGAATTCAGTCAAGACGCCCCACAGAACGAGAAAGGCGACCATGGCATCTTCCTCCAAATTGTTCTGAAGGGACTTGGCGGCCTCACCGGCTCCAAAGTAGAGAGCTTCCTCGACAAAGGCATTCAAGGTTACCGTGAACGTGAAGACCAAGCTTTCTGATTGTCTGCGCCCGCTGATGCTGGGCGCGTTGTTCCTGGGTACCGCGGCGAGCGCCGCGGTACAACCCATCGACAAAGTGGTGGCCATCGTCGATAACGACGTGGTCATGCAGAGCCAGCTGGACCAACGGGTTCACGAAGTTCAGCAAACCATCGCCAAGCGCGGCGGCGGCATGCCTCCCGCCGAGGTCCTGAACCAGCAGGTACTGGAACGCCTGATCGTCGAAAACCTGCAACTGCAGATCGGCGAGCGTTCCGGCATCCGCATTACCGATGAAGAGCTGAACCAGGCCGTCGGCACCATCGCCCAACGCAACAACATGACGCCCGATCAGTTCCGTGCCGCCCTGGCTCGTGATGGCCTGTCTTATCAGGACGCCCGTGAGCAGATTCGCCGCGAGATGATCATCAGCCGCGTGCGTCAGCGCCGTGTTGCCGAACGCATTCAGGTCTCCGAGCAGGAAGTGAAGAACTTCCTCGCCTCCGACCTGGGCAAGATGCAACTGTCCGAAGAGCTGCACCTGGCCAATATCCTGATTCCAACCCCGGAAAGCGCCAACTCCGAAGCGATTCAGAGCGCCGCGCGCCAGGCCATGGACATCTATCAGCAGCTCAAGCAAGGCGCTGACTTTGCCCAGTTGGCCATCGCCCGCTCGGGCAGCGACAACGCCCTGGAAGGCGGTGACATGGGCTGGCGTAAAGCCGCTCAACTGCCCCCTCCGTTCGACCGTGAACTGAGCGCCATGGCGGTAGGTGATATCACCCAGCCAGCCCGCACCCCAGGCGGTTTCATCATTTTGAAGCTGCTGGAAAAACGTGGCGGCGGCAATCAGGTGCGTGACGAAGTGCATGTCCGTCACATCCTGATCAAGCCAAGCGAAATCCGCAGCGAAGAAGAAACCAAACGCCTGGCCCAAAAGCTCTACGAGCGCATCGAAGCCGGCGAAGACTTTGCCGAACTGGCGAAAAGCTACTCGGAAGATCCGGGCTCCGCCCTCAACGGTGGCGACCTCAGCTGGATCGACCCTAACGCCCTGGTGCCCGAGTTCCGCGACGTGATGGCCAAGACCCCACAAGGTCAGCTGTCCAAGCCGTTCCAGAGCCCCTATGGCTGGCACGTACTGGAAGTCCTTGGCCGCCGCGCCACCGACAGCACCTCCCAGGCTCGCGAACAGCAAGCGATGACTGTGCTGCGCAATCGCAAATACGACGAAGAGCTGCAAACCTGGCTGCGCCAGATTCGCGACGAAGCCTACGTCGAGATCAAGCTTCCTGGCGCTGACCAGGCGGCCCAGTGAAACCCAAGCGTTTCGCGCTCACCCCCGGCGAGCCAGCCGGTATAGGTCCTGACCTGTGCCTGCTGCTCGCCTCGCAACAACAGCCACATCCCCTGATCGCCATCACCAGCCGCGACCTGCTTACCGAGCGGGCCGCGCAACTGGGTGTGGCCGTTAGCCTGATTGCGGTCGGCCCTGACAATTGGCCTAACCAGCCGGCCGCCGCCGGTAGCCTCTATGTCTGGGATACTCCGCTGTCGGCCAAGGTCGTCGCTGGTCAGCTGGACAAGGCCAACGCCGCATTCGTCCTGAAAACCCTGACCCGGGCCGGCCAAGGCTGCCTGGACGGGCATTTCGACGGCATGATTACCGCCCCGGTGCACAAGGGTGTGATCAACGAATCCGGCATCGCTTTTTCCGGCCATACCGAGTTTCTCGCCGACCTGACGCATACCGAACAAGTGGTAATGATGCTGGCCACCCATGGCCTGCGCGTGGCACTGGTGACCACTCACCTGCCCCTGCGGGACATCGCTGACGCCATTACCCCTGAACGTCTGGAGCGGGTTACACGCATTCTGCATGCCGACCTGCGCAACAAGTTCGGCATCGCCCAGCCACGCATCCTGGTCTGCGGGCTCAACCCGCATGCCGGCGAAGGCGGACATCTGGGCCATGAAGAAATCGATATCATCGAACCCACCCTGGAGCGTCTGCGCAACGAAGGCATGGACCTGCGCGGTCCCCTGCCCGCCGACACTCTGTTTACCCCCAAATATCTGGAGCACTGCGACGCAGTGCTGGCGATGTACCATGACCAGGGGCTGCCCGTGCTGAAATACAAAGGTTTCGGCGCCGCGGTCAACGTGACGCTGGGCCTGCCGATCATCCGCACCTCGGTCGACCACGGCACCGCCCTGGATCTGGCCGGCAGCGGCAAGATCGATACCGGCAGCCTGAAAGTCGCCCTGGAAACCGCCTACCAGATGGCCGAGACCCGTTTATGACCGAGCAATACCAGCACCGGGCGCGCAAGCGCTTCGGCCAGAACTTCCTGCATGACGCCGGCGTGATCGACCGCATCCTGCGCTCCATCAATGCCAAGTCCGGCGACCGCATGCTGGAAATCGGCCCGGGCCAGGGCGCCCTGACCGAGGGCCTGCTCAACAGCGGCGCCCAACTGGATGTGGTCGAGCTGGACAAGGACCTGGTGCCGATCCTCAACCAGCAGTTTGCTGGCCGGGACAATTTCAGCCTGCACCAGGGCGACGCCCTGAAGTTCGACTTCAACAGCCTGAATGCCGCACCCGGCAGCCTGCGTGTGGTCGGCAACCTGCCCTACAACATCTCCACCCCGCTGATCTTTCATCTGTTGCAGAACGCCGGGCTGATCCGCGACATGCACTTCATGCTGCAGAAAGAAGTGGTCGAGCGCCTCGCCGCGGGCCCGGGCGGTGGTGACTGGGGCCGTCTGTCGATCATGGTCCAGTATCACTGCCGCGTGGAGCATCTGTTCAACGTCGGCCCTGGCGCATTCAATCCGCCACCGAAAGTCGACTCGGCGATCGTCCGCCTGGTGCCCCATGCGGTACTGCCGCATCCGGCCAAGGATCATCGCCTGCTGGAGCGCATCGTCCGCGAAGCCTTCAACCAGCGCCGCAAGACCCTGCGCAACACCCTCAAGGCCCTGCTCTCCAGCGCCGAGATCGAAGCCGCCGGCGTCGATGGCAGCCTGCGTCCGGAGCAACTGGACCTGGCAGCCTTCGTTCGCCTGGCCGACAAGCTCAGCGAACAAGCCGCAGGCACCGCCAGCGCCAGCTGACACGCCACCAGCGTTATCGGGTAAGACGCCAGGCTCCATGTCTGGTTTACTACCCGATACTTGGCCTAGACTGACCTCCATCAGCTTTGTCCCGCGTCCCGCTTCGTTTTAAGGCCCCTTGCATGTCCGATCCTCGCTATCAGATCGACGTCAGCGTCGTCACCCGCTTTCTCCCGGAACAGTCGCAACCCGAGCAGAACCGCTTTGCCTTCGCCTACACCATCACCGTACAGAACAACGGCCTGCTGCCCGCCAAACTACTCTCCCGGCACTGGGTGATCACCGATGGCGACGGGCACGTCGAGGAAGTTCGCGGTGCCGGCGTTGTCGGCCAGCAGCCGCTGATCGCCGTGGGCAAAAGCCACACCTACAGCAGTGGCACGGTCATGACCACACGCGTCGGCAACATGCAGGGCAGCTATCAGATGCTCGCCGAAGACGGCAAACACTTCGACGCCATCATCGCCCCCTTCCGCCTGGCCGTGCCCGGAGCCCTGCACTGATGACGACTTACGCCGTCGGCGACCTGCAAGGCTGCCTGGGGCCTTTGCAGTGTCTGCTTGAAAAGGTCTCTTTCGACCCGGCCAAGGATCGCCTGTGGCTGGTCGGCGACCTGGTCAACCGCGGCCCACAGTCCCTGGAAACCCTGCGCTTTCTTTATGCCATGCGCGATTCCCTGGTGTGCGTACTGGGCAATCACGACCTGCACCTGCTGGCCGTCTGGCGCAACATCGAGCGCCTGAAGAAAGCCGACACCCTGAACGAGATCCTCAACGCGCCGGATTGCGAGGAGCTGCTCCAGTGGCTGCGCCAGCAAAAGCTGATGCACTATGACGAACAGCGCAACGTTGCCCTGGTACACGCGGGGATACCGCCACAGTGGTCGCTGAAAAAGGCCATCAAGTGCGCCACCGAAGTCGAAGAGACGCTGCGTGACGACAACCGCTTCGAGCCCTATCTGGACGGTATGTACGGCAACGATCCAACAAAATGGGACGGCGAGCTCAAAGGCGTGACCCGCCTGCGGGTGATCACCAACTATTTCACCCGCATGCGTTTCTGCACCAGCGATGGCAAGCTCGACCTCAAGGGCAAAGAAGGGCCGGACACCGCCCCGCCAGGTTACGCCCCCTGGTTCGAGCACAAGGAACGCAAGACCCGGGACGTGAAAATCATCTTCGGTCACTGGGCCGCCCTCGAAGGCAACTGCAACGAGCCCGGCGTATTCGCCCTCGACACCGGCTGCGTCTGGGGCGGCGCCCTGACCTTGCTGAACGTCGACACCGGCCAACGCCTCGAGTGTGAATGCGACGCCCACGGCCACATCAAACCCCAGGCCAATCAACCTTCCCCTGAACCCATGCCAATCATCGCCAAGCGCTAGACGGCGCTTGCCACCAGGCCCAGGAGCCCGCCATGAGCGAATTCAAACGCATCCCCCCAGAACAGGCCCAGGCACTGCGCGAGCAAGGCGCCGTGGTGGTCGACATCCGCGATCCGCAGACCTTTGCCTTGAACCACATCAGCGGTTCACTGCATCTGGACAACCACTCCATCTCCGACTTCATCCGCAATGCCGATCTCGACGCCCCACTGGTGGTCGTCTGCTATCACGGCAACTCCAGCCAGAGCGCGGCGGCCTACCTGATCAGCCAGGGCTTTTCCGACGTCTACAGCCTGGACGGTGGCTTCGAACTGTGGCGGACCACCTACCCTGCGGAAATTGCCCAGGGCGGCGCCGAATAATTTTTCTGCGCTCCAGCCCGCGTCATTCGCGGGCTGGAGCCACGACCGACGAACGGTCACTTGAACAAATTGTGTATTCCACCTTTACCTCCCCGATTCCGAACTATCCTTAGCCTCAGGCCATCCAATCAGGGGAGAGCCGGTACACCGGCGTGCGGGTCATCGGTACTAGCTTTCAAGGTCGATAGCTTTGAAAGTGTTCTGGGGGGTAAACATCGGCCGGACTCCCGGCTGCATGCCAGCACTTGACTGACTGATCCGGCGTCGGCTCCACGTATCGAGCGAGGTGACGTCATGAGTATTTTTAGCCACTTCCAACAACGCTTCGAATCCACACGCCAGGAAGAGTTCTCGCTACAGGAGTACCTGGAGCTCTGCAAAAAGGACCGCAGCGCCTACGCGTCGGCCGCTGAGCGCCTGCTTCTGGCTATCGGCGAACCGGAGCTGCTGGACACGTCGACCAATTCGAGACTGTCACGGATCTTCTCCAACAAAGTGATCCGTCGCTATCCGGCCTTTGAAGACTTCCATGGAATGGAAGAATGCATCGACCAGATCGTCTCCTATTTCCGCCATGCCGCTCAGGGCCTGGAAGAGAAGAAACAGATCCTCTACCTCCTCGGCCCTGTCGGTGGCGGTAAATCATCCCTGGCCGAGAAACTCAAACAACTGATCGAGAAGGTGCCCTTCTACGCCATCAAGGGCTCCCCGGTATTCGAGTCGCCTCTTGGGTTGTTCAACGCCACGGAAGATGGCGCGATCCTCGAAGAAGACTTCGGCATTCCACGGCGCTACCTGAACACCATCATGTCGCCCTGGGCCACCAAGCGCCTGTCCGAGTTCGGTGGCGACATCAGCCAGTTCCGGGTGGTCAAGCTCTACCCCTCGATCCTCAACCAGATCGCCGTCGCCAAGACCGAACCGGGGGACGAGAACAACCAGGACATTTCCGCACTGGTGGGCAAGGTCGATATTCGCAAGCTGGAAGAATTCCCGCAGAACGACGCCGATGCCTACAGCTACTCGGGCGCACTGTGCCGGGCCAACCAGGGCCTGATGGAGTTCGTCGAAATGTTCAAGGCACCGATCAAGGTGCTGCACCCATTGCTGACGGCCACCCAGGAAGGCAACTACAACAGTACCGAGGGTCTGGGCGCGATCCCCTTCACCGGCATCCTGCTGGCCCACTCCAACGAATCGGAATGGCACACCTTCCGCAACAACAAGAACAACGAAGCCTTCATCGACCGGATCTATATCGTCAAGGTCCCGTACTGCCTGCGGGTCAGCGACGAAGTCAAAATCTACGACAAGCTGCTGTTCAACAGCTCCCTGTCCAGGGCGCATTGCGCTCCCGACACCCTGAAAATGCTCGCTCAGTTCACCGTGCTCTCGCGCCTCAAAGAGCCGGAGAACTCGAACATCTACTCGAAAATGCGCGTCTACGACGGCGAGAACCTCAAGGACACCGATCCAAAAGCCAAGTCGATCCAGGAGTACCGCGACGCCGCCGGCGTGGATGAAGGCATGAATGGTCTGTCGACCCGCTTCGCCTTCAAGATCCTGTCGAAAGTCTTCAACTTCGATCCCCACGAGATCGCGGCCAACCCGGTGCACCTGCTCTACGTGCTCGAACAACAGATCGAACAGGAGCAATTCCAGGCGGAAACCCGCGAGCGTTACCTGCGCTTCCTGAAGGAATACCTGGCTCCGCGCTATATCGAGTTCATCGGCAAGGAAATCCAGACCGCGTACCTGGAGTCCTATAGCGAATACGGCCAGAACATCTTCGACCGTTATGTGCTGTATGCGGATTTCTGGATTCAGGATCAGGAATACCGCGATCCGGAAACCGGCGAGATCCTCAATCGGGTCGCGCTCAACGAAGAACTGGAGAAAATCGAGAAACCGGCCGGCATCAGCAATCCGAAGGACTTCCGCAACGAGATCGTCAATTTCGTACTGCGGGCCAGAGCCAACAACAACGGCAAGAACCCGACCTGGCTCAGTTACGAAAAACTGCGGGTGGTCATCGAGAAGAAAATGTTCTCCAACACCGAGGACCTGCTCCCGGTCATCAGCTTCAATGCCAAGGCCAGCAAAGAGGATCAACAGAAACACAACGACTTCGTTACCCGAATGGTCGAGCGCGGCTATACCGACAAACAGGTACGACTGCTGTCCGAGTGGTATCTGCGGGTCAGAAAATCGCAGTAACCCTCCGGTTGCACCGGTTGTCGTTAGCCAGGAGCCTGTCTCAGCATTTTCTGCTACACAGGCTTCAGGAAGCGCGTTTGAACGTTCGCAGCGAGGCTCGGGCAGAGTACCGGCGGCAAGACACCTTACCGCCCCCTCTCCCCGCCCGGGCCGCTTGCGAGCTTCAAGACCGCTTCTAAGGAGCAGTCATGAGTTATGTGATCGACCGACGTCTCAATGGCAAGAACAAGAGCACGGTAAACCGCCAGCGGTTTCTGCGGCGCTATCGTGACCACATCAAGAAGGCCGTCGAAGAGGCGGTCAGCCGCCGTTCCATCACTGACATGGAGCATGGCGAACAAATCAGCATCCCAGGCCGGGATATCGATGAACCGGTGCTCCATCATGGGCGCGGCGGCAAACAGACCGTGGTGCACCCGGGAAACAAGGAGTTCACGGCCGGCGAGCACATCGCACGCCCTCAAGGCGGGGGTGGCGGAGGCGGCCGGGGCAAGGCCGGCAACTCCGGCGAAGGCATGGACGAGTTCGTTTTCCAGATCACCCAGGAGGAATTCCTCGAGTTCATGTTCGAGGACCTGGAACTGCCAAACCTGGTCAAACGCAACCTGACCGGGACCGACACTTTCAAGACCGTCCGGGCAGGGATCAGCAACGAAGGCAATCCTTCTCGCATCAATATCATTCGAACCCTGCGCTCGGCCCACGCCCGGCGCATCGCCCTGTCCGGCAGCAGCCGGGCAAAACTGCGCGAAGTCAAAGAGGAACTTGAACGCCTGAAACGCGAAGAACCGGACAACTTCGGCGATATTCAGGAAATGGAAGCGGAAATCGAGCGTCTCAGCGCCCGTATTCATCGGGTGCCGTTCCTCGACACCTTCGACCTCAAGTACAACCTGCTGATCAAACAGCCCAACCCCAGCTCCAAGGCCGTGATGTTCTGCCTGATGGACGTTTCCGGCTCCATGACCCAGGCAACCAAGGACATCGCCAAGCGCTTCTTCATCCTTCTGTACCTGTTTCTCAAGCGCAACTACGACAAGATCGACGTGGTGTTCATCCGCCACCACACCAGTGCACGTGAAGTGGACGAGGAGGAGTTCTTCTACTCCCGGGAAACCGGCGGCACCATCGTCTCCAGCGCGCTGAAACTGATGCAGGAGATCATGGCCGAGCGTTATCCGAGCAACGAGTGGAACATCTATGCCGCCCAGGCTTCCGACGGCGACAACTGGAACGACGACTCGCCGATCTGCCGCGACATCCTGATCAACCAGATCATGCCGTTCGTGCAGTACTACACTTACGTGGAGATTACCCCGCGCGAACATCAGGCCTTGTGGTTCGAATACGAACGCATCGCCGAAGCCTTTTCCGATACTTTCGCCCAGCAACAACTGGTCTCGGCCGGAGATATCTATCCGGTCTTCCGTGAACTCTTCCAGCGCAGGTTAGTGACATGACCGCCAGAGAGCAGAAACGCCAGCCTATCTCCACCGGTTCGGAATGGACGTTCGAGCTGATCCAGGCCTACGACCGCGAAATCAGCCGTATCGCGGCACGCTACGCCCTGGATACCTATCCCAACCAGATCGAAGTGATCACCGCCGAACAGATGATGGATGCCTATGCTTCCGTCGGCATGCCCCTGGGCTATCACCACTGGTCCTACGGCAAGCACTTCCTCAGCACCGAAAAGTCCTACAGCCGCGGCCAGATGGGGCTGGCCTACGAAATCGTGATCAACTCGGACCCCTGCATCGCCTACCTGATGGAAGAAAACACCATCTGCATGCAGGCGCTGGTGGTGGCCCATGCCTGCTATGGCCATAACAGCTTTTTCAAGGGCAACTATCTGTTCCGCACCTGGACGGATGCCAGTTCGATCATCGATTACCTGGTGTTCGCCAAGCAGTACATCATGCAGTGTGAAGAGCGCCACGGCATCGATGCCGTGGAAGACCTGCTGGACTCCTGCCATGCCCTGATGAACTACGGAGTGGACCGCTACAAACGCCCTTATCCGATTTCCGCGGAAGAAGAACGGCGCCGGCAAAAGGACCGGGAAGAACACCTGCAGAAACAGATCAACGACCTGTGGCGCACCATTCCCAAAGGCACCGACAAGTTCAGCGACAAGGACAACGCACGCTTCCCCGCCGAACCTCAGGAAAACATCCTGTATTTCATCGAGAAACACGCGCCGCTGCTGGAGCCGTGGCAGCGCGAAATCGTGCGGATCGTGCGCAAGATCGCCCAGTACTTCTACCCGCAACGCCAGACCCAGGTGATGAACGAAGGCTGGGCAACGTTCTGGCACTACACCCTGATGAACGACCTGTATGACGAAGGCCTGGTGACCGATGGCTTCATGATGGAATTCCTCGCCTCCCACACCAGCGTGGTCTTCCAGCCCGGCTTCGACAGCCCTTACTACAACGGCATCAACCCCTACACCCTGGGCTTCGCCATGTACCGCGATATCCGGCGCATCTGCGAAGAACCGACCGAAGAGGACCGTCGCTGGTTCCCGGAACTGGCCGGGACCGACTGGCTTTCCAGTATCAAGTTCGCCATGAGCAGCTTCAAGGACGAGAGTTTCATCCTGCAGTACCTGTCGCCCAAGGTCATCCGCGACCTCAAGCTGTTCAGCATCCTGGATGACGATCAGAAAGATGACTTGCTGGTACCGGCCATTCATGACGAAAGCGGTTATCGGGTCATCCGCGAAACCCTCGCCGCCCAGTACAACCTGGGCAACCGCGAGCCTAACGTGCAGATCTGGAGCATCGACAGGCGGGGCGACCGCTCGCTGACCCTGCGCCATCAACAGCACGACCGCAAACCGTTGGGCGACTCCACCGACGAAGTCCTCAAGCACCTGCACCGACTGTGGGGGTTCGACATCCACCTGGAAACCCTGCAGGGCGACCAGGTGATGAAAACCCATCACGTACCGCCAAAAAACGATCACAACGAAGGGGACTACGGCCGCCTGGACCTGGCTGTCATCCACCTCTGAGCACATGACAAACCTCCGAAAGCTCGGCGCAAGGGTTATTCTGTCGGGCTAACGGAGGTTTTTTATGCAGATTTACAAGGTCGGCGGTGCGGTACGCGATCGCCTGCTGGGCAAACCGGTAACCGACATCGACTGGGTGGTAGTCGGTGCCACGGCCGAAGAAATGCTCGCCAAGGGCTTTCGCCCGGTGGGTTCGGACTTCCCGGTCTTTCTTCACCCCAAGAGCGGCGAGGAATATGCCCTGGCCCGCACAGAACGCAAAAGCGGTCGTGGTTATGG
Source organism: Pseudomonas sp. 22526 (assembly GCF_052044735.1). NCBI lineage: Bacteria > Pseudomonadati > Pseudomonadota > Gammaproteobacteria > Pseudomonadales > Pseudomonadaceae > Pseudomonas > Pseudomonas sp. 22526. The sequence goes on from NZ_JBQENK010000012.1 coordinate 46,583, forward strand.
CGGCTTCACCTTTCACGCCAGCCCTGAGGTCACCCTCGAAGAAGACCTGATCCGCCGCGACCTGACGATCAATGCCATGGCGGAAGACGACCACGGCGTGCTGACGGATCCGTATCACGGCCAGCAGGACCTGGAAAACCGCCTGCTGCGCCATGTTTCCCCGGCATTCGCCGAAGATCCCCTACGCGTCTTGCGCGTTGCCCGCTTTGCTGCCCGCTACGCTGGGCTCGGTTTCCAGGTGGCGCCTGACACCCTCGAATTGATGCGCCAGCTCAGCGAATCAGGCGAACTGGAAGCCCTGACGCCGGAGCGCAGCTGGAAAGAAATCTCCCGCGCACTGATGGAAGATCACCCCCAAGTGTTCATCCAGGTGCTGCGCGACTGTGGAGCGCTCAAAGTCCTGCTGCCTGAAGTGGAGGCGCTGTTTGGTGTTCCGCAACCCGCTGCGCACCATCCGGAGATCGACAGCGGTGTGCATACATTGAGCGTTCTCGAGCAGGCGGCACTGCACAAACAGCCATTGAGCGTGCGTTGGGCGTGCCTGTTGCACGACCTGGGCAAGGGCCTGACACCACAAAGTGAATGGCCACAACACATTGCGCACGAGCACAAGGGCCTGAAGCTGATCAAGCAGGTCAATGAGCGCTTCAAGGCGCCACGCGACTGCCAGGAACTGGCGCTGCTGGTGGGCCAGTACCACACCCACGGCCATCGCGCCCTTGAACTGAAACCTTCGACATTGGCGGAGCTGCTGCAAAGCTTTGACGTGTATCGCCGGCCGCAGCGCTTCGAGGAGTTTATCGCCGCCTGTGAAATGGATGCCCGCGGCCGTCTTGGACTGGAGGAGCGCGCCTATCCCCAGGCGGACTATCTGCGCGGTGCGGCCACCGCGGCGCGAACGGTCGCGGTACAGCCGCTGCTGGAACAGGGATTCAAGGGGCCGGAGCTGGGAGAGGCGCTGAAACGGGAGCGACTGAAGGCGCTGAAGGCCTACAAGGAACAGCACTCGCGCTAAGAAACATCACGAACAAGCTCACTATCCCTGTAGGAGCGAGCTTGCTCGCGATCCGACCACAGGTCGGCAAGAACGATACCCGCCAGAGCTATCCCAGCTCCGGCGGCGTCAGTTGCCTGCCCCGCCACTCAAATGCCACGGGCGCCAGTACCTGGTCGATTCGAGCCTCGCGCCAGAGGGTGGCGAAGTCTTGCCCCGCCAGCGGATGAACCCGTTCCGGAGCCATCAGCGACAGAGGCCAAAGCACAAAGGCGTTCTTCAGGATCTCTGCGCGCGGTAGGATCAAACCGTCGAAATTACCCACCAGATCGCCATACAGCAGCACATCGATGTCCAGCGGCAGGCCTTTGCGGTCCGGGGCATAACGACCGTTGTCCGCTTCGATGAACTTCAACCGGCGGTCCAGCTCCATCAGCGGCAGATCGGTAAAGGCCGAAACCACCAGATTGAAAAAAGGTCCGCTCTTGATTCCGACCGGCTGGCTTTCGAATACCGCCGAGCAGCGCATATCCAGCAGGAAGCCCGCCAGGGCATCGAGCCCGGCCAACAGATGGGTTTCGCGCTCGATATTGCTGCCGAGCCCAAGAAATACCTGAGTTAGCGACATCCGCGCTCGATCTCCACACCAACACCTTTGGCGGCCGCGACAGCACCGGGCTTGGTCAGCTTGAGGTGCAACCAGGGAATATGGAACTCGCTCATCAGGACTTCAGCCAGACGCTCGGCAAAGGTTTCCACCAGCTGGAATTGCGCCTGCTCGGCAAACGCCTGGATCCGCGAAGACACGCTGGCATAGTCGAGCGCCAGGGTCAGGTCGTCACCGGCCGCGGCCGGGCGGTTGTCCCAGGCGAAGCTCAGGTCAAGGCGCAGGCACTGCCGGATGCCTCGCTCCCAGTCGTAGGCACCGATCACCGTGTCGACTTCCAGGCCCTCGATAAACACTCTGTCCAAGCACTCTTCTCCGCAGCACGACAAGGGCGCAATGCGCCGTTAGAATCAGGGCGTCCTCGCCCGGAATAGTTAGCATGTTTTGGTTACTGGCGATCTTCGCCTACCTGCTCGGCTCGCTGTCCTTCGCCATCTTGCTCAGCCGCCTGACCGGTACACCCGATCCGCGAATGAGTGGTTCGGGCAATGCCGGCGCCACCAACATGCTGCGCCTGGCCGGCAAGAAACTGGCGGTACTGACCTTGCTCGGCGATCTGCTCAAAGGGCTGTTGCCCGTGCTGGTCGCCAGTCTCGCAGGCCTTTCGCTCCAACAACAGGCCTGGATCGGGCTCTACGCCGTACTGGGCCATCTGTTCCCGGTGTATTTTCGCTTTCGCGGCGGCAAGGGTGTCGCCACCGCCGCCGGGATGCTGCTGGGGCTTTACCCGCCAGCGGCGCTCCTGGCCATTGCCGCCTGGCTCCTGACCTTCTACCTGACCCGCACCAGCTCGCTGGCGGCGTTGATCGCCACGCCCCTGACCTTGCCATTGCTGGCTTGGCAGGCGCCGGCGGCGCTGCTGCCGATGAGCGTACTCACACTGCTCATCGTCTGGCGCCACCGCGGCAATCTACGCGACCTGTTTGCCGGGCGCGAACGGCATTTCTGAATCCTGAAGATAAGCCGGGCTCAGGTCGGGCCATTGCCACCTCACAACGGCGACAGCTGCTCCATCGGCCAGCGCGCCTGCACACTGATCGCCAGGCTCTCCTGCTGACCGGCCTGCAAACGCTGGCAACCGGCAAACGCGATCATCGCGCCGTTGTCGGTGCAGAACTCAGGACGGGCGTAAAATACATTCCCTTTCATCTCGCCGAGCATTTTTTCCAGCGATGCGCGCAGAGCCTTGTTGGCACTCACGCCACCAGCAATGACAAGACGTTTGAGTCCCGCCTGCTTCAAGGCTCGCTTGCATTTGATGGTCAGAGTTTCCACCACCGCCTGCTGGAAGGCGAGCGAGATGTCGCAACGGGTTTGCTCGCCGTCGTCCCCAGCGCTGACGCATTGCTGCCAGGTGTTCAGGGCGAAGGTTTTCAAGCCACTGAAACTGAAATCCAGCCCCGGACGATCGGTCATCGGCCGCGGGAAGACAAAGCGCCCAACCACGCCTTGCGCGGCCAGGCGCGCGATTTCCGGACCGCCCGGATAATTCAGGCCGATCATCTTCGCCGTCTTGTCGAAGGCTTCACCGGCAGCATCATCCAGGGTTTCGCCCATCAGCTCGTATTGGCCGATGCCATCGACCCGCACCAACTGCGTATGGCCGCCGGAAACCAACAAAGCGACGAACGGAAACTCCGGTGGTTGTTCTTCCAGCATCGGGGCCAGCAAGTGGCCTTCCATATGGTGCACACCCAGCGCCGGGATGCCCCAGGCGAAGGCCAGCGCCTGGGCGCAGGAAGCGCCCACCAGAAGGGCTCCGACCAGGCCTGGGCCCGCGGTATAGGCAATGGCGTCGATTTCGGTCGGCACACAGTCCGCCTCGGCCAGGACCTGACGGATCAGGGGCAGCATGCGCTTGACGTGATCGCGAGAGGCCAGCTCCGGCACCACGCCACCATAGGCCCGATGCAGGTCGATCTGACTGAACAGCGCGTCGGCCAGCAGGCCGCGCTCGCTGTCATAAAGCGCGACGCCGGTTTCGTCGCAGGAAGTTTCTAATCCCAGTACTAGCATGGGTTTGCGCCTTGTAGAGGCTAAATTCGAAGGCGCGCATAATAGTCGCCACTCCCTCAGCCGACCAGCGGTTTTCGATCAGAGGCTTTGCATTCCGAGCGATGAGGGGTTAACATCCGCAACCCTTAAAAACCGACGACCTCAGCCGCGATTTTTTGCGACGAGAACGTTGACCCCGGTAATGAATGAAGGTAGCTCTGGATGCCAGCCGTCAAAGTTAAAGAGAACGAACCCTTCGACGTAGCTCTGCGTCGTTTCAAGCGCTCCTGCGAAAAAGCCGGTGTTCTGGCTGAAGTTCGTAGCCGCGAATTTTACGAGAAGCCGACTTCCGAGCGTAAGCGCAAAGCAGCTGCTGCTGTTAAGCGTCACGCCAAGAAAGTTCAGCGCGAACAGCGCCGCGCCGTACGTCTGTACTAATACACAGACGTTCGCTGCAAGCTTCTGCCAAGCCCGGCCCTCAGCCGGGCTAATGGCATTTGCGGACAACGCTTGATGCTTCACCGTCAACGCCGCGCATGCGACCGAGACAATCCGCTTCACCACGTCAGACCTGGCTTCCTGCCAGCGGTGCACGTCTCTTCTGACGAGCCTTCCAAGGCTACTGACGAGCACACTTTTATTCTGGTTCCTCAACAGACTCAGCCCAAGGCGCCCTTCTCCAGCGCCCGCTTATGAGCCATCCGAGACCTGTCGGACTCAGAGCAACATCTTCAAATAGTCGAAGACTGATTGAAACTAACGTCAGTGGACTTTCGGCAGATACACTTCCCGATAGCGATCAAGCCAACGACAGATGGTCGAACGCGCAGCCGTTGCGTCTCGAACAGCCCACTTTCGAAGCCTTCGCATTGGTCCATTCCTTTCGCGCAGTGATGACGAGAACGCCATGGCCGGGCTGATTCCCCAGAGCTTTATTGACGACCTTCTGAACCGCACCGACATCGTCGATGTTGTCAGCTCGCGCCTGCAGATGAAAAAGGCCGGCAAGAACTACACCGCCTGCTGCCCGTTCCACAAGGAAAAAACCCCCTCCTTCAGCGTCAGCCCCGACAAGCAGTTCTACTACTGCTTCGGCTGTGGCGCAGGCGGGAACGCCCTCGGCTTCATCATGGACCACGACAACCTGGACTTCCCCCAGGCAGTCGAGGAACTGGCCAAAGCCGCCGGCATGGAAATCCCGCGCGAAGAAAGCGGTCGCTCGCACAAGCCCCGACAGCCGACCGACTCGCCGCTCTACCCGCTGCTGACCGCCGCCGCCGATTACTATCGCCAGGCCCTGAAAAGCCATCCGGCCCGCAAGGCAGCGGTCGATTACCTCAAGGGCCGCGGCCTGACCGGCGAGATCGCCCGCGATTTCGGCCTCGGCTTCGCTCCGCCCGGCTGGGACAATCTGTTCAAGCACCTGAGCAGCGATACCCTGCAGCAGAAAGCCATGATCGATGCTGGCCTGCTGATCGAAAATGCCGAAACCGGCAAACGCTACGATCGCTTCCGCGACCGGGTGATGTTTCCGATCCGCGACAGCCGCGGCCGGATCATCGCCTTTGGCGGCCGAGTACTGGGCGACGACAAGCCAAAATACCTGAACTCGCCGGAAACCCCGGTGTTTCACAAAGGCCAGGAGCTTTACGGCCTGTTCGAAGCCCGCAAGAACAACCGCAACCTCGACGAAATCATCGTCGTCGAAGGCTACATGGACGTGATTGCCCTTGCCCAACAAGGCTTGCGTAACGCCGTTGCGACCCTGGGCACGGCCACCAGCGAAGAACACCTCAAGCGCCTGTTCCGCATCGTGCCCAGCGTCCTGTTCTGCTTCGACGGCGACCAGGCCGGGCGCAAGGCCGCCTGGCGCGCGCTGGAGGCGACCCTGTCCAGCTTGCAGGACGGCCGCCGGGCGCGCTTTCTATTTCTTCCCGAAGGGGAAGACCCGGACACCCTGGTCCGCTCCGAGGGCACCGACGCCTTTCGCGCCCGCATCAATCAACATGCTCAACCGCTGGCCGATTACTTTTTCCAGCAGCTGACCGACGAAGCGGATCCACGCTCGCTCGAGGGCAAGGCCCATCTGGCCACTCTCGCTGCACCGTTGATCGACAAGGTTCCCGGGGCCAACCTGCGGACCCTGATGCGCCAGCGCCTCAGCGAAATTACCGGACTCAACAACGAGACCGTCAACCAGTTGGTGCACAGCGCCCCACAAGAAGCGCCTCCGGTGTACGACGCCGGCATCGACTACGACGGCATACCGGACTACGCCGACTACCACGAGCCACAAGAAGCCTATGTGCCGCAGCAAGAATGGACGCCGAAGAAAAGCGGTGCCGGCGGCAAGAAGTGGGAGAACAAGCCCTGGGACAAAAAGGGCAAGCGTAATGGCGATCGTGATCAGCCACGTGCCCCGCGCGTCCCGGCCGCCGTCGAACCACCAACACTGTCAGCCCTTCGAACATTGCTGCATCACCCGCAACTGGCCGAGAAAGTTGAAGACGCCGGGCACTTCGCCGCCGACGACAACACCAATACCCAGTTGCTGGTCGCCCTGATCGAAGCCGTGCAGAAAAATCCTAAGCTACGCTCTATTCATCAACTGATGGCGCGTTGGCACGGTACCGAACAGGGTCGTCTGATCAAGGCGCTGGCGGAAAAGGAGTGGTTGATTGAGGGCGACAACCTTGAACAACAGTTTTTCGACACCATTAAAAGCTTGTCCGCTCGTCAACGTGAGCGTGTTTTGGAACAACTTCTCAGGAAATCGCGTCAAAGCGAATTGAGTGGCGAAGAAAAAATTCAGCTACTCGAGCTTTTAAAACGCAATGTTCCCGCATCAAACCCGACCTCAACTGGCGCGTGAGGTCATAGCTCGGGTATAATCCTCGGCTTGTTTTTTGCCCGCCAAGACCTTCAGTGGATAGGGTGTTATGTCCGGAAAAGCGCAACAGCAGTCTCGCCTCAAAGAGTTGATCAGCCGTGGTCGTGAGCAGGGTTACCTGACTTACGCGGAGGTCAACGACCACCTGCCGGAGGATATTTCAGATCCGGAACAGGTGGAAGACATCATCCGCATGATCAACGACATGGGGATCAACGTATTCGAGAGTGCTCCGGATGCGGATGCCCTTTTGTTGGCCGAAGCCGATACCGACGAAGCAGCAGCTGAAGAAGCCGCCGCAGCGTTGGCGGCCGTGGAAACCGACATTGGTCGCACTACCGACCCAGTGCGTATGTACATGCGCGAAATGGGTACGGTAGAGCTGCTCACACGTGAAGGCGAAATCGAAATCGCCAAGCGTATCGAAGAGGGCATCCGTGAAGTGATGGGCGCGATCGCGCACTTCCCTGGCACGGTTGAGCACATCCTCTCCGAATACACTCGCGTCACCACCGAAGGTGGCCGCCTGTCCGACGTCCTGAGCGGTTACATCGACCCGGATGACGGCATTGCGCCGCCTGCCGCCGAAGTACCACCGCCTGTCGATGCCAAGGCCGCGAAAGCGGACGACGACACCGACGACGATGACGCCGAAGCCAGTGACGACGAAGAAGAAGCCGAAAGCGGTCCGGACCCGGTCATCGCAGCCCAGCGCTTTGGCGCCGTTGCCGACCAGATGGAAATCACCCGCAAGGCGCTGAAAAAGCACGGTCGCGAACACAAGCAAGCCCTGGCCGAAATGCTGGCCCTGGCTGAACTGTTCATGCCGATCAAACTGGTTCCGAAGCAATTCGAAGGCCTGGTTGAACGTGTTCGTAGCGCCCTGGATCGCCTGCGTCAGCAAGAGCGCGCGATCATGCAGCTCTGTGTTCGTGATGCCCGCATGCCACGCGCCGACTTCCTGCGCCAGTTCCCGGGCAATGAAGTGGACGAAAGCTGGTCCGACGCGCTGGCCAAAGGCAAGGCCAAGTACGCCGAAGCCATCGGCCGCCTGCAGCCGGATATCATCCGTTGTCAGCAGAAGCTGACCGCGCTCGAGACCGAGACCGGCCTGACGATCGCCGAGATCAAGGACATCAACCGTCGCATGTCGATCGGCGAGGCCAAGGCCCGTCGCGCGAAGAAAGAGATGGTCGAAGCCAACTTGCGTCTGGTGATCTCCATCGCCAAGAAGTACACCAACCGTGGCCTGCAGTTCCTCGACCTGATCCAGGAAGGCAACATCGGCTTGATGAAAGCGGTAGACAAGTTCGAATACCGTCGCGGCTACAAGTTCTCGACTTATGCCACCTGGTGGATCCGTCAGGCGATCACTCGCTCGATCGCCGACCAGGCCCGCACCATCCGTATTCCGGTGCACATGATCGAGACGATCAACAAGCTCAACCGTATTTCCCGGCAGATGTTGCAGGAAATGGGTCGCGAACCGACTCCGGAAGAGCTGGGCGAACGCATGGAAATGCCTGAGGACAAGATCCGCAAGGTGTTGAAGATCGCTAAAGAGCCGATCTCCATGGAAACCCCGATCGGTGATGACGAAGACTCCCATCTGGGTGACTTCATCGAAGACTCGACCATGCAGTCGCCAATCGATGTCGCCACCGTTGAGAGCCTCAAGGAAGCGACTCGCGAAGTCCTCTCCGGCCTCACTGCCCGTGAAGCCAAGGTACTGCGCATGCGCTTCGGCATCGACATGAATACCGACCACACCCTTGAGGAAGTCGGTAAGCAGTTCGACGTTACCCGTGAGCGGATTCGCCAGATCGAAGCCAAGGCGCTGCGCAAGCTGCGCCACCCGACGAGAAGCGAGCATCTGCGCTCCTTCCTCGACGAGTAATACCAAGACCCCCAGCCCTGCTGGGGGTTTTGTTTTGTGCCGTTTAAAACGTCCCCGCGCCTCACTCCCTGCGGATTGCCCGTCTACACTCGAAACATTCCCCCGTGCCATAACGAGACCGTTATGCCCAGACTGCCGACCGTGCTGGTGCTGTCGCTGCTCGCCTGGACCGCAACGGCCGGCGCGCTGACGCTCACCGATGAAGAACGTGGCTGGCTTTCCGCTCACCCGGAGTTGCGCCTGGGCGTCGATGCCTCATGGCCGCCCTTCGAATATCGCGATGAGGAGGGGCGCTACCAGGGCCTTGCGGCGGACTATATCCATCTGATCCAGGATCGCCTGGCGATCACGCTCAAGCCGATAGAACCCGCCAGTTGGAGCGAAGTGCTCGAAGCTGCGAAAAAGAGCAAGCTGGACCTGCTGCCAGGCATCATGTCGACCCCGGAACGGCAAAATTACCTGGCCTTCACCCGCCCGTACCTCGACTTCCCCATCGTGATCCTGGCCCATAAAGGCGGCGCGCAACCTCGCAAGCTCACGGACCTGTATGGCCTGAAGATCGCCGTCGTGGAGAATTACGCCCCCCACGAACTGCTGCGCACCCACCATCCCGACCTGAACCTGGTCGCCCTGCCCAATGTGAGTTCGGCCTTGCAGGCGCTGGCCCTCAATCAGGTCGATGCCGTGGTCGGCGATCTGGCTTCCAGCGTATGGAGCCTGCGGCAGCAGAAGCTGGACGGGCTCTATGTCAGCGGCGAAACGCCCTACCGCTATCAGCTGGCCATGGGCGTCCCCCGTGACAGCAAGATACTGGTAAGCATTCTCGACAAGGTGCTGGCCGACATAAGCCCGGCGGAGGTCAACGAAATCCAGCAGCGCTGGGTTGGCAATGTGCTCGACCATCGTTCGTTCTGGTCGGACCTGCTGTTCTATGGCCTGCCAGGGCTGCTCCTGCTGTTTGCCGTGCTGGCGGCAGTGATCCGCATCAATCGCCGGCTGAGCTCCGAGATCGCACGGCGCGTGGCCCTGGAGCAGGAACTGCGCAGCAGCGAATACCACTACCGCGGCCTGGTCGAAAGCCTTTCGGCGATCGCCTGGGAAGCGCGCATCAGCGACTTCACCTACAGCTACGTGTCGCCCCATGCCGAGCAACTGCTGGGCTATCCCCTTTCCCATTGGCTGATTCCCGGGTTCTGGAGAAACATCATCCACCCCGCCGACCTGACGCGCGCCCAGCACTTCTGCGACCACGAAGTCCTGGCCGGGCGCGATCACAGCCTGGATTACCGGGTGATCACCGCCGATGGCCGCTGCCTGTGGGTTCGCGACATCGTCAGCCTGATCGAGCATGGGCATGAACCGATCATGCGCGGCCTGATGATCGACATCAGCGAAACAAAACGCACCGAAGAGGCCCTGCAGCTCTCGGAACAGAAATTCGCCTCGGTCTTCCAGCAGTGCCCGGACATCCTGGTCATTGCCCGCCTGTCGGATGGCTGCCTGCTGGAGGTCAACGAGGCGTTCGAAGAACAGATTGGCCTGAGTGCCGGGCAAGTCGTGGGCCAGACGGCCACCGAACTGAATATCTGGGGCATCCAGGGCGTCGGCCCGGGGCTGCTGCAACGCTTGCAGGCCGGCAGCATCCGCAACCTGGAAATGCCCTTTCGGCGCAGCAACGGCCAGCTGTTCACCGGGCTGATCTCCGCCGAACCCTTCGACCTCGACACCACGCCCGCCCTGGTCGTGGTGGTTCGCGACATCAGTCAGTTGAAGGAAACCCAGCAGCAGTTGCAAACCTCCGAAGAGAAGTTCGCCAAGGCTTTTCACGCCTCGCCCGACGGCCTGCTGCTAAGCCGCCAGCGCGATGGCTTGCTGATAGAGGTCAACGAAGGTTTCAGCCGCATCACCGGCTTCAACAGCGCCATGTCCGTCGATCGTTCCACGCTGGACCTGGGCATCTGGGTCAACCTCAACGAACGCCGGCAGATGCTCGACCTGATGCAACGGGATGGCTTCGTGCGGGATTTCAGCTGCCATATTCGCCGCAATGACGGTCAGATCCGCCTCTGTGAGCTCTCCAGCCGGCCGCTGCCGATCGGCGACGAGGATTGCATGCTGACCATCGCCCGCGACATTACCGAGCGCCACCTGATGCAGGAGAAGCTGCAACAGGCCGCCACCGTGTTCGAGAGCACCGCTGAAGGCGTACTGATCACCGATACCCAACAACACATCAGTGCGGTCAACCGGGCGTTCACCGAAATCACCGGCTACAGCGAAACCGAAGCCCTGGGCCACACCCCACGCCTGCTGGCTTCCGGCCTGCATGACAGCGCCTTCTACGCCGCCATGTGGCACCAACTGACCGCCGAAGGCCATTGGCAGGGGGAAATCTGCAATCGGCGCAAAAATGGCGAGCTGTACCCCAGTTGGCTGACCATCAGCGCCGTGCGCAACAAAGACCGCTTCATCACCCACTTCGTCGCGGTATTCGCCGATATCTCCAGCCTCAAGCACGCCCAGGCCAAACTCGATTACCAGGCGCACCATGATCCGCTGACCGGCCTGCCGAACCGTACCCTGTTCGAAAGCCGCCTGCTGACCGCGCTTAACAGCCAGCAGGAGAACGGCGGCCAGGGCGCCGTGCTGTTTCTCGACCTGGACCGCTTCAAGCACATCAATGACAGCCTCGGCCACCCGGTCGGCGACCTGCTGCTCAAGGGCATCGCCGTGCGCCTGAAAGAGCAGCTGCGGGATATCGACACCGTCGCCCGCCTGGGCGGGGACGAGTTCATCATCCTGCTGCCCGGGCTGCAGCAGCCCAGCGATGCCGACCATATCGCCAACAAGCTGCTGAACTGCTTCACCGCACCGTTCCAGGCGGGCGAGCATGAGTTCTTCATCAGTGCCAGCATCGGCACCAGCCTCTACCCCAAGGACGGTTGCGACGTGGCCACGCTGGTCAAGAATGCCGACGCCGCCATGTACCGCTCCAAGGCCAAGGGCCGCAACCGGGTCGAAAGCTATACCCGCGACCTGACCGCCCAGGCCAGCGAGCGCGTGGCCCTGGAACATGAACTGCGACGAGCCATCGAACGCAACGAGCTGTACCTCTACTACCAGCCCAAGATCAGGCTGGTCGACCAAGAGCTGGTGGGCGCCGAAGCGCTGATTCGCTGGCATCACCCGACCTTTGGCGATGTCCCGCCCGAGCACTTCATCCCCCTGGCCGAAGAGAACGGCATGATCCTGCAGATCGGCGACTGGGTACTGGAACACGCCTGCCAGCAGTTGCGTGAGTGGAACCAGTGCTACGAGAGTTTCGGCCCGCTCTCGGTCAACCTCGCCGGCGCCCAGTTGCGCCAGCCGAACCTGCTGGGGCGGATTGAACAACTGCTGAAAGACAACCACCTCAAACCCGGCTTCCTGCAGCTGGAAATCACCGAGAACTTCATCATGAGCCAGGCCGAGGAAGCCCTGGCGGTCCTGCACCAGCTCAAGCGCCTGGGCGTTCAGCTGGCCATCGACGATTTCGGTACCGGCTACTCGTCCCTGAGCTACCTCAAGCGCCTGCCGCTGGATTTCCTGAAAATCGATCAATCCTTCGTCCGTGGCCTGCCCGATGATCCCCACGATGTGGCGATCGTGCGGGCCATCATCGCCCTGGGCCGCAGCATGCAATTCACCGTGATCGCCGAAGGCGTGGAAACCCATGAGCAGCAGGTATTCCTCGGGAATGAAGGCTGCGAACAGATCCAGGGCTACATCATCAGCCTGCCGCTGAGCGCCGACGAATTCGCCGCGACCTTTCTGCGCCTTCCCGTTTCGGATTTTTCGGATAGCACAGCCGAGAAACCGTCGCTATAATCCGCGGCCTACTGAGGGCCTATAGCTCAGTCGGTTAGAGCAGAGGACTCATAATCCTTTGGTCCACGGTTCGAGTCCGTGTGGGCCCACCACCTTGAAAGCCGCGCATTGCGCGGCTTTTGCGTTTCTGGTTGGCTCGTCACAGATACAGCCCTATGGTCCGAGGGTACAAATTAAGTACAGTGCTAGTTCGCCAGCCTGCCTCGATAGCGTTTTTTCGGGATCTGGCACGTCATCTGCTTCCAAACGGAGACAGGTTGTACTTCGTCGCATTACAGATCTCAGAGCCCGTCCATGCGACCTTAGCTACCCACATGAGCGCTCATAAGGGCCTCATAATTAGCCTATCAAAACGGACCAAGTAACTTGCCGTCTGCTGGCCGGAGCCTGGGAAATATGGACGAAGCAAACAAGCCAAAAGCCCTCCCATAGTCAGAAATTCTAGCCCTTTGGGCCTGTAAGTAGTGGTAGCTCAGCCCCTATGATCTGTTGCGAGCAGCTTAGGGCACCAGTAGCATGACTAAATCCACCCGCCGCCCGTTCCCTGGGGACGACACGTGCCTTGATCACTTGATCCAGGCATTCGGCGCCTTACTAGGAATGTACCGGTGTTCAACGCAAGAAGCGCAGATAGATCGATCATACGTCTCCCCATCGAACAGAAAGAACAGGCTGCTCAAAAGGATGCGAGCACGCTGCTGGCCCGCGAGATCTATCACGATTTAGCCACCCTGCTGGCCGACAGTCTTAACAACCAACCGGACAACGATGACGATGTCGACCTGTATCGTTCTCACAGCGCAATCCTGATTGATGGCAAGCGCGGCGCTGGCAAGAGCTCAGTGCTAGTCAATCTGAAGTTGTATCTCGAACGTGAGCACCCGGAACTGGAAAACCAGGTCCATATCCTCAAACCGGTCGACCCAACCCTGCTCGAAGATACTGATGACCTGTTTTTGAACGTTATTGTTGCGGCCGTAATTCGCGACAAAGCCATTGCTCGCGCGCTCAGCTGTGCTGACCACAAAGCAGAAGCGTTCCATCATCAGCTCCAGGTATTGGGCAACACACTGGAAAACCTGCAGTCACAGCGGGATAAGTACGGCTTAGATAAACTTCGGGCGTTCATGGGCAGCCATGACCTGATGCAGCAGGTTCATATCCTATTCAAGAAAGCGTTAGATCTAGTCGGTAAAAAGTTGCTGGTGTTGCCAATCGATGATGTCGACACTTCGATGAACCGCGCTTTCGAAAATCTGGAAGTGGTTAGGCGTTACCTCACCTCCCCCTTTGCACAACCTATTATCAGTGGCGACCTATCGCTTTACCACGAAGTCACTTGGAGGGATTTTCACTCGAAGATCACTAAAGATAGTAGCGCCAACTCGGAAAGTGCGGTTACGAAGGCCAAGGAATTGGCAACAGAGTACCAGCGCAAGGTAATGCCGCTACAACTACGCAGAAAAATGCCGTCGACCAGCAGCTACCTCGAGCGCAAGGACATAGTGCTTTGCAACGGCAGTGCAGAATACTTTTCGCTCCACACATTCTGGCGTTGGATTGACGCATTGCTTAATGATCGAACCAATTGCGTCAAGGAGCATCGACTTTGGGTTTCAGTCGACACAGTTCGCGAGCTAGCCCAACTCATATTTTCTTTCAAGAACGAGATTCCCAAGCTGCACGAATTCCTCGTCAATCTTAAGGCTGGCGCATGGAGTGAACACACTCTGCAGCGTCTGATATTTATGCCCGCTAGCGCTGCCTTACGCATCGAGCAGTTTTCCGATGACTACCAGCGGGCACAGAATCTGCCTGGAAAAAGTCAACGAGAGACCGCACGCAATCGAGCCTATACGGATTTCCTGAGTCCACGACAAGAAGTAGAGGCACCGGACCTGACCTATTGGCATACGATGATTCTTGACTGCAAAGGCGTATTAATCCGTCACCTACGCCATGAATACAGCAAAACAGCCGAGTATTTGGCATTGGATGCCGACCTGCATTTCGCGCAACTAATGAAAAACCCTAGCTGGAAACTGGCCGACTTGTTCGAGAGCATGTTGTTCAAGCCCCAGCTGCTGTCCAAACAAACCGCCGAATCCTTTCCACTTAGCGAACCACAGCTTGATGACAGCGCGCTATTTGAACGGGCACCCTACAGTTGGTTGAAGGGCCTGCCGTTTGATGAGGATTTCCCCTATACGCTGCCAGAAGCCGGTTTTGCCACCAAGACCAGAAACTCACTCGTTTTCAATGAAGAAACTCAGTTGCTCATTGACCTCATGCTTCATCGAAGCTTCTACAACGAAAATAAGAAAGCCAATCTGATTTACTGCGGCAGGCTGTTTGAACTGGTCATCGCCAGTCTGGTGAGAGACTTGGAGCCGCGAGATATCACCCATATCGTGGCTCGACCGCCGTTCTACTCCCTGGCAGCTATCGCCGGGACAGAGAATGGTGAACTGGAAACAGCACCTGCGGAAACCGACGTTGAAACAGATTATGACTCTGCCATTGCCGACCTGATACAACGAATCAATGAGTGGCGGCGCGTCGAGCAGATTGACCAGCAACTACTGTCTGGCTGGCTGGTATTCAACGTGATGAATCGCTACTTCAAACAAGCCTGGCACTTCAATCAGCCGTTGAAAATCAACCAGAATCCGGCCAAGGAAAGTCACTCGCACCTCACAGATGTTTCCAGGCGTGCCTATCGAAGCCTCTGGAGTGCGTTCGCAATGCTGGAAAAAGGCGAAGTTTTCGGCATGCCCAACATTATCGCTAACGTAAACGTCGGCGAGGGTGAAAGCTTCGAAAACAGCGACCTTTACCGGCAAAATATTTCGCCGTTTATGCACCGTTCCGGAAATCGTTCCTTTGGACGCGAAACCCACTCCTACACTCACGCTCTGGCATCGCACCCGCTGAGAGCTCTTATTGAAAGGGTTCACCAGCAAGTCAGTGAGATGCCCAGCAATAAGGCGGACAGTTCTGATACGCCTTTCTACGCAAGTGAAGGACGCCAGCTGACCGCAATTATCAAGAAGCACTTCAACGTCAAAGGGCGAATTGATGATGAAATCGAAAGCCTAGTCGTTACTAAAAAAGATCTATCTGAAATTGTGGACGAAGGTCTGAAAAACAATCTCAAGGAGGAGACATTCCTCAAGAGCAAACACTTCTCCTACCTCGCAGATCATGTGACTGAGGATAATTGATGCTCGAGCAATCCCTGCTTGGGCTGACTATTGCAAGCCTGATGTCAAGCCAGAGCCTGGTCGATCAGCTGCGTACTGACTTACTGTCGCCGCAAGCCGCCGAGCGACTCGGTGAATTCGACAAGCGCCACAAGATTTACCTGCAACGCCTGGCGCAAGAAATCGACCAGCGCCACCATGGCCGCTTTCGCCTGAACGACTTGGATAGCGCAGCGGTGCATGCGTGGCCGGCAACGCTGTTGCGAACACCGGACATCAAGCCGCTGGATGCCATGTTCGAGGAACTGTTCCTGTGCAATGGTGATTACATCCACTATCGTCCAGAACGGCTGCGGGACTACGCCAGCCTGTGCGCGAAACTAGACCCTAGCGTAGTCGTGGCCTGGCACCTGGCAAAGCAGTTCAAAAAATCTGCTGGGCTGCACGCTGTCGATATCTACCGTATTGTGCAGGCCCAACAGCCGTTGTTCAGCCCCCCTCCGATCAGTAACAAGCCATTCGCCGAAGGCCATGTCCATCTGGGCGGTATTCATTTCGACGGCATCATCCTGATGAACCAACTAGCCAACGAACCAGGCTTGGAGGACTTTGCCCCGCTACATCGGCTTACGCACGCCTTGCTAAGTGAATGGCCGTCCCGCGAAGCCGTGGGCAAACCCCAGCAGGTACACATCCTGAACCTCTGCCGGCGTGCCCTGGGTGATCAACACATGACGAACCCAGTGACAATCCTTGACTGGTCCAGTCTGGCCCACCTGCAAGTTTGCGAAGACGACGTCCGAAAACCAAACTGGCTCAAGCGCCAGATTGCTCTCGCGGTCACCATCGGTGACCTGGACAAGGCATGGCTCTGGCTGCTGATATGGCTCTGGACTCAGTACCAGTCTGACATCGCCCCCACCATGTTGCGGATGAGCATCTTCTTTCTGATATCGGCGTTGATGACCAAGCGTCGTCAACTGATCATGGACGGCCAAGGCCTCTCGCGATTCTCCGGTATATACAGGAAATTTGCCTCGGCGTCGGGCTCGAAATCTCACACCCCGAAACAACGTAGCTCTTTTGCACAAGGCAGCGTGCGAAAACTATTTCAAGGTGCCGACGACGTCGCCGAAATCAAGATCAGCGAGCAAGTGTTCAGCCCCGAGAGTATTCGGGGCTGGGCCCTGGCGATCAATCACCATCAAGACCTGGACAGTGCGCCGTTTCTAAAACAGGTCAGTACGAAACAAGCCGTGCGCGTCAAAGCACAGATGGAGCGCTGGCATTTTTGTGTACATTTCCTGCGCCGCACCGAGCACCTGAAAAATCGCAGCAAACTCTGGCTCGAGGGTGAAAACCTTTTTCAGAAACTCAGTCAACAGACTGGCTGGTCTGATCCTGCGTTCCTAGGTGGGTATCTAAGCCCACATTTTCACTTCGAACCGGATGCCTGGGTTCGCGGGCTCGATGTTGCGGGTGACGAAAACAAGACTCGCAATGAAATCTACGCCCCCATGCTGCGTTGGCTTCGTTCAGGCTTGCAGCCCAACTTGCGCCAAGCTGTCGCACACAGCGGCTTTCATTTGAGCATCCATACCGGCGAAGACTATGCCCACCCGCTATCGGGTATGCGCCATATCGATGAAACCGTTCGCTTCTGCGAAATGCGCCACGGTGATCGCATCGGTCATGCCTTGGCACTGGGAGTATCCCCGCGTACCTGGTGCGAAAACCAGGGCGACATGTTGTTGCCGGTTGATGAGCACCTAGACAACCTGGTATGGCTCTGGCAAAACGCGACACTACTGGCGCCGCGCCTGCCACTGGCCAACAAAGTATTGCCACGCCTGGAGCGTCGTATTGCACAGTTTGCAGCCCAGGTTCCATGGGTTGGCACAAACTACCTAAATGCGCTCTATCCCGACACGCACAAGAACACTCCCGCCACCACCGCAACCGCACGTTTTATCAGTCCGCACACCTTGCACGACGCCTGGAGCCTGAGGCGCAACTGCTTCCACATGCTGGAAGGCTACCGCAGCAATCGCATGAAAGATGCCAAGGTCCTTGCCGCAGTTCCGGATCTGACGCTGCTGTCGGCCATTGATTTCGACAAGCTCAATGGTAGCCATGCCGACCCTACCCCCGAGCTGCTCTACTGGCGCCGCTCGACACACATCAAGCATGGCAGCGGCAAGTCACTGACCGTGCGGGTCAGTGTCCGCCCCCATGCGACAACCGATTACCTGCTACCTCGCCATGACGCCCATCTGCAACTGTTGCATGACTACGAAACCGAAGACGACCTTGAACTGATGGAGGCCCTTCAGGACTGGCTGATCGACGAGTATGACCAGCGCGGTGTGATATTCGAGACCAATCCCAGCTCCAACGTGTATATCGCGCGAATACGCCGCTACGAGGACCACCCGATTTTCCGCTGGAACCCACCTGACGAAAGCGTGCTGGAGCAGGGCGCACGGCACAATCGGTTCGGGCTGCGTCGGGGACCGATACGGGTAACAGTGAACACGGACGATCCTGGCGTAATTCCGACCACCTTGCGCACCGAATACGCCCTGTTGCTGGAGGCCGCCCGTGCGCTGGGCGTATCGCGCACGTGTGCCGAGGAGTGGCTGGAGCGGCTACGGGTGTATGCCAACGATCAGTTCCACCGCACGCACCAGCCGATATTCCGGGACCGATACGGGTATGTCTAGCGTTGTACTACTCATTGATGCGGGTGTAGATCACCTAGATCTAACCCGACTATCGGCCGGACAATGCCGTAGCCCTGCGCCACGTTCGCAGCCAAGTCCCATAAGCAACTCTCCGTGCTCGACCTTATCCACACCCTCAGGATCACCTGCCGGCCAAACGCCCGCACCAGGGCGCTCACTGTACGGGTCAGAACCTCTCGGTGCAAAATCAGTACAACTACGGTACAGTCAGCAGCTTGAGCAACCTTCTAAAGATTACGCTCAACACCAGTAACGCCGGGCCCTCCAGCTATGCCAACCTACGTTCACCTACGAACGCTTTCTCTAGGCATACCAGCTCGCCCGGCAACTCATAATCCTTTGGTCCACGGTTCGAGTCCGTGTGGGCCCACCATCTTTGAAAGCCGCGCATTGCGCGGCTTTTGCGTATTTAAAGCGCTGTAAACCCCTCGATTCGACCGCCAGCCCGGCAAAGCAGCCGATCATTTCTTCCAAGAAATCAGCCCTGGCGCACAACTATTAAAAACCGCGACGGTCATAACCCTACGGAGGTCGCACGTGGCCTCCGTTCAGTCCTAGACTGCATTTCTATCAATGGGGGAGAGCCTGTCCTTTCCCCGGCGTGATGCACCACCTAAGCCACCCATAATAATCAGAGTGGCCTGATGATTCGGACACAACACATGGAAGTAATATCTACGGCGCCTTCACCTGGCCGGGTAACGGGATTTGCACGTTGCCGAAATATTCAGCAAGGCCCTGTTTTCATCATTGCATCCGGTAGTTCGGCAAAGAACTTTCCCATCGAAGCCTTTGCGAACATCCCGATGATCACCATGAACGGGGCCATCTCGATGTTCCGCGGGACCGGTATACGGCCTTTTTTCTATGCCTGCACCGATACCAGTTTCTCCCTCCAACAACCCGAACTCTTCGCCCAGGCGATGGATCTCAGCCAGCGTGTGGCGCTCTGGGAAGAACATGCCCGGGCGATTCCGGTCCAGCCTCGCGGCGAGCTGTTTCTACTGAAGAAAGCACCACGACAGACCTGGAAGGAGCGGTTGCTCAGGCGCGACAGCGATCTGGTTCGCCCTCCCCTGCTCTCGGGCAACAGGAGCCGGACCATCGGCTTCAGCAAGAATCTCGAGCTGGGTTTCTTCGACGCCCGCACGGTGGCCTATCTGGCACTGCAACTCGCCTATCACGCCGGCTTCGATACGGCGATCCTGGTGGGCGTCGACCTGAGCCCTGCCCAGGGGCGCTTTTATGAAACGCCAGACAGCGTCAAGTCGCCCTGCGGCCTGGACCAGCACCTGCAATCGCGGATCCTGCCGTCCTTGAAGCTGATGTCGGACAAGGTCATGGGCAAGGACTTCGCGGTGTACAACCTGTCCCCCACGTCGCGCATTCCCAGCTCGATCATCCCCAACATCAGCCTCGACGAGCTCGGCAAACTGGTTGATCGCTGAGTTTTTTCGCAAGCGAACGGACAGGCTGTATCCGCCCACAAAAAAACCGCGCAGGGCGCGGTTTTTCTGTAAGGCCAGGATCAGCCGTTATTCGGGCAATGCATAAGCGATCACATAGTCCCCACGGTCCGGCGACTGGCGCGCGCCACCCGCGGTCAGCAGGATGTACTGCCGGCCGGTCTTCGGCGAAACGTAGGTCATCGGCCCCGACTGGCTACCCACCGGCAGGCGGGCTTTCCAGAGTTCGTTGCCATTGCCGGTATCGAAGGCGCGCAGGTAGAAGTCCTGGGTGCCTGCAAAGAACAACAGGCCGGACTGGGTTGCCAGGGACGCGCCCAGGGTCGGCATGCCGATCGGGATTGGCATGTGCATGCGAATGCCCAGAGGACCAGTGTCCTGCACGGTACCGACCGGCACCTGCCACACCAGCTTCTTGGTTTTCAGATCGATGGCCGACATGGTGCCGAACGGTGGCTTCTGGCACGGAATACCGGCAGGCGAGAGGAAACGCTGGCGCATCGCCCCAAACGGCGTACCGTCCTGAGGCACTACGCCCATTTCGATGCCGCTGGCCCCGGCCGCGATCTTCGCGCGCGGGATCATGTAGTTGGCCAGGCCCAGGCGCATATCGTTGACGAACATATAGTTGCTGTTCGGGTCCACCGACACGCTGCCCCAGTTCATGCCGCCCAGGGAGCCTGGGAACTGCAAGGCATGATCCATGTCTGGCGGGGTGTAGACGCCTTCATGGCGCATGCCCTTGAACTGGATGCGGCACATCAACTGGTCGAACGGCGTGGCGCCCCACATGTCCGACTCAGTGAGGGTCTGGTTGCCGATCGACGGCATCTCCACCGAGAACGGCTGGGTTGGCGAGTAGCGTTCGCCGGGCATATTGCCCTGCGGTACCCGACGCTCTTCCACCCGGGCGATAGGCACTCCGGTTTCGCGGTTGAGCAGGAAGATTTCACCCTGCTTGGTAACCTGCGCCAGCGCCGGCTGCACTCCGCCCTTGTCGTCCGGCACGTCGTACAACAGCGGCTGCGCCGGCAGGTCGAAGTCCCACAGGTCGTGGTGAGTGGTCTGGAAGTGCCAGCGCACCTGACCGGTTTTCACGTCCAGGGCGACGATGGACGAACTCCATTTGTCGTCGAGTTCCGTGCGCTGGCCAGCGAAGAAGTCTGGCGTGGCGTTGCCGGTCGGCAGGTAGACCAGACCGAGCTTGGCGTCATAGGACATGGCCGACCAGACGTTCGGTGTACCGCGGGTGTAGGTCTCGCCAGCCGGTGGACGCTTGGTGGTGTTCGGGTTGCCCGGATCCCAGGCCCAGACCAGTTCGCCGCTGCGCGCGTCGAAGGCGCGAACCACGCCCGGTGGCTCGCCGATGGAATAGTTGTCCGCCACCCGGCCGCCGACTATGACCACATTGCCGGCCACCAGCGGCGTCGAGGTCTGCTGGTAGTAGCCAGGCTTCACTTCGCCCATGTCGGTTTTCAGGTCGACCGTGCCTTTATCGCCGAAGTCTTCGCACGGTTTGCCGGTTTCTGCGTTGATCGCAATCAGGCGCGCATCGCCGGTCGGCAGGAACAAGCGCTTGGCGCAGACGGCCGAGGGTTCGGCGGCAGGCTCGGCGGATGCATCGAAGTACCCCAGGCCGCGGCAACGCTGCCAGTTAGGCGCCGAGCCTTGCGGGTCGAACTTCCAGCGTTCGGCGCCGGTGTCGGCGTCCAGGGCGAACACCTTGCCGTAGGCGGTGCAGGTATAGACCCTGTCACCGATCTGCAGCGGTGTGTTCTGGTCTTCGGCGCCCACGCCGGTGCTTTGCGGAATATCGCCGGTGCGGAAAGTCCAGGCCACCTGCAACTGGTCGATGTTGCCCTTGTTGATCTGGTCCAGCGCGGCAAAACGATTGCCGGCGGTGGTGTTGCCCCAATGGGCCCAGTCCTTCTGCTCGGTACCTGGAGCCACAGGCTTGATCGCCGGCTCGCTGCTGGCCTTGACCACATGGGTCGGCACAAACATGTAGGCCAGGGTCGCCACGACGCCAATGCCCAGCACAGCCGCCAGGCCATAAGCGCCACGGCCGGCGGTCGCGCCCGAAGCACGCACCAGGGTTGGATAGATCAGCGCCACCACCAGGCCGATCACGGCGAAGGTCAGTACCCGCGAAACCAGCGGCCAGTACTCCAGCCCGGCATCCCAGACCGCCCAGATCGCCGTCAGCACCAGTGCCACCCCGTACAACCAGGCGCCGCGCGGGTTGCGCCGGGCGATCAGCAACCCGGAAAGGATCATCGCCAGGCCCATCAGCAGGAAGAACCAACTGCCACCCAGACTGACCAGATACCCGCCCCCGCCGGCCAGTCCCAGGCCGATCAGTGCGATCAGCACACCCAGCGCCCACAGCAGCCATTTACTGCCGGTGGCAGCCCCAGAATTATTCATGTCGGAAGTTTCTCCCATTCCTTGCGTGGCGAGAGAATGTACTAACCAGTTACTTATGAAAACTTGTCGCAGGTAATTCGTGGCAAAAAATGTCACGCGTGCCGCTGAGCCTGGCCGTCACAACAGGGCTTACGGCACATACAACTGACGCCATGCCACAAGCATCGCCCCCAGCGAGCCTGTAACATGCTCGGCCACCGTTGCCCGCGCCGGAGTTCACCTTGTCTGACAGCCGCCCTCCCGTCCTCGACGAAATCGACCGCCAACTGATCGCGGCCTTGCAGATCAATGCCCGCGAAAGCGTGGCCATGCTCGCCAGGCAGCTGGGGATCGCCCGTACCACCGTGACCTCGCGCCTGGCGCGGCTGGAAAAGGCACGGGTGATTACCGGTTATGGCGTGCGCCTGGGTCAGCGGGTCATCGATGGCGGCTTGCAGGCCTACGTGGGGATCAAGGTGCAGCCGCGTTCCGGCAAGGAGGTACTGCGGCGCCTGAGCGCCATGGCCCAGGTCCAGCAGCTCTGCGCGGTAAGTGGGGAATTCGACTATGTCGCCTGGCTGCGCACCGATTCGCCGGAGCAGCTGGACCAATTGCTCGACCAGATCGGCAGTGTCGACGGCGTGGACAAGACCACCACCTCGATCATCCTCAGCAGCAAGATCGACCGCGGGCATCCGGTCTGAAGAGCCTTTCCCTGCTCCGAAACCCATAGCTCGTCATTTCGCACAAAAGAACCGTCATATTGTTCGTCTATCATTCAAAACGACGACACTTTGCGTCTTATTAACGTGCGCAACGCTCCCTAGAATGGCTGCCATCTTTTCCTATACTCAGCGCTCTGCTCGAGTTGCCAGCAAGGTCAGCCATGAACAAGAACAATCGCCATCCTGCAGACGGTAAGAAACCCATCACCATTTTCGGCCCGGACTTCCCGTTCGCCTTCGATGACTGGATCGAGCACCCGGCCGGCCTGGGCAGCATCCCCGAGGCCAACCATGGCGCCGAAGTGGCGATTGTCGGTGCCGGTATCGCCGGGCTGGTGGCGGCCTACGAGCTGATGAAACTGGGCCTCAAGCCGGTGGTGTACGAAGCGTCGAAAATGGGCGGCCGGCTGCGCTCCCAGGCATTCGAAGGTGCCGAAGGGATCATCGCCGAACTGGGCGGCATGCGCTTTCCAGTGTCCTCCACGGCCTTCTACCACTACGTCGACAAGCTGGGCCTGGAGACCAAGCCCTTTCCCAACCCGCTGACGCCGGCTTCCGGCAGCACCGTGATCGACCTCGAAGGCCAGACGCACTACGCGCAGAAGCTCGCCGATCTGCCAGCGCTGTTCCAGGAAGTGGCCGACGCCTGGGCCGATGCCCTGGAAGACGGTTCGCGCTTCGGCGAAATCCAGCAGGCCATTCGCGATCGCGACGTGCCGCGCCTCAAGGAGCTGTGGAACACCCTGGTGCCGCTGTGGGACGACCGCACCTTCTATGACTTCGTCGCCACCTCGAAAGCCTTCGCCAAGCTGTCGTTCCATCACCGCGAAGTGTTCGGCCAGGTCGGCTTTGGCACCGGCGGCTGGGATTCGGACTTCCCCAACTCAATGCTGGAAATCTTCCGCGTGGTGATGACCAACTGCGACGATCACCAGCACCTGGTGGTCGGCGGCGTCGAGCAGGTGCCGCTGGGCATCTGGCGCCATGTGCCGGAGCGCTGCGCCCACTGGCCGCAAGGCACCAGCCTCAGTTCGCTGCACCATGGCGCGCCGCGTCCCGGGGTGAAACGTATCGCCCGGGCCGCCGATGGCCGCTTCAGCGTCACCGACAACTGGGGCGATACCCGCGAATACGCGGCGGTGCTGACCACCTGCCAGAGCTGGCTGCTGACCACCCAGATCGAATGCGAAGAGTCGCTGTTCTCGCAGAAGATGTGGATGGCCCTGGACCGCACCCGCTACATGCAGTCGTCGAAGACCTTCGTCATGGTCGACCGGCCGTTCTGGAAGGACAAGGATCCGGAAACCGGTCGCGACCTGATGAGCATGACCCTCACCGACCGCCTGACCCGTGGTACCTACCTGTTCGACAACGGCGACGACAAGCCGGGGGTCATCTGCCTGTCCTATTCGTGGATGAGCGACGCTCTGAAGATGCTGCCGCACCCGGTGGAGAAACGGGTCAAGCTGGCTCTCGACGCGCTGAAGAAGATCTACCCGAAAGTCGATATCGCCGGGCGCATCATCGGCGATCCGATCACAGTGTCCTGGGAAGCCGATCCGCACTTCCTCGGCGCGTTCAAGGGCGCGCTGCCCGGCCACTACCGCTACAACCAGCGCATGTACGCGCACTTCATGCAGGACGACCTGCCCGCCGAACAGCGCGGCATTTTCATCGCCGGCGACGACGTGTCCTGGACTCCGGCCTGGGTCGAGGGCGCGGTACAGACCTCCCTCAACGCGGTCTGGGGCATCATGAAGCACTTCGGCGGGCAGACCCACGCCGAAAACCCGGGACCGGGCGACGTGTTCCACGAAATCGGCCCGATCGCCCTGGCCGACTGAACCTGTAGCCGCTGCCGCAGGCTGCGATCGAGCGCAACGCTCGTGGCCTTTGAGCAGCCCGCGGCAACGGCTACAGTGACAGTCCAGCGCACAGAGGAGTCATCGCCATGCGTGTAGCGCTTTATCAATGTGCCCCACAACCGTTGGATGTCGCCGGCAACTTGCAACGCCTGCAGAAAGTCGCCGTGGAAGCCTCCGGCACCGACCTGCTGGTGCTGCCGGAGATGTTCCTCAGCGGCTACAACATCGGCGTAGAGGCCGTGGGCGCCCTGGCCGAGGCCCAGGACGGCCCGTCGGCGCAATACATTGCCAACGTCGCGCAATCTGCGGGCATCGCGATCCTGTATGGCTACCCGGAACGCGCCGACGACGGCCAGATCTATAACGCCGTGCAACTGATCGACCGCAACGGCCAGCGGCTGTGCAATTATCGCAAGACCCACCTGTTCGGCGATCTCGACCGCTCGATGTTCAGCCCCGGCCCGGACGATTTCCCATTGGTGGAGCTCAATGGCTGGAAGCTCGGTTTCCTGATCTGCTACGACATCGAGTTCCCGGAGAACGCCAGGCGCCTGGCACTGGCCGGGGCCGAGCTGATTCTGGTGCCCACCGCCAACATGCTGCCTTACGACTTCGTCGCCGATGTCACCGTGCGTTCGCGCGCCTTCGAAAACCAATGTTATGTGGCCTACGCCAACTACTGCGGCCACGAAGACGAGATCCACTACTGTGGCCAGAGCAGCATTGCCGCCCCCGATGGCCAGCGGATTGCCCTCGCCGGGCTGGATGAGGCCCTGATAGCCGGCACCCTGGACCGCCAGTTGATGCTCGACTCCCGTGCCGCCAACCGCTACTTCCATGACCGTCGCCCGGAGCTTTACGATGACCTGAACAAGCGCTGATCCGGGGTTATCCGCTAGCATGGGCGCTTCACTGTTCTGGAAGTGCTCATGCCCGCGCTGAACCACCCTCTGCCTCATCAAGAAACCCTGGCCAACGGCCTGCGGGTTTCACTGCACCACGTCCCTCGATTGAAGCGCTGCGCGGCGGCCCTGCGGGTCTCGGCCGGCAGTCACGACGTACCGCTGGCCTGGCCCGGGCTGGCGCACTTTCTCGAACACCTGCTGTTTCTCGGCACCGAGCGTTTTCCCGCGGAACAAGGCCTGATGGCCTATGTGCAACGCCACGGCGGCCAGGTGAACGCCAGCACCGGCGAACGCCACACCGACTTTTTCTTCGAACTGCCCCCAATGGACTTCGCCGGCGGGCTGGAGCGCCTGGCCGATATGCTCGCCCACCCGCGCATGAGCCAGGAAGACCAGTTGCGCGAGCGCGAGGTGCTGCACGCGGAGTTCATCGCCTGGTCGCGGGATGCGGCGGCGCAACAGCAGTTCGCCTTGCTCGACGGCCTGTCTGCGGAGCATCCGCTGCGGGCATTCCACGCCGGCAATCGCTACAGCCTCAAGGTGCCGCGCCCGGCGTTTCAGCAGGCGCTGCTGGCCTTCTATCAGGCTCACTACCACAGCGGGCAAATGACCCTGAGCCTGGCCGGCCCACAATCCCTGGAGGAGCTGAAAGCCTTGGCGCAGGGTTTCGGCGCCGTCCTCGCCGTCGGTAAAGCGCAGCCGCAAGAGGCCCCTGTGCCCTTGCTGAGATCTGCGCAGCAGCACTATCAGCAGCTCGAAGGGAACCACCTGAACCTGCTGATCGCCTGCGAGCAACTGCCCACGGCCGCGCGCGAAGCGCTGGATTTTCTCGGTACCTGGCTGACCTCCGGCAAACCCGGCGGGCTGCTGGCCAGGCTCAAGGAGCGCAAGCTGGTCGAAGGGTTGAAGGCCGCGCCGCTGTATCAGTTTGCCGGTCAGGCGCTGCTGCATATCCAGTTCAGCTTGACCGAGCAAGGCGCCCAACAGCCGGAGCAGGTGAGTGAGTTGTTCTTCGATTGGCTGGCCTTTTTCAGCAGCCAGGACGACTGGCCGGCATTGCGCGACGAATACGCCCTGCTGCAACAGCGCCAACGCCAGGTCACCAGTGCGCTGGAATTGGCAAGACTGAATAACGAACAGCTGGAACCGCAACTGTCCGACCACGGCGTCACAGCCCTCAAGGCCCTGCTGTCGCAACTTCAAACCCCGCGGGCAGCCAGCAGCGGAATCAGCTGGCAACTGCCTACGCCCAATCCTTTCCTGCGCAGCTCCGCGCCAGCTGCCCGGACTGGTCTGATTCGCGGGCAAACCAGCGCCCACCGCGGCTTGCGGACCTTCGCCCAGGACCGCTTGCGTCAACGTCGCGAATCATCGGCCATGACCTTCAGCCAGACCCTCGCCGACGACTCCGGCGAGGCCGCCCTGTACTTGCGCTGGCGCCTGCAAAGCCTGTTGCCGCAGGAACTGCGCAGCCGCTTGCAAAACCACCTGCGCAACCTGCGGGACGATGGGCTTCAAGCAGGCGTCGAGTTGTCTTTCGGTGTCTCGGGCAACCAGTGTTTGCTGACGCTGAAAGGGCTTCCCGAACCGATGCCGGCCATGCTCCAGCAGGCGCTGCTGGAACTGAGCCAACCCGGCGCGGCGTTCTGGCAAATGCCCCCTGTTGCTCCCACGCCGCTGTTGCCGATCCGCCAATTGCTCCAGGAACTGCCCGAGCGCTGCCTGGACCTGTCCGTTTCCCAGGAGTCGCATCCACTGGATGAACAAGGCTGGCAAACGCTATGGGAGGGCGCCCGCTGGGATGGCCTGGCCATCGGCCTGGCCCATGCCCAAAGCGTGATCGGCGCGGCATTGAGCAAAACCCCGGGGACCGCCGACAGCCAGCTTTCAGCGCCGCCCTCGATAGCCGCGCAGCAGCACTGGCATGAGATCGCAACCGGCTCCGGCGAACAGGCCCTGCTGCTGTTTTGCCCGGCACCGGACACCACCCTTCAGCAGGAAGCCAGCTGGCGGCTGCTGGGGCAGCTTGGCCAGATGCCGTTCTATCAGCGCCTGCGGGTCGAGCTACAACTGGGCTATGCGGTGTTCAGCGGCGTGCGGCAGATCAACGGCCAGACCGGCCTGCTGTTCGGCGTGCAGTCGCCCAGCGCTTCGCTGAGCGAGATCCTCGAACATATCCGGGCGTTCCTGGCGCAGTTGCCCGAGTTGATCGAGGCCCTGGATGACGCCTCCCTGGACGACTTGAAAGCCAACCTGGCCGCCCAGTTCGATGCCCGTGCGTTGCCCGTGGCGCAACTGGCCGAACTGCTCTGGCAGGGGCGACTGGCCGGCCATCCGTCGGATTACCTGGAGCAATTGCAACAGGAGATTATGGCGGCGACCCAGGCACAGCTGTTGCTCGCGGCCGAACAATTGCGGCAGGCGCAAGGCGGCTGGCGCTGCCTGGCCAGCGGTGCCTGCCCGGACGAACCCTGGCAAGCGGCAAAATGATCATTACCCTGGCTGCAACGAGCTTTCTTCAACAATTGCGGTCATTCCCCAGGGGGAATTTAGTAAGATAGCCCCCTAAGCATCTGAACATCTCCGGTTGGAGGTGGACTATATGTATAGATCTCAACCGTCCCACCCACCTGAAGGAGCACCTCTATGTCCTGGTCCAAACCTGCTTACACCGACCTGCGTATCGGCTTTGAAGTCACCATGTACTTCGCCAGCCGTTGATTGCTCGCGCAGTGCAACGCCTCGGCTCGCCGGGGCGTTTTTATTTTCAGCTTTAACCTGATGGAGCGGCCATGTTTGTCCAGATTCTAGGTTCCGCCGCCGGTGGCGGTTTTCCGCAGTGGAACTGCAACTGCGCGAACTGCGCGGGCTTTCGCGACGGCAGCCTGCGGGCAAAGGCTCGCACCCAATCGTCCATCGCCATTTCCGATGACGGCGTGAACTGGGTCCTGTGCAACGCCTCGCCGGACATCCGCGCCCAGCTCCAGAGCTTCGCCCCGATGCAACCGGGCCGCGCCCTGCGCGACACCGGGATCAGCGCGATCATCCTGATGGACAGTCAGATCGACCACACCACCGGCCTGCTCAGCCTGCGCGAAGGCTGCCCGCATCAGGTCTGGTGCACCGACATGGTCCATGAAGACCTCAGCAGCGGCTTCCCGCTGTTCACCATGCTCACCCACTGGAACGGCGGGCTGAACTGGAACCGCATCGAACTCGACCAGAGCTTCACCATCCCGGCCTGCCCGAACCTGCGTTTCAGCCCGCTGCCGTTGCGCAGCGCCGCGCCGCCCTATTCGCCCCATCGCTTCGACCCGCACCCGGGCGATAACATCGGCCTGATCGTCGAAGACCTGCGCACCGGCGGCAAGCTGTTCTACGCCCCAGGACTGGGCAAGGTCGACGCAGCGCTGCTGGAAATCATGAGCGGCAGCGACTGCCTGCTGGTGGACGGCACCCTGTGGGAAGACGACGAGATGCAGCGCCGCGGCGTCGGCACCCGGACCGGGCGGGAAATGGGCCACCTGGCGCAGAACGGCCCCGGCGGCATGCTGGAAGTGCTGGAGCAGTTGCCAGAGCAGCGCAAGATTCTTATCCACATCAACAACACCAACCCGATCCTCGACGAGGATTCCGCCGAACGCGCGGAACTGGCGCGGCGTAACGTTGAAGTGGCTTACGACGGCATGAGTATCGAGCTGTAACCACAGGAGCTATCGCGGGCAAGTCGGATCGCCGCCCGCTCGCTCCTACAGGTAGCGCTGTCCGTAGGAGCGAGGCTTGCCCGCGATAAGGCCCGATCAGGCAACACTATCCACGGTTGTTCCCCGGAGAACCGCAATGACTGACACAGCAATGTCCCCCGCCGAATTCGAGCAGGCCCTGCGGGCCAAGGGCGCCTACTACCACATCCACCACCCGTACCACGTGGCGATGTACGAAGGCCGGGCGACCCGCGAGCAGATCCAGGGCTGGGTCGCCAACCGCTTCTACTACCAGGTGAACATCCCGCTCAAGGACGCGGCGATCCTCGCCAACTGCCCGGATCGGGAAATTCGTCGCGAATGGATTCAGCGCCTGCTGGACCACGACGGCGCCCCCGGCGAAGACGGTGGCATCGAGGCCTGGTTGCGCCTGGGGCAGGCGGTCGGTCTCGACCCGGACCAATTGCGCTCGCAAGAGCTGGTGCTGCCGGGCGTGCGTTTCGCCGTCGACGCCTACGTCAACTTCGCCCGCCGCGCCAGCTGGCAGGAAGCCGCCAGCAGCTCGCTGACCGAGCTGTTCGCGCCGCAGATCCACCAGTCGCGCCTCGACAGCTGGCCCCAGCACTACCCGTGGATCGACCCAGCCGGCTATGAATACTTCCGCACGCGCCTGGGCCAGGCGCGGCGCGATGTCGAGCACGGCCTGGCGATCACCCTGCAGCATTACACCACCCGCGCCGGGCAGGAGCGCATGCTGGAAATTCTCCAGTTCAAACTGGACATCCTTTGGAGCATGCTCGACGCCATGAGCATGGCCTACGAACTCAATCGCCCGCCGTATCACAGCGTCACCGCACAACGGGTCTGGCATAAAGGAATCACCCTATGAGCTTCGATCGCAGCAAGACCCCGACCTGGCGCCCCGGCTACCGCTTCCAGTACGAACCGGCGCAGAAGGGCCATGTACTGCTCTACCCTGAAGGCATGATCAAGCTCAACGAGAGCGCCGCGCTGATCGGCGGGTTGATCGACGGCGAGCGGGATGTCGCTGCGATCATCAAGGAGCTGGAGATCCAGTTCCCCGGCGTGCCCGAACTCGGTGACGACATCGAGCAATTCATGGAGGTCGCCCGTGCACAGCACTGGATCGAACTTGGCTGATTCGCCAGCGCCGATACCGCCCAAGCCGGAAGTCGGCCTGCCGCTGTGGCTGCTGGCCGAGCTGACGTACCGCTGCCCGCTGCAATGCCCGTATTGCTCCAACCCGCTGGATTTCGCCGAGCAGGGCAAGGAGCTGAGCACCGAGCAGTGGCTCAAGGTGTTTCGCGAAGCCCGGGAAATGGGCGCCGCGCAGCTGGGCTTTTCCGGTGGCGAGCCGCTGGTGCGCCAGGACCTCGCCGAGCTGATCGGCGAGGCGCGCAAGCTGGGGTTCTACACCAACCTTATTACCTCGGGCATTGGCCTGACCGAGCAGAAGATCAGCGACTTCAAAAAGGCCGGGCTCGATCATATCCAGATCAGCTTCCAGGCCAGCGACGAGCAGATGAACAACCTGCTGGCCGGCTCGAAGAAAGCCTTCGCCCAGAAGCTGGAAATGGCCCGGGCGGTGAAAGCCCACGGCTATCCGATGGTGCTGAACTTCGTCACCCATCGGCACAACATCGACCGGATCGACCGCATCATCGAGCTGTGCATCGCCCTGGAAGCCGACTTCGTCGAGCTCGCCACCTGCCAGTTCTACGGCTGGGCCCAGCTCAACCGTGTCGGCCTGTTGCCGACCAAGGAACAACTGGTACGCGCCGAACGCATCACCAACGAATACCGCGCCAGGCTGGAAGCCGAAGGGCATCCGTGCAAACTGATTTTCGTCACCCCGGATTACTACGAGGAACGCCCAAAAGCCTGCATGAACGGCTGGGGCAGCATCTTCCTAACGGTCACGCCGGACGGCACCGCCCTGCCCTGCCACGGCGCCCGGCAGATGCCCGTGCAGTTCCCCAATGTGCGCGACCACAGCATGCAACACATCTGGTACGACTCCTTCGGCTTCAACCGCTTCCGCGGCTACGACTGGATGCCCGAGCCGTGCCGCTCCTGCGATGAAAAGGAAAAGGACTTCGGCGGCTGCCGCTGCCAGGCCTTCATGCTCACGGGCGACGCCAGCAATGCCGACCCGGTGTGCAGCAAGTCGCACCATCACGGCGTGATCCTCAAGGCCCGCGAAGAAGCCGAGCACGCTACCCAGACCATCGAGCAACTGGCCTTCCGTAATGAACGAAACTCGCGCCTCATCGCCAAAGGCTGAATCCTTCAGCGCCGCCCAAGCCGTCGCCGCCGGCATCGATTTCGCCGAGCTGCGGCTCGGCGCCAGCGGCCTGTTCTGGAACGAATACCGCCCCGAAGATGCCGCCTGCCGGATCTGGCACTGGCGCGGCAACCAGGCCCACTGCCTGACGCCGCAAGGTTTCAGCGTGCGCAGCCGGGTCTACGAATACGGCGGCGGCGCCTTTTGCCTGAGCGATGACGGGCTGGTGTTCGTCAACGAAGCGGATCAGCAGCTCTACCGACAGTCGCTGCAAAGCGAAACGCCGGTAGCCCTGACCTCCGGCGAGTGCCGTTATGGTGACCTGCAGTTCGCCGCCGGCCAGGTGTTGGCGGTGGAAGAACACAACAATCAGCATCGCCTGGTGGCCATCGACCTGGGTAACGGCAAACGCCAATTGCTGGCCGAAGGGGCGGACTTCTACGCCGCTCCCACCTTGAGCCCGGACGGCCAACGCCTGGCATGGATCGAATGGGATCGACCACATCAGCCCTGGACCTCGACCCGCCTGATGGTCGCCGAGCGCCTGGCCAATGGCCGTTGGGATGACCCACAGTGCCTGGCTGGCGACAGTGCAGAAGAGTCGCTGCAACAACCACGCTTCGATGAAACCGGCCGCCTGTATTGCCTGACCGACCGCGCCGGCTTCTGGCAGCCCTGGGGTGAAACCCCAAGCGGCCTGCAGGCGCTACCCTGCGCCGCCGCCGATCACGCCCCGGCGCCCTGGCAATTGGGCGGCTGCACCTGGCTGCCGCTTGGCGGCGACAACTGGCTGGGTACCTGGACGCAAGACGGCTTCGGCCGTCTGGGGCTGCGCCTGGCCAAGGGTTCACAGCAGAACTTCAGCGGTGACTACAGTCGCTTCCGCAACCTGGCGCTGGATGAGCGATTTATCTACTGCATCGCGGCTTCACCTGTCAGTCCGTCCGCGGTGATCGCCATTGATCGTCAGTCGCAGCAGGTCACAGTCCTGGCAGGCGGTGTGGCGCCCCTGCCACCCGAACAGATCAGCCGTCCGCAAACCCTGCGCTACCCCAGCGGCCAGGGCGAGGCCCACGGCTTTTTCTACCCGGCCATGAGCGATGGCGATCGGCCGCCACTGGTGGTGTTCATCCATGGCGGCCCGACCTCGGCCTGTTACCCGATACTCGACCCGCGCATCCAGTACTGGGCACAACGGGGTTTCGCCGTGGCCGACCTGAACTATCGCGGCAGCACCGGCTATGGCCGTGAGTACCGACAAGCCTTGAATCTGAGTTGGGGCGAGGTGGATGTGCAGGACGCCTGCGCGGTGGTCACGTATCTGGCCAGCCAAGGCCTGATCGATGGCGACCGGGCTTTCATTCGCGGTGGCAGTGCCGGCGGCTACACCACCCTTTGCGCCCTGGCCTTTGCCGATGTGTTCCGTGCCGGCGCCAGCCTGTATGGCGTCAGCGACCCGCTCGCCCTGGGACGAACCACCCACAAGTTCGAAGGCGACTACCTGGACTGGCTGATCGGCGACCCCGAACAGGATGCCGAACGCTACAAGGCCCGCACCCCGCTGTTGCATGCCGGCAATATCCGCGTGCCCGTCATCTTCTTCCAGGGCGAACTCGACGCTGTGGTAGTGCCCCAGCAAACCCGGGACATGCTCAAGGCATTGCAGGACAACGGCATTGCCGCCGAAGCACACTATTACCCGGATGAACGCCACGGCTTTCGCAAGGCCGCCAATCAGGCCCACGCCCTGGAACAGGAATGGCTGTTTTATCGACAGGTAATGGAACAGACGGGCACACCGCAGTAATCGGCGCCCAAGGGAGACAACCCCGCTCCTGTACGGGAGCGGGAGTCAGGCTCAGCGCTTGGCGATGATGTACACCGCATGCACGATGCCCGGAATGTAGCCGCACAGAGTCAGCAGGATATTCAGCCAGAACGCACCGCCGAACCCCACTTGCAGAAACACTCCCAATGGCGGCAACAGAATGGCGATGATGATGCGGATAAAGTCCATGGGGCAGCTCCTGATAGAAATTGGCTCGTACGAGCCTCACAGCTAATCGACCCGTGGCGTTCGGCAGGGTTCAGTCAACTCTGGCCAAGGGCCAGTTTTTATCCCCAGGCGGCCGGCGTTTCAGTGCCGGCTCACGCCAGTATTTCCAGGCCGTGCTTCTGTACGATGCTCAGCAGCTTGAGCGCCATGCCACTCGGGTGTTTCTCGCCGGACTCCCACTGCTTCACCGTGGACGCGCTGGTGTTCAGGTAGCGGGCAAAGACCGGTTGGCTGACATTGCTCCGCTCGCGCAGCAGCTTGATCTGCTCCGCGGGAATATTCGCCGGGACTGGCGCGATACAGGCCTCATCGAACTGGCGCATGGTGGTTTTGCCAATGGCGCCGATGGTGTGCAGGGCACTGGCCGACTCGTGTATCGATTCAAGGGCTTCAGTCTTGAATGGCTTGCTCATGTCTGATCTCCACAAACGCTTTCATCTCGAGTAGCTGCTGGATCTGCCAGCCATCCAGTCCTTCGTAAGCCTTGGCCAGCGCGCGGAACGCCTGCAGCTCCTGATGGCTGATATTGCCCTGGTCCTGCTTGGCGAACAGGAACTGGAACACCCAGTAACGTCGGCCTCTGGCCAGGACGATCGAACGATGGCGGTTGGCGTTCAGGCGTTTTTTCCAGACCCCGCCACCCAGATCATCAGCCTGGCCGCGGCATAACTCGCGGAATGCGGCCAGCAACTCGTCGTCACGGATCAAGGCTTTTTTCGCCGCGACAGCAAAACCTTTGGTTTTGAACAACCTGATGGTCATGGCTTCCTTTCCAAAAAACATACCACTCAGTGGTATATAGGTTCAACCCAAGCTGCCCGATGGTCTTTCACCCATGCAGCCCCACCGTCCTGGCGGATGAGCCTAAGGAACCCTCCCTGGATGATGGCCTTCAAGACCTGATGGCGGTTTTGCAAAAGCCCGAGACAAAAAAACGCCCCGTGCGAAAAATCGGACACGGGGCGATGCGTTATACCGCGAGACGGTTCAGGAATTCTGTCAGGGCAAGATCGGACATGGCGGGATCAGGGCCGGCTTCAAACCACCAGCCCCTTGCGGCATTGCAGCTGCGCGGTACGCACTCGCGAAAAGGCCCGCGCCAGGCGCAGCAGCATTTCGTCGATATTCGCCTTGCTCACCGTCAGCGCCGGGGTGAACCGCAGGCAGTCCGGCTGCGTCGCGGCCAGCAACAGACCTTCGTAGCGGGCTGCCTTGACCACGGCCTCGGCCGAGTCGTCGGCCAGGCTCAGGCCCCAGAACAAGCCCTGCCCGCGCAATTCTCCCTGGGCATAACGGTTAGCCAGGCGGGCCAACCCTTCGCGCAAGTACTGGCCGTTGTCCCGCACATGCTCGAGAAAGCTGTTGTCCAGCACGCTATCGAGCACCGCCAGGCCCGCGGCGGTCATCAGGGCATTGCCATGATGGGTGCCGTTCAGCTCTCCCACCTCGAAGCAGCAGGCCTTGCCACGTGCCAGCAGGGCCGCCAAGGGCACGCCACCGCCAAGGCCTTTACCCAGGACAAGGATGTCGGCGCGCACGCCGTAGACCTGTTCGGCCAGCAAGGTGCCACAGCGGCCGATACCGGTTTGCACTTCATCCAGGATCAGCAGGATGCCGAGTTCGCGACACAGACGCTCGACACCCTTGAGGTAATGCTCGGTCGCCGGAATCACCCCGGCCTCGCCCTGGATCGGCTCGAGCATGATCGCCACGGTCTGCGCGTCCACCGCAGCATGCAGGGCCGGCAGGTCGTTGAAAGGGACATGGCTGAAACCCGCCAACTGTGGCTCGAAGCGATTGCCGATGTTCGGGCTTGCCGACGCTGATATTGCCGCGAAGCTGCGACCGTGACAGCTGCCACTGGCGGTGATGATCTTCGCGGCCCCACCGCGATGCAGCTGGCCCCATTTGCGGGCCAGCTTGATCGCCGCCTCGCAGGCTTCGCTGCCACTGCTCAGCAGATAGGCCTGATCGCTGCCGGTGCTGCGGCACAAGCGCTCGCTGAGGTTGAGCATGCCGCGGTTGTAAAAGCCCGAGCCGGGGTTGATCAGCGACTGGGCCTGGGCCGTCAGCGCCTTGACCAGCGCCGAGGGGCTATGGCCAAGGCTGTTGGCGGCGTTGCCCTGGACGAAGTCGAGATAGGCGCGGTCATCGCTGTCCCACAGCCATGAGCCCTGGCCGCGTATAAATACTGGATGGGGTCGCTGGACGCTGGGCATCAGGCACTCACTGGAAAGGTTGTCGCTCGTCGGCGACAGGCAGGGCTCGGCCGCCAGATCATCAAGGCTCGGCTGCGGGCGGCGCAGGCTGAACAGGTTCATGCGCTCAACCCCTCCAGCGGCAGGCCCAGCAGGCGCGATGACCAATCCTCGACCAGGCCGGTGCGCATGCGCTTGATCGCGATGTCGCGCCAACGCGACGCCAGTGCCGGACAGTCCACCAGTTTCTTCAAGCCCGCATGCTCCAGAGGTTCTCGATAAAAACAGCGCAGCGCCCAGGCCACGGTCAGCCCCGGATAGCTGCGCTGGATCAGCTCGAAGGGCTGATCGGCACTGACGAAGCCGGGTTTGAGCACCCGGTAGAACCAGCCGCAGCGACCATTGTTTTGCGCCTGTTGTGGCAGCTCGGGGATACCCCAGCAGTGGCTCAGGCGATAACAGGGCGAACGCGGCTGGCTGACCTGCAGCAGCGCGCCGCCCCAGCGGAACATATCGCCCAGGCAGACCTGCTCTTCGGTCAGGCCATGGGTAGACAGGTTTTCGCCAAAGGCCGGTGCACACCAGTCGATCTGTGGATGGCGCTTGCGCCAGTAGCTGTAGTGCTCGGCGGGATAATGGTGCAGCGCCCGCTCCGGGCCGGTATGAAACCGTGGGTCGCCATGTTCGTCGCTGCCCAGGCCCTGAGGCCATAACCAGAGTCGGTTTGCAACCGGACGTTTGTCCGTATCACTGATCAAACCTTGTCCGAGGTTTTTTGCCTTGCCTATGTAAACACCATCCACGTAAACGGTATTCATCGCGCCTTCTGGCCCTGTAAGCCCTGTGAATAGGGGTTAGACTAGGCTTCTGTGGCATATCGGGCCATTTCGATTTTCCAGCTTTTTCGATAAGCAGAACTTATGGATTTTAAACAACTGCGTTATTTCGTCGCGGTGTATGAAGAAGGCCATGTGGGACGTGCCGCCGAGCGCCTGTCGATCTCCCAACCCGCGCTCTCGCAACAGATCCGTCAGTTGGAACAGAACCTCGACGTCAGCCTGTTCGAGCGCAGCAGCAAGCGCCTGCTGCCGACCCTGGCGGCCCATACCCTGTACAACCATGCCCTGCCCTTGCTCGACGGCATGCAGCGGGCTCGCGAAGCCCTGGGCAACTTCAAGGGCCAGGCCCTGCGCACGCTGGCGATCGGCGTACTGCAAACCGTGCACAGCAGCCTGGTGCCGCAAATGCTCGAACGGGTGCGCAAGGCCCAGCCACATCTGGTGGTGCAGATCTATGAACTGACCGGCCTGGAAATCGAACGGCGCCTGCTCAACGGCTCGTTGGATATCGGTATCAGTTATCTGCCGCCGCGCCAGCCAGGGTTGCACGGGGTGCAGCTCTACGAGGATGAGTTGACCCTGGTGATTCCCGCCGAACATCCCCTGCGCGAATTCAAGAAAGTCTCCATGAGCCAGGCCGCGGAGCTGCCTATGCTGTTGCTGGGCGAGGAGTTCCAGATACGCCAGATCTGGCAGGTACAACTGGCCAATCTCGGACGCCGGCCGCAGGTGCAGGCGGAACTGAACAATATGGCGGGGATTCTCGACAGCCTGCCCAACACCCGCCTGGCGACGGTCCTCCCGGGGCGCTCACGTCAGACCCATAGCCATACGGACCTGTTATGGAAACCGCTGAGCGAACCGAGGGTGCCGTTGAAAGTAGGGCTGGTATGTCGTGATGTACAGCGTCAGCAAGCAACCCTGGAGTTGCTGAGAACCTTGCTGGAAGAAGAAATGAGCGGCCCGGATGGGCGGATCACAGGCCCGACAACGCTGGAAGGGCTAGGCTGAAGCAGCGCAGATAAAAAACGCGGGCAAAAGAAAACCCCGCCGAAGCGGGGCTTTGCAGACTGTTTCCCTGACATCCTTTTCACTCCACCATCCTGGCGGAATCCTACGTGTCCGTGTTATTGCTTTGCGCTTCCTGCGCGACGTCCATGTGAAGTAGATTAGCTCTGGATCCAATCTGCCGATATGGGTGATTAGCAGCACGTCATGTAAGAGAATGCTTACATGACGCCCATGTACTCAGAACTGCGCCGCATCCAGCAGGAACAGTGATTCGCTACCCGCCTTCACCGATGCGCTCAGCGAGTGAATACGCGGCAGCAAACGGGCGAAATAGAAGCGCGCGGTACCCAGCTTGCTGGCGTAGAAATCGTCTTGCGACTCCTTGCCCAGCGCGGCTTTCGCCATCAACGCCCACATGTAGGCGTACGCCGTGTATCCGAACGCTTGCAGGTATTCGACCGAGGCCGCGCCGATTTCGTTCGGATTGGTCTTGGCCCGATCCAGCAGCCAGGCAGTCAGTTCGTCGAGGTTATCCAGCGCATCGTTCAAGGGTTTGGTGAACTCGGCCAGATCGGCGCTGGCGGTCGCGGTGAAATGGCGAATCTCGTCCACGAACAGCTTGTAGAACGCCCCGCCGCTGCCGACGATCTTGCGCCCGACCAGGTCCAGCGCCTGGATGCCGTTGGTGCCTTCATAGATCTGGGTAATGCGCACATCGCGCACCAACTGCTCCTGGCCCCACTCGCGGATATAACCGTGGCCACCGAAGATCTGCTGGCCGTGAACCGTGGTTTCCAACCCCAGGTCGGTGAGGAAAGCCTTGGCCACCGGCGTCAGCAGGGCCACCAGATCTTCCGCGCGCTTACGCACCACAGCGTCTTCGCTGAACTTGGCGGTATCCAGCTGCATGGCCACATAGGTGGAGAACGCACGGCCGCCTTCGTTCGCGGCTTTCATGGTCAGCAGCATACGACGCACGTCCGGGTGAACGATGATCGGGTCGGCGACCTTGTCCTTGGCTTGCGGACCGGTGGGCGAACGGCTTTGCAGGCGATCGCGGGCGTATTCCACGGCGTTCTGGTAGGAACGCTCGCCCGAGGCCAGGCCTTGGATGCCGACGCCCAGACGCTCGTAGTTCATCATGGTGAACATCGCCGCCAGGCCCTTGTTCGGCTCGCCGACGATGTAACCGACGGCTTCGTCGAAGTTCATCACGCAGGTGGCCGAGGCCTGGATGCCCATCTTGTGTTCGATCGAACCGCAGTTCGCCGGGTTGCGCACACCCAGGCTGCCGTCGGCGTTGACCAGAAACTTCGGCACCAGGAACAGCGAAATGCCCTTCGGCCCCGCCGGTGCATCCGGCAGCTTGGCCAGCACCAGGTGGATGATGTTCTCGGTCAGGTCGTGCTCACCGCCGGTGATGAAGATCTTGGTGCCGCTGACCTTGTAGGAGCCGTCGGCCTGCGGTTCGGCCTTGGTGCGGATGATGCCCAGGTCGGTGCCGGCATGCGGCTCGGTGAGGCACATGGAGCCGGCCCAGACGCCCGCATACATGTTCGGCAGGTAGGCCGCCTTCAACTCTTCGCTGGCGTGGGCGTTGATCGACAGGCAGGCGCCCGCGGTCAGCATCGGATAGAGGCCGAACGACAGGCTGGCCGAGTTGACCATTTCCTCGACCTGGGCCGATACCGCCTTGGGCATACCCATGCCGCCGTAGGCCGGATCGCCACCAACGCCAACCCAGCCGCCTTCGGCATAAGTCTGATAGGCCTGTGGAAAACCTGCCGGCGTGGTGACCGCGCCGTCGCTCCAGTGGCAGCCCTCTTCGTCGGCGCCGCGGCTCAGCGGGGCGATACTTTTGCCGGTGACTTTGCCGGCTTCCTCAAGAATCGCTTCGACGGTTTCAGCGTCGACAGTGTCGGCCAGAGCAGGCAGTTCGGCCCAGAGTTTGGCGACCTCGAAAACTTCATTGAGGACGAAGCGCATATCGCGCAGGGGCGCTTTGTAGTCAGCCATGGCAAACCTCGCAAGATCTAAACAAGTGGACCCGAACGGCCCCATTTACGAAAGCTCGAGTGTACCCGAACAACTTTTGCGACACATAGGGTCAACTCATGACTTTTATGTAATTTTTAGTCACATCAAATCGCAGACAAACCCACCCCCGCAAAAGTCTGCAGGAATGGGTTTGCCGACGATGGACGATTACATGACAACCTAGAGCGCAAACAACTCCGCCGGCAACTTCATCAGGCAGTCACTGCCCGCCTCGATCGCTGCCTGATGGGCCGCCGTGCGCGGCAGCAGGCGCTTGAAGTAGAACTCGCAGGTCGCCAGCTTGGCCTGGCAATAATCGGCATCCTCTTCACCAGCATCCAGCCGGGCCTGGGCCACCAGCGCCATGCGCAGCCACAGGTAGGCGAGGATGATGTAACCGCTGTACATCAGGTAATCCAGCGCCGCGGCCCCGACCTCATCGGGGTTCTTCATCGCCGCCATCCCGACCTTGGTGGTCAGCGCGCCCCACTGCTGGTTGAGCCCATTGAGCTGCGCCACATGCCCCTTGAGCTGTGGATGCTCGGCATTGGCCGCACAGAACTTGTGGACGATCTTGGTGAAGCCCATCAGCAGCTTGCCCTGGCTGCCAAGCACCTTGCGCCCCAGCAGGTCCAGGGCCTGGATGCCGTTGGTGCCTTCATAGATCGGGGCGATGCGGCAGTCGCGCACCAGTTGCTCCATGCCCCATTCGCGGATAAAGCCATGACCGCCAAACACCTGCATGCCGTGGTTGGTCACTTCCAGCCCGGTTTCAGTCATGAAGGCCTTGCAGATCGGTGTCAGGAAGGCCAGCAGGTTCTCGGCATCCTGACGCTGGGTTTCATCAGCGGCCAAGTGCGCCACATCCAGCAACTGCGCGGTGAAATAGGCCAGGGCGCGATTGCCTTCGTTGAAGGCTTTCATGGTCAGCAGCATGCGCCGCACATCGGGGTGGACAATGATCGGGTCGGCGGCCTTGTCCGGCGCCTTCGGCCCGGTCAGGGAGCGCATCTGCAGACGGTCGTTGGCATATTTGATCGCGCCCTGGAAGCTTGCCTCGCCCAGGCACAGCCCCTGCATTCCGGTACCGAGACGCGCGTGGTTCATCATGGTGAACATGCAGTTCAGGCCCTTGTTGGCCTCACCGATCAGAAATCCCTTGGCGCCATCGAAGTTCAGCACGCAGGTGGCCGAAGCCTTGATGCCCATCTTGTGCTCAATGGAGCCACAGCTCACCCCGTTGCGCTCGCCCGCCTCGCCTTCGGCGTTGGGCAAAAACTTGGGCACGATGAACAGCGAAATGCCCTTGGTGCCCGCCGGTGCATCCGGCAGCTTGGCCAGCACCAGGTGGATGATGTTTTCACTCATGTCGTGCTCGCCGGCCGAGATGAAAATCTTGCTGCCGGAGACCGCATAGCTGCCATCGGCCTGGGGCACGGCACGGGTCTTGATGATGCCCAGGTCGGTGCCGCAATGGGCTTCGGTCAGGCACATGGTGCCGGTCCATTGGCCGGCGGTGAGCTTGCTCAGGTAGGTCTGCTTCTGCTCTTCGCTGCCGTGGGCGTGAATCGCCGACATGGCACCGTGGGTCAGCCCCGGGTACATGCCCCAGGAGGTGTTGCTGGAGCCGACCATCTCGCTGATCACCAGCCCCAGCGAATGCGGCAGGCCCTGGCCGCCGTAGCTCGGGTCAGCCGCCAGGCCGTGCCAGCCGCCTTCCACATATTGGGCGAAGGCCTGCTTGAAGCCCTTTGGCGTGGTGACCACGCCATTGTCGAAATGGCAGCCTTCTTCGTCGCCGGAGCGGTTCAGCGGCGCCAGTACGTTTTCACAGAACTTCGCCCCTTCTTCGAGGATCGCGGCCACCATGTCCGGGCTGGCATCGCTGGCCCCCAGAGCAGCGTAGCTGGTGTGAAAGTCGAAGACATGGTCGATCAGAAAGCGCATGTCGCGCAGGGGAGCTTTGTACTCGGGCATGGTCGTTTCTCCGGCAGCAGATCGATCCAACCTACTGCCGCCCATCCGACCTGCCAATCACAGTCCAGACGCTGAATGCGCCACTATCACTCAACCCGCAGCGGTGTCCATGCGCACCGCGCCACGGCGGTTCTGACCGAAGGCCATGACGCAGTTACGCCCCGCGCCCTTGGCGCTGTACAGCGCCTGGTCGGCAGACTTGAGCACCTCTTCCGGCGTGCGGTGCTCCATCTGCCGCTCGGCGACACCGATACTGACGGTCACCGATACGCTGGACGCCCCGGCCGCGCCCCGGCGCTGACGACCCTGCTGGTCGTCCTGGGGGCGGTTCTCCTGATTGCGCAACTGGATGTTGTAGTTGGCGATGGTCTCGCGAATGATCTCCAGGTGCGGCATGCATTCCTCGAGGGTCTTGCCGGCGAACACCACTGCAAACTCCTCGCCGCCATAACGGTAGGCGCGACCGCCGCCGCTGACTTTCGACAGCTTGCTGGCCACCAGGCGCAACACCTGGTCACCCACATCGTGGCCGTGGGTGTCGTTGAATTTCTTGAAGTGATCGACATCGCTCATCGCCAGCACGTAGTTGCGGCCCAGGCGCTGCATGCGCTCGTTCAACGCGCGGCGGCCCGGCAAGCCGGTCAGCTCGTCGCGGAAGGCCATCTGATATGCCTCATGGGCAACGGCCGCGGCGATCATCAGCATCACCTGGCTGCACATGATGTTCAGGGTAAAGGGCAGGATGAAAGTCTTGGGCAGCATCCAGAACAGGCCCAGCAACCCCACCAGTTGCGCCGCATGCAGCGGACGCGGGTTGCGCCAGTACTGGATCGCCAGCAACAGGAAGGCCGCAAGAAACACCGGGTACGACAACTGGATCAGGCTCATCCAGGTGCCGTGCAGGGCCGGCCAACGGATTTCCGCCAGCCAGGCCAGCAGCGCCTGGGGATAACTCTGCTCCAACCCCAGCGCCACACTGCCAAAGGCAAGCAGTACGGCAAAGCGCGCCACCATGTCCTGGAACAGGTGGGTGCGCTCCTGCCAGGCCGCGAACAGGCCGAACAGCAGCGGCAGCAGCAGGCAGACCAAGTGGAACACCACGGCCGCATCCTCGCGCACCTTGCCGTTGTCGCGGTAATAGTCGGTCTGGGTATCGAGCAGGAAATAGGCGATGTACACCGTGACCATCAGGAACAGTTCACGCTGGCGCCGATACACCGCGCAGTAGGCGCCGCCGAGCAACAGCACCAGGGTCGGCAAGACGTTGAACAGCGAGGTGAAGAAGACGTTGAGATCCTTGACGTAGGCGGCCGCGAGCCCCGCAAGCAAGAGTAGCAATGAGGGTAGAAAATGGCTGAAACGTACAGCTGAAGAACGCGGCAAGGGTAAAGCTCCGACGCGGCTAAACAGTAGATGGCACTATGCCTTCACGGGGCGTAGTAAAACACGACAAATGTGACACGTGTCACATTGCCATCTCTGTAACGGCAGGGAGTTGCTTCTTCTTAACGTTTTAGTCGGATTATTTTCAGATTCCTCCCGCGCACAAAAAAGCCGCTTCTCCCGAAGGAAAAGCGGCTTCTGAATGGACCTCGGTAAGGCTTAGTAAGCCAGGCCGAAATCTTCTTCTTTCATGTCCATCAGGTTGTTGGCACCCGACAGCATGGCCGCAACGTGAGTGCGGGTACGCGGCAGGATGCGCTGGAAGTAGAAGCGCGCGGTCTGCAGCTTGGCGGTGTAGAACGCCTCTTCGGTGGTACCGGCAGCCAGCTTCTCGGCAGCCAGGCGCGCCATGTCGGCCCAGAAGTAAGCCAGGCAGGCATAACCGGAGTACATCAGGTAGTCCACGGACGCGGCACCGACTTCTTCACGGTCTTTCATGGCCGCCATACCGACCTTCATGGTCAGCTCGCCCCACTCCTTGTTCAGTGCAGCCAGCGGTGCGACGAACTCTTTGACCGACTCGTTGCCTTCGTTGCTCTGGCAGAACTTGTGGACGATCTTGGTGAAGCCTTTCAGGGCTTCGCCTTGGGTCATCAGCACTTTACGGCCCAGCAGGTCCAGCGCCTGGATGCCGGTGGTGCCTTCGTACAGCATGGAAATGCGGCTGTCGCGAACGTTCTGCTCCATGCCCCACTCGGCGATGAAGCCGTGGCCACCGTAGATCTGCACACCGTGGTTGGCGGCTTCGAAGCCGACTTCGGTCATGAAGGCCTTGGCGATCGGAGTCATGAAGGCCAGCAGTGCGTCGGCTTTCTTCTTCTCTTCTTCGTCCACGCCGTATTTGACGATGTCGACCTGCTTGGCGGTGAAGTAGACCATGGCACGGTTGCCCTCGGCGAAAGCCTTCATGGTCAACAGCATGCGACGTACGTCAGGGTGCACGATGATCGGGTCGGCGGCCTTGTCCGGCGCTTTCGGGCCAGTCAGGGAACGCATTTGCAGACGATCGCGAGCGTATTTCAGGCCGCCCTGGAAACCGATCTCGGCGTGGGCCAGGCCTTGCAGCGCGGTACCCAGGCGAGCGGTGTTCATGAAGGTGAACATGCAGTTCAGGCCTTTGTTCGCCGGGCCGATCAGGAAACCGGTAGCCGCGTCGAAGTTCATCACGCAGGTGGCGTTGCCGTGGATAC
The DNA here is from genome assembly GCF_052044735.1 of Pseudomonas sp. 22526. Taxonomy (NCBI): domain Bacteria; kingdom Pseudomonadati; phylum Pseudomonadota; class Gammaproteobacteria; order Pseudomonadales; family Pseudomonadaceae; genus Pseudomonas; species Pseudomonas sp. 22526. The sequence goes on from NZ_JBQENK010000012.1 coordinate 90,967, forward strand.
CCATCTTGTGTTCCAGGGAACCACAGCTCACGGCGTTGCGCTGGCCGACAGTGCCATCGGCGTTCGGCAGGAACTTCGGCACGATGAACAGCGAGATGCCTTTGGTGCCAGCCGGAGCATCCGGCAGGCGGGCCAGAACGATATGGACGATGTTGTCGGCCATGTCGTGCTCACCGGCCGAGATGAAGATCTTGGTGCCGGTGACTTTGTAGGAACCATCAGCCTGAGGTTCGGCCTTGGTGCGCAGCATGCCCAGGTCGGTGCCGCAGTGCGGTTCGGTCAGGCACATGGTGCCGGTCCACTCGCCGGATACCAGCTTGGTCAGGTAAGCCTCTTGCTGCTCAGGCGTGCCGTGTTCGGAGATGGTGTTCATCGCACCATGGGACAGGCCTGGGTACATGCCCCACGACCAGTTGGCTTCGCCGACCATTTCGCTGACCGCCAGGCCCAGGGACTCCGGCAGGCCTTGACCGCCATGCTCGACATCGTGAGCCAGGCTTGGCCAGCCGCCTTCGACGAATTGCTTGTAAGCCTCTTTGAAGCCAGTCGGGGTCTTAACGCCGGACTCGCTCCAGGTGCAGCCTTCCAGGTCACCCACACGGTTCAGAGGGGCCAGTACCTGCTCACAAAACTTCGCGCCTTCCTCGAGGATGGCGTCAACCATGTCTGGAGTAGCGTCCTGGCAAGCCGGCAGGCTCTGATAGTGCGCTTCATAGCCGAGCAGCTCGTCACGAACGAAGCGAATATCACGCAAGGGGGCCTTGTAGTCAGGCATAGCGATAAACCTCTGCTGATGTAACCGGGAATGAACGACCGCGTTGATTTATTGTGGCGGTCAAACAGTTGTTTGAAACATACGTTTACGCCTAAACCTTGTCAAGCACCATGCAAACACCGTTCGTCATCGCCCCTCTGCAAGCCTTGCACGCAAAGGCCCACAGCGAATGCCATGAAATATTCGGAAGCTAAATTGAATGTAGGGGCTGGCAGACCAGCAAGACGGAAGATGGGGCTGTGCAGGGCGTTCTTGCGCGGGTCAGCCTGCCCGCAAAAACGGACAGGGCTACCGAGGGAGGGTCAAGCGTAGGTGTCGATCAGCGTACCGAGCACTTCATCGGCGGCCTTGGCGACTTTCACGCCCAGCTCCGCCTGGATCTTGCCCATGGACATCTCGACCATGTTGCTGGCCAGGTCCGATTGCTGGCTGCGATCGACGGACCGCAAGCGCTCGACCTGGACTTCGGAAGACTGGCTGGTGACAGAACGTTCGATGGTCGTGCTGGCGATCTGGCTGGCAGCCTGATCGACACGATTCTGCCCGGTCTGCACGGTACTCAGGCCGGCGTAGAAAGCGGTATTCCCGGAAATTTCCATGGGAGAACTCGACCCTGCAAGAAATGAACAGTGGCTATTGAACCAGACGCGCCAGAAAAAGACCCGTCAAAAACACTAATGGCACAGTGCCTTACCATAGGCAAAATCTAGTCAAGCAGGTCCAGTTGCAGATACTCGGCCACCGCTTCGGCGCTGACCGTCTTCAATCTTGGGACCCGGCCCAGACAAGGTGCAGGCAAACGCTCCGCCAACGTGGCGAGGTTCTCCTCAAGCCGCGAAGTCTTCGGCTCGATGATATTGGCCACCCAGCCCGCCAGCTGCAAACCGTCCTGGGCGATCGCCTCGGCCGTCAGCAGGGCATGGTTGATACAGCCCAGACGCACGCCCACCACCAGGATCACTGGCAGATCCAGGGCCATGGCCAGGTCGGACAGGTTGTCCTGGTCGGCCAGCGGCACACGCCAGCCGCCGGCCCCTTCGATCAGGGTGAAGTCCGCACCCTTGGCCAGCACCTGGCGCATCGGCGCCAGCAAGGTTTGCACGGTCAACGCCACGCCAGCCTCGCGGGCCGCCAGATGGGGAGCGATGGCGGGTTCGAAGGCCAGTGGATTGACCTCGTCGTAGGTCAGCGGCAATGAGCACTCCGCCAGCAAGGCCAAGGCATCGGCGTTGCGTAGCCCCTTGGGGGTCAGCTCGCAGCCCGAAGCCACCGGTTTCCCAGCCGCCGTGCTCAGCCCCGAAAGGCGCGCGGCATGCAGCAAGCCAGCGGCGATGGTGGTCTTGCCAACATCGGTGTCTGTTCCGGTAACGAAATAGGCTTGGCTCATAGCGGCTTCTCCAATACGGCGTAGACCACCTGGTACGTCGCGGGCAGTCCCTGCGCTTGACGAAACTGTTCATAAGCGTCGATCAGGCCCTTGATCCGCGCCCGCCCTGTCAACCCGCCGGGCCGTCCAGGGTTGAGGTTGTGTGCCCCCAGCGCTTTCAACTCATGGGTCAGGCTGCGCACATCAGGGTAGTGCAGCACATGAGGACGGGTCTCCAGGCTCAGCACATGCAAACCGCTCGCCGCGCACAGCTGTTGATAAGTGCTGAACTCACGGAAGCGGTTGACATGCACCATGCCGTCGACCTGACGCCAACTGTCGCGCAATTCGTACAGCGTACCGACGCACAGGCTGGCAAAGGCCAGCACGCCACCCGGCTTCAACACCCGATGCGCCTCGCTGAGGACCGAACGGAAGTCCGCGCACCACTGCACCGCCAGGCTGGAAAAGATCAACTCGCAGCTCTGCCCCTGCAACGGCAAACGCTCGGCATCGCCGGCAATGAAATACTGCGCCCCGCCCAGCGGACGGGCGTGCTCGAGCATGCCTTCGGCGATGTCCAGCGCCAGCCCTTCGCTGGCCTGGAAACGCTCACCCAGCAGGCGGCTGAAATAACCGGTGCCGCAGCCCATGTCCAGCCAGCGACCAGGCTCGCGGTCTTGCGGCAGGCGGCTCAGCAACTCGTTACCGACGTCGCGCTGCAGTTGCGCCACGCTGTCGTAACTGGATGCCGCGCGGGAAAAGGAAGCCGCCACCTGGCGCTTGTCGGGCAAGCTGCCGGGCAGTTTAGGAAGGGACAGATCAGTCATCACCGGACTCATGCAAAAAAGCCTGGATCGCCCCCGCCACACCGTGGGGATCCTCCAGAAGAAACGCGTGGCTGGCCTGTTCAATCAGACCAATTTCGACATCGGGCAACAACGCCAACAATTCACCCGCGGCTTCGGCCGGCACCAAGCCGTCGAGCCCGGCGAACAGATGCAACTGCGGCCCACGAAACGCCTGCAAGGCATGGCGGGTATCCAACTGCGCCAGCAGCTCCAGGCCGGCCATCAACACCGCGCCCGAGGTATGCGGAGCGCCGCCCGACAGCAGGCGCGAAAGACCGCGTGGATCTTCGGCGCCCTGGGCACAGAGCAAACTGAAGCGCTTGAGGGTGGTGCGCGGGTCGGCGTTGCAGCCGGCCAGAAACCCGTCGAAGGTCTCCCCCGGCATCGCGCTCGACCACTCGGCATGCGCTACGAAACTGGGGTTGCTGGCCAGGGTCAGCAGACCGCAGCAACGTTCGCCACGACGCGCCGCCAGCTCGGAAGCCAGCATGCCGCCCAGTGACCAGCCACCGAGCCAGGCGTTGTCCGGCACACTGGCATCCAGTTCGTCGAGCCACTCATTCAAGTCGCTGGACTCCAGCTCCGGCAACGGTTCGATCTCGACCCGCAGGTGTTCGTCCAGTCCCTGCAGTGCCGCCGCCAAGGGCTCCAGCGGCGATACGCCAAGACCCCAACCGGGCAGCAGAATCAGTCGATCACGCATGGCTTGGCTCCGGTCCCAGTTCGCTAAAACAATCCGCCAGTGCATTCAACAATAGCTGGACCTGAGCCTCACTGTGGGCGGCGGACAGGGTCACCCGCAAGCGGGCGCTCCCCGCGGGCACGGTAGGTGGACGAATCGCGGTGACCATCAGGCCGCGCTCGCGCAGCATCTGTGACAGGCGAATCGCCCGCGCGCTGTCGCCGATCAGGATCGGCTGGATCGGCGTGAAGCTGTCCATCAGGGTCAGCCCGATCTGCTCGGCGCCCAGGCGGAACTGGCGGATCAGCCTGTTCAGGTGTTCACGCCGCCAGTGCTCGCTACGCAACAACTCCAGGCTTTTCAGGGTGGCACAGGCCAGGGCCGGCGGCTGGCTGGTGGTGTAGATATAAGGACGGGCGAACTGGATCAGGCTTTCGATCAGTTCCTCGCTGCCGGCGACAAAGGCGCCGGCGGTGCCGAACGCCTTGCCGAGGGTGCCCACCAGGACCGGTACATCTTCCTGGCTCAAGCCGAAATGCTCGACTATACCTGCGCCGTTGGCCCCCAGCGGCCCGAACCCATGGGCGTCGTCGACCATCAACCAGGCGCCCTTGGCCCGGGTTTCGCGAGCCAGCGCCGGCAGGTCGGCCAGGTCGCCGTCCATGCTGAACACGCCATCGGTGACCACCAGGGTATTGCCGGTGGCTTTCTCCAGGCGCTTGGCCAGGCTCTCGGCATCGTTGTGCAGGTAACGGTTGAAACGCGCGCCGGAGAGCAGGCCGGCATCCAGCAACGAAGCGTGGTTGAGGCGGTCTTCCAGCACTGTGTCGCCCTGCCCCACCAGCGCGGTGACCGCGCCGAGATTGGCCATGTAACCGGTGGTGAACAACAATGCCCGCGGGCGGCCGGTGAACTCGGCCAGGGCCTCTTCCAACTGGTGGTGGGGCGTGCTGTGGCCGATCACCAGGTGCGAAGCGCCACCGCCCACGCCCCAGCGGGACGCGCCAGCGCGCCAGGCTTCGATCACTTGCGGGTGATTGGCCAGGCCCAGGTAATCGTTGTTGCAGAACGCCAGCAACGGCTGGCCATCGACCACCACTTTTGGCCCTTGCGGGCTTTCCAGCAGTGGGCGCTGACGGTAGAGGTTTTCGGCACGACGGGCAGCGAGACGCGCGCGGAGATCGAAAGACATGCAGGCCTCGATGATCGGACGATATTTACCGTAACCGCTGCCGCAGGCTGCGATCGACCCGAAGGGGCGCGAGGATCTTGAGTCCGTCGAGGTCCTGCGGACCTATCGCAGCCTGCGGCAGCGGCTACAGGGAGAGAGGCTTAAACCGCGGCGTTATAGAACTGCTCGCTGCTCTTCTGCTCCACCAGTGCCTGCTCGATGGCGGCCTGGTGCACCTCGTCGGCGTGCTCTTCGCGGGCTTCCGGCTGGATGCCCAGGCGCGCGAACAGTTGCATGTCCTTGTCGGCCTGCGGGTTGGCGGTGGTCAGCAACTTCTCGCCGTAGAAGATCGAGTTGGCGCCGGCGAAGAACGCCAGGGCCTGCATCTGCTCGTTCATCGCTTCGCGGCCGGCGGACAGGCGCACGTGGGATTTCGGCATCAGGATACGAGCCACGGCGAGCATGCGGATGAAGTCGAACGGATCGACATCCTCGGAGTTTTCCAACGGCGTGCCGGCCACTTTCACCAGCATGTTGATCGGTACCGACTCCGGGTGCTCCGGCAGGTTGGCCAGTTGAATCAGCAGGCCGGCGCGGTCATCGAGGGACTCACCCATGCCGAGGATGCCGCCGGAGCAGATCTTCATCCCGGCATCGCGCACGTAGGCCAGGGTCTGCAGGCGCTCGCTGTAGGTACGGGTGGTGATGATGCTGCCGTAGAACTCCGGCGAGGTATCGAGGTTGTGGTTGTAGTAGTCCAGGCCGGCCTTGGCCAGCGCTTCGGTCTGGTCCTGGTCCAGGCGACCGAGGGTCATGCAGGTTTCCAGGCCCATGGCCTTCACGCCCTTGACCATTTCCAGCACGTACGGCATGTCTTTGGCCGACGGGTGTTTCCAGGCCGCGCCCATGCAGAAACGGGTCGAACCTATGGCCTTGGCGCGCGCAGCCTCTTCGAGAACCTTCTGCACTTCCATCAGTTTTTCTTTTTCCAGGCCGGTGTTGTAGTGACCGGACTGTGGACAATATTTGCAATCTTCCGGGCAGGCGCCGGTCTTGATCGACAACAGGGTGGAAACCTGGACGCGGTTGGCGTCGAAATGCGCGCGGTGCACCGTCTGCGCCTGGAACAGCAAGTCATTGAACGGCTGGACGAAGAGGGCTTTGACTTCAGCCAAAGTCCAGTCATGACGCAGATTGGCGGTGGTGCTGGCGCTCATGGGCGATTCCTTGATTATGCTTGGCAAGCGACTGCGGGAAGGGAATACCCACAGCCGCGACACGGATGTTGGGCATATTTAAGGAAGCGCCATGCAGTGTCAACCACATTACCAAGGACCGGTTTACATCTGGTTAAAAAACAAACAAACCTGTTTGCTCTGCGACGAGCCGACCGACACGCCCCAAGCCATTTGCACCGCCTGTGAAACCGAACTGCCGTGGCTCGGCAATCATTGCCAGGTGTGCGCCCTGCCCCTGCCCGCTGCCGGCCTGACCTGCGGCCAGTGCCTCAAGCGACCGCCCGCCTTCGCCCAGGTGGTGGCGCCCTGGCGTTATGGCTTTCCGGTCGATAGCCTGGTCAGCCGTTTCAAGCACAACGGTAAATGGCCCTTTGGCCGACTTTTGGCCGAACTTCTCGCACAATCACTGCAACATCGCTTTAGCGAGGACCTGATGCAACCCGACGCCCTGCTGCCGGTGCCCCTGGCCCGCAAGCGCCTGCGTCAGCGCGGCTATAACCAGGCGGCGATGCTCGCGCGCTGGCTGGGTGAGATCCTGCAGATCCCCTGCGACGAAACCTCGTTGCAGCGCACCCAGGACACGCCATCGCAGCAAGGCCTGGATGCCAGGGCGCGGCAACGCAACCTGCGCCACGCCTTCGCCCTGATGCCCGGAGCGGCAGTCCGTGGCCGGCACCTGGCGCTAGTGGACGACGTGCTCACCACAGGTACGACCGCCCACGCCCTGGCGCGACTGTTGCTCACGGCTGGGGCACGGCGGGTCGATGTGTATTGCCTGGCACGCACGCCAAAACCCGGCGAGCCCGACTGAGCTTGACTCTCGCCCCTCAAGCCGCAAACTCCCTTTCCATTCCCAGCGTTCAAAGCGTTCAGCCATGTCCTTGCCCACCTTGTTGACCCAGCACATCGTCCGCCGCCCGCAGCGCATCGCCCTGCTGCAGCACATCGCCGAACAGGGCTCGATCACCCGTGCCGCGAAAAGTGCCGGCCTGAGCTACAAGGCCGCCTGGGACGCCATCGACGAGTTGAACAACCTGGCGCAGAAACCCCTGGTCGAACGCAGTGTCGGCGGCAAAGGCGGCGGTGGCGCCCGGCTCTCCGCCGAAGGCGAGCGGGTGCTGCGTCTCTACCAGCGCTTGCAGGCCTTGCAGGCCCAGGTGCTGGAAGCCGCCGAAGATGCCGCCGACCTCGACCTGCTGGGACGCCTGATGCTGCGGACCAGCGCCCGCAACCAGCTGCACGGCACGGTGCAGGCCGTCGAAGCCCAAGGGCGCAACGACCTGGTGCGCCTGGCGCTTGCGGAAGACCTGGTGATCCAGGCGCAGATCACCCATGACAGCACCCTGCGTCTGGAACTGGAGCCCGGCACCGGAGTGGTGGCCTTGATCAAGGCTGGTTGGCTGGAACTGCTGGCCATCGATCAGCCCGCAACCTCCGGATACAACTGCCTGCAAGGCAGCCTGGAAGCCATCCTCGACGCCGAAGACGGCCCCAGCGAAATCCGCATCGTCCTGCCCAGCGGCCAGACCCTCTGCGCCCTGGCCGAACCGCTGCAACTGCGGACCCTGGGCTTGAGCGTCGGCAAGCCGGTGCGGGTGCAGTTCTCGCCATCCAATGTGCTGCTCGGCACGCCGCTGTAAACAGACCGGAATAACCCGCGGCCCCATGTACTCGGCCGCGCAGCGGGCGGCGCTGCTGATCTCGCAGAAGGTCCTGCGGACCTATCGCAGCCTACGGCAGCGGCTACATTGCCCGCGTGTACCGCGAACTATTGGGTTCCCCCTGTAG